>CANQLH010000031.1 GCA_947624655.1 uncultured Clostridia bacterium | reverse complement strand
CTTATATTATCAAGAGTACGTGCTTTTCTTTTAGTACTTCAGAAGCTTTTTTTATTTAAAACCATTATCAAGTAACTATTATTTCGATTTTTTTTGTAAATTTGATTGACAATATAGTCTTTTTATGGTATTATTATTTAGTGTTAATTTTGGGTCAGTAGCTCAGCTGGATAGAGCACGGGCCTTCTAAAACAAAGGTATAAAAATCATCATAAACCTTTGAGAACTTGAATATGTAGGGGATAGCAAATATTTAAGTATCTATGTAAAAATAACATTTCCCCAATTTTCCCCAACTTAAATGGGGAAGACACACAATATGGGTCAGTAGCTCAGCTGGATAGAGCACAAGCCTTCTAAGCTTGGGGTCGGGGGTTCGAGACCCTCCTGGCTCACCAAAGTAGTATTATACAAAACATTAGATTGACTATCTTGTAAATTATACAGGATAGTCAATTTATCTTCATATACAATAACCTTATTTACAAAGACATTTATTAAACTTTTTCTATATCGTATATCATTATAATCTCCGCTTCTAAAATTCTCTAAAAACTTCTTTACTTTTTCAATAGTTAAATTAGGAGTTTTCATTTCTTCAATTATTATTTGTTTTTCTATATTCTCTTTTTCTGTTTTCTTTTCTTCAATTCTATCTATAATTAAATCGGAGATTTTTCCACTTTCTAAAACTTGTAATAAATTTGTAATTTCATCATCTATTTTCTTTAATTGCTTTTTTAAATATTTTAGAGTTTCTGTATTACTTTGTTGTTTGCATAGTTTAACAACTTCTTTTGCAACTCTTTCAATATTTTTATCTGTTAAAACCTTTTTAGTTTCATTAATTACAATATTTTCTATATATTCTTTTTGTATGGTTTCTTTATCACAAAGTTTTAATGGTTTATTTTTACATCTATAATAAGCATATTTTTCTTTGTTTCTTCCTCTACCACTTATTCCAACCATTGCAGAATTGCATTTTCCACAAAATATTTTTGTTGTTAATAAATATTCTTCTTCAGCTTTTCTTCTTGCTGGAGCCTTTTTATTTTTCTTCATAATTTCTTGGCATTTCTCAAATAAGTTATCATCAATTATTTTAGGTACACCATCTTTAACTTCTAAACCATTATACACATAGTATCCATTATATTTTTTATTAGCTAACATTTTATAAATACTATTCTTATTAAATTTATTGCCTAATACTGTTTTATAATTCATTGAGTTTAGATAATCTATTATATCTTTCATTGTATGACCAGTAGAGTACATTTCAAAAATCTTTACTACTATTGGTGCAGTTTCTTCATTTATATGATACCTTTTATCATCTCCAATATAAAACCCTAATGGTATTGTTCCTCCTGTACTAATACATTTATCTGCGTTTGAACTCATTCCTCTTTTAACTTTTCTAGATAAATCTTTACTATAATATTGTGACATTGCTTCTATTACTGATACTAAAATATCACCACTTTCATCTTCTGGTATGTTTTCACAAGCAGAAATTACTGTTACTCCATTTTTCTGTAAGTTTTTCTTATAAATAGCATTATCATATCTATCTCTAGAAAACCTATCTAATTTATATACTAACACTTTCTCGAATAATTTCTTTTTGCTATTTTCTATCATTCTTAAAAATTCAGGTCTTTTATCAGTTCTTCCACTAATAGCTCTATCTATATATTCTCCTATAACTGTATAATTATTATTTTTAGCAAACTCATAACATACTTTTAATTGTCCTTCTATGCTTTCTTCTCTTTGATTACTGCAACTATAACGAGCATATATAACTACATTCATACTCTTACTCCTCTTCTAAATCTAAAAAATATTTTTCAAAGTCTTCTTCTTCCATATCAAATAAATAATTTTGTTTAATATTTAGATTTTGTTTATTTTCTTTTTTATTAGTAGTAATAAATTTTTCGCAGCTTTTATCAATAAATTTTTCAAAGGTCATTTCCAATGCATATCTACAAATATTAGAAGGTTCCATATTAAACTCTTTTTCTAATTTTTCATATTTTTCTTTAGGATATTTCAAACTATTGTAATACATAATAAATTTATCAAATAAGGTATCTAAAAAATTATCTTCAAACATAAAATTTAGTATTTCAAATTTAAAGTTATTATTATTGAATTTAGCATATTTTTTCCACAAAGCTAATTTATTTAAAGTAGTTTTTGATATTCCAAAACTATCAGTAATTTTTTTATATGTTAAGCTAATACTTGGACTATTACTATTTCCTAAAAGATAATCAGTAGATACATTAAATATTTTTGACATTTCTATAATTTTTTTTATAGTTGGTTGAGAATATCCTCCAGTCCATTGTCTAACAGATTCTGAACTAATACTCATTTTTTTTGCTAGGTCTTTTACTTTTATGTTATTATTTTTCATTAGTTCTCTTATTCTGGTATTTAAAATTTCATCATAAAATTTTGATTCTGCCTTCTTTTTTTCTTCTCCTTGTTTTTTACTCATATTTTACCTCCTACAACAAGTAATACTATTGTTTTTTAAAATTGCATAAAATTACTTGCATTATTACAGAAAACTTACTATAATAATATTAGCAAGTATTTATAACAATAATAATTATAGCAAAGTATTTATAACTTGTCAATACTTTATAGGAGGTTTAAATAATGTTTAATGAAGATATAAGACAAGAGATTAAAAAATCAAATTTTAAATTATGGCAAGTAGCAGAAATGCTACGGCATACGAGATACAGAATTTAGTAAAAAGCTACGAAAAGAACTTACAAATGAAGAAAAAGAAAAAATAAGATATTTAATAAAATTAAACTAATTTCAATTAGTTAATTCCATAGTAAAGGAGGCAAGTAAAAGTGGAAAAATTAATTGAATGCGACTTGTTACTTGCTGAATTTGCTAAAGCAATTTACAAAGATATAGAACAAGATATAAACAATTATGAAAATATTTATAAAAAAGAAATAGAAATGAATGGAGAAAATTAATATGAAATTAAATAATATAGAAAAAGACAAATATTATACAGTAAAAGAAATGGCATCAAAATTAAAAATACCACTTTCTACAGCATATAGACTATCGAAAGCTGATAAATTTCCAAAAAAATTAATTGGCAAAAGACGATTTTTAATTCCAATAGAAGAATTAAAAATTTGGCTATCAAAAAATTGCAATGATATATAGATTAAAGGAATTTGAAGCAAAATTACCCGCTTGTTTGTATGTTATATGTCTTTTTAAAACAAAATTATCTAAACAAGATATTTATGCAATACAAAATGCATTAAGAAGATATAATAAAAAATATCCACATATAAGTTATTTACTAACTGTTAGTAACACAGATAGTAGTCATTGTTTACAAAGGGAACTTAAAATTAAAGGTAAGAAAGGTAGACCTCAAACATTAGTATTTGGAAATAAAGTCGATACTCATATACATTTATCAATAATTGGAGATGAAAAAAAATCAGCATATAAATGTGTTAAAGATTTAAAAAGTGCAATTAATAAACACTTTAAAGGAAATATATGTTCTTATAGTAGTTGGGGTAAAAGTCAAAAAGCAAAAAATTTTATTAATTATTCATTAAAGCAAGCGAACAGTATAAATAAAAGCGGAATATTCAATGAAATATTAGAAAAACAAAGGGCTATCGATACTATTTATTTATAATGTACTTTTTTTAATTAATATACATTCGCAAATAGTATGATATTTCAAGCAATATTTAATATATATGTGCAGTAAAATTCTATATTATTAAAAAAAAGAAAAAAGAAAAAAAGAGAGAAAAGGAAAGTCGCAAGACTTTCCCTAACATCTAAAAAATTAAGGGGGTAAAACAATAATGGACAAAGAAAAATGGCAAAAAATAGATAGAAATGAACAAGAAAGTATTTTACTGTTAGATTATGAACAGAAAGAAATTAATTTTTATACATCAAGGGAAGCGGTATATAAAAGAATATTAAAAATTTTAGGAAAACCAACAAAAATATTTTATACTAAAGGTTTAATAACAGGAGTAAATTGGCTGCTACCTTTTGATGATAAAAAAACATCAAAACTTTTTTCAAAGAAATTGTTAATACGGAAACCTAAAATAAATCATGATTATTAATTCGTAGTAAGTCAAATTAGTACGTTTTTAATAAAAAAATAAGATTGCATATAAAAGTATATGTCTAACAAAACAAACATATAAAAATATATTAAATTTGACTTGCTATAAATTAATACAAGGAGGTAAAATAATATGCTAATAGATGATTTTGCAAAGGAAATACAAGCTAAAAATGATATTGCAACAAGAATTCTAAAAGATATAATTTCAGACATGGAAAAAGATATTAGAAATCAAAATATAATAATTGCAATATTATCATTCACAACATTAATAGGCATTTTATACTTTGTGTTTAGTATAATATAGTATTTTAGGGGTGTTTTAATGAAATTTACAGAAGATTTAACAAAATATAATAAAAAGCAAGTAGATTTTATATTTGCAATGTTAGAAACAGGAAATATATCAAAATCAGCAAAAATTGCGAATATAACAGAAACTACAGCTTTTAAATATTTAAAAAATGGATTATCAGAAGAAATAAACAGAATAAGAAAAGAGTATATTGAAGAAAGCCTAAAAAGACTAGAATATGCATCAGTAAAAGCAACAGATACTATTATAAATATACTAGAAGATGAAAAATGTTCAATTTCTGTAAAATTGAATGCTAGTAAAGCCATATTAGACTATAGTTTAAAGGTAAGAGAGCAAACAGAAATAATAGAGAGATTAAATAATATCGAAAAGAGAGTTAATGATGATAGATAAAAAAATAAAAAACAGAATAGAAGAATTAGAAAAATTATATCCAATAGAATATGTTAATGTGGAAGAACATACAAAAGAAATTATTGATATGTTAGAAAATGCACTAGGACATAAATTAACAATTAATCTACCTTACAAAAAATATTTTAACAAAGAAACATTAGAAATAGATATTTACAAACAATTGCCTATTGAAGATTTAAGAACATTAGCTTATGACAGTATTAAAGAAAAATAGAAAATTAATGATTATTATTTATTCTTTTCGTAGTCTTCTATTGCAAATGATAATGACTGATTTACTACTTCATTAATTGAAATATCCTCTTTTTTAGAAATTTCTCTTATTTTATCTAATATTTCTTCTTCCAGTCTCAAAGTATATTGAATATATTTTTTATCTACTTTTTTATGAAATGCTATTCCCATATAAAATTCACCCATTAGTATTGTATCCATTTTAAAGTATAAAAAACACACATATTTTATGCTTGCATTTCATACAAGTATATATTATAATTATTATTATAAAAAATATGTATTATAATATATTTACCTAAATATATATTATAAAATTAAAGGAGAAAAATTATGGTTATATTGTTATTACTGATAAATATATTTTGTATGCTGTTTATATTATATAGTAAAAATAAGAAAAGTTTAAAAACAAGTATTGGTAAGAATATTTTATTTGGTTTTGGCATATTCTGCACAGTAGGTAGTATATTACTAATTGACATTGAAGATTGTTCTTTATTTTACTCTGTTCTTTCCATTATTTTATATAGCATTTATATTGTTAAAAGTAATATTATAAAATCAAATTCAGAAACTACAAAGATTACTAACACTAATAGCAAATCTGAAGAATATTATAATAATTCAGACAACTTTTATAGTATCCCAAGAAATCCTATAACACACCATATTAAAAATTTTAATACCTATAATTTATCAGATAGACAATTAGATGCTTATAATAGAAAAGGTGATGAACAAATAAACAGGATAAATAATATATGCTATAATTTAGAAACAAAAGAAGATTATGAAAAGGCTATAGAAGTATACGAAAATATAATATTTAATGAAGGGATGCATTTTACTGGTGACTCCCATTTAATGAGACTTGCAGAATTATATTATAAAACAGAACAATATGATAAAGCATGGAATTATTTAAATGAATTACAATATTCCTACCCTCTTTTAATACATAAAATTCGTTGTTTTCAAGTAAAAATTTTAAAAAAAGAGAATAGAAATGTTGATGCACTGGCAACTCTAATGTGTGCAAATCTATATAATTATGGTAATCAAAAATCTGGTTCCATAGATATTGAAAGATTTAAAAAAGAATCAAGTATGTTATTAAAAAAGCTTGAATTAGATAAAGATGAAAGTTATTTTTCATATTTAGTATATTTAATTAATTGCCAATTAAAGAATAAAGCATCTTTGTCAAGTAAAGAAGCTACATTAAGAAGGAATTTTCAAACTTTTTTACATGATATTAATTCTAATAAAAATATGATGATAGAATTAAATAAAGGCAAAAAAGAAGTAAAAAATATGAATAAAAAAGCTGAACAAGATAAAAAACAGTTAAATATAAAACCTGGTTACTATCCTAAAAAAATACAAAATATATTGAATGAACAACCTCCTAATACAAGTAATATAAATAAATTAAATGAATTTTATCAAAACCGTAGTAAGAAATTATATGAAATTCATTTAGCTAATATTAATAATTTTGTTATAGAATCAAATATGTATAATACCTCTCCAATAACTTCAGTAGAGAAATCATTTTTAAAATATATAGATTCACAGCCTATAGTAAATCCATCTATTGCACAATACTGGACTTATGAATATAATTTAGATTTTAATAAAACTATTAATAGATTTTTAGATAATGGTTATATAAAAATAGTAAATTATAAAAGACCAAATAATATGACTGTTCCAGAATTAAAAGAAATATTAAAAAAAGCAAATATAAAAGCAAGTGGAAATAAAGATAATTTAATAAAATTAGCACAAGAAAACATTAAAATTGAGACGCTTGAAAAGTTATTTGATAATCAAAACAAATATTTTTTATTAACAGATAAAGGAATAGAATTAACAAGTGATATACAGCCATCTATTACAAAAGATTTAGAATTTGAAAATAAATGTTGTCAATTAATAATGGATAATAAAATTTCTGAAGCATATAAATTAATATGTGAGTTTGAATGCAAAAAAAATATTCCAAGAGGATTGGGAATTGATTGGAACAATGAATTAAAAGAAGGAATAAGTCAAACTGCATTAAATTCTTATAAAAAATATATGGATACAGACTTTAAAAAACAATTACCTGATAAATTTATACAATATGAAGAAAAGCTGAAAGCAGGAATGATATTTTGTCAAATGATGGGTGTTGGTTTTGATAAAAGAAAATTAATGATTGAAAGAATAATAGATGATATTAATAAAGATGAAGTTAAAAATATTTTTAATATAATTAATATATAAAATTAAATGTAGTGTAACATTAATTAAATTATTAATGAAACACTACATTGTTAATTTTACATTAAATTTATACTAATACCAAATCCACCTACAAAGTAGAATTGTTTAGTATTTAGTTTATTGTAGTTCACCAAAATAGTGCTATACGAAATTCGTATAGCGTTTTTTTATTATACTTTTCATAAAAGTGGATATAATAAACATTGACGTACATAAAAGCGTATGTTATAATATAATTATATATGGAGGTGTTTTTAAATGACTAATACAAATATAACCAATTTTAGAAAAGATATTTATCGCCTTTTAGAAAATGCCATAAAATACAATGAACCTATTAATATATCAACAAAAAATGGAAATGCAGTTGTTTTATCTGAAGAAGATTATAATAACTTAATTGAAACATTATATATTTCTTCTATACCCAAACTAAAAGAAGAACTTATAAAAAGAAAAAATTCTTCTGATGAAGACTTTGTAAAAGAAGACGAGGTGGACTGGTAATTGTATAAAATAGAATATCATAAAAAAGCACTAAAAGATATTGATAAATTAAAACAGAACAATCTTGTAAAAAAAGCCAAAGCTCTAATTGAAGTTATAAAAAATAATCCATTTCAAAATCCACCACCTTATGAAAAATTATTACGGTGATTTAAAAGATTTATATTCAAGAAGAATAAACATACAACATAGGCTTATTTACGAGGTATTAGAAAAGGAACAAACAGTGAGAATATTGAGTATGTGGTCACATTATGAATAATAAAAAAATATTATCAGTTGTTAAGACTGGTAATATTTTTTTATTACAAGACTATAATTTATTATTCTTTATTAATCCATACGGATACACTTTTTCCATTTACTTTAAAATTTCCTATTCCCTCTTCATTTATTATTACTTCATCAGATATATTCCCCATCGCATCTATAAATTTTTTATTAGCAAATTTTTTACCTATATACATTGTTTTTTCTGCACCATTACCATTTGATATAAGTACAGCTAATCCTGAATTTATATGTTGTTCATCTCCTTCTCTTGTCCAACCTATACAATTCTTATTATCTATATAGTCATATTGGTTACCATATGATTTTTCTTTTCTTAATTTTAGTAATATTTTTATTTCTCCTATTGGCTTAATATCGTATTTTTCTATACCATACAAATCGCCATAAAAAACACATGGATATCCATCACTTCTTAAAAGGATTATACTATATGCTATTGGTTTAAACCATCTTTCTACAAAACTTTCTAATGCCTGTCCTGGCTCTGTATCGTGATTATCCACAAACGTTACAGCTTTATATGGATTTTCTTTTAATAATGTATTATTAAATATTGTTGTTAAGTCATAGTTTGCATCTTTAGAGGCATTATTAAAATTATAATGTAATGGTACATCAAATAATGAAATTTCTCCTCCTGTTTTTCTTATATATGTATGTAATTTATTTATATCACTTGTCCAATATTCCCCTACTGTGAATAATTCTTTTCCAGTTAAATTTCTTAAATATTGTATCCACTCTTTATAAAATCTAGCTGAAATATGTTTTACCGCGTCTAATCTAAATCCACTTACTTTTGTAGTCTCTAAATACCATTTTCCCCATCTTTTACATTCTTCTCTGACATCTTCATTTTGAAAGTCTAAATCTGCTCCCATTAAATAATCATAATTTTCAAATTCTTTATCTACTGATTTTTCCCAATTTTTATCTTTAAATTTTAATAATACTTTTTCATTATTTGCCACATTATAGTCTATCCCATCAAAATGTGTCCAATTCCATTTAAAATCTGAATATTTTCCATTTCTTCCTGGAAATGTGAATTTAGTTGCTACTTTTACTGTTTCCATATTTGCTTCTTGGTTTTGATGATTTCCCCAATCTACTTTTGTAGCTGATATTGTCTGAATAAAATCTGCACCCATTTTATGATTTAATACAATATCTGCATATACTTCTATCTCTATTTCTTCTAATTTTTTGACACATTCTATGTATTCATCTTTTGAACCATATTTAGTTTTTATTGTGCCTTTTTGATTAAACTCCCCTAAATCATAAACATCATATACTCCATAACCGACGTCATCTTTGCCTCCAATTCCCTTATATGCGGGTGGCAACCATACGGCAGTTATTCCTAGCTCTACTAATTTTTCTGCTTCATTAGAAATTTTATTCCATAAATTTTGATTACAATTCATATACCATTCAAAATATTGTAGTATTACTCCATTTATCATATTTAATCTCATTCCTTCCTAATGCTTAAATCTAATTGAAAATTGTAATTATTTTTCAACCTTTGCCTATTAATTATTACTTTTATACTCAGAATATATCACACAATAAATTGATTTTCAATTAATTTATACAATAAAAATATTAATGATATTAACATTTCTTCTAATATTTTTATCATACTTTTTTTCATATCTGGTTTCATTTTTCAATATTATGTAAATGTTTGACATATTTTATAAACTTCCTCATATATTTTCAAAGAGGAGAATTATAATGTTAAATATTCTTTGGCCTATTTTAATAATTATTTCTTACATTTATTCTTGCTTCACTGGAAAAATAAATGATATTAATAATGGAATTTTTGAGTCTTGTAAATCCGCAGTAGAACTTACTATTACTTTTTTTGGTACTATAACGCTTTGGTGTGGTATTATGAAAATTGCGGAAGATAGTTCTCTTTCCAAAAAACTATCTAACCTTTTAAAACCCATTATTAAATTTTTATTTCCTAATATAAAACCAAACTCTTATGAATTAATTTCATTGAATATGATTGCTAATATCTTAGGTCTTGGTAATGCTGCCACTCCTCTTGGATTAAATGCAATGAAATCCTTACAAAAGGAAAATCCAAATAAAACCTCGTTAAGTAATTCTATGGTTATGCTTATTTTACTAAATACAGCTTCTCTTCAACTTATTCCTACAACAGTTATCGCTATAAGAACTTCACTAAATTCTTCTAATCCAACTGGTATAATTTTTCCTGTTTGGATTTCAACAATTTTAGCTGCTTTTGCTGGAGTTTTTACCGTTAAGCTATTTATTAAAATTGGTAAATAAATATTTCTAAAAGAAAGGATTGTTAAATAAATTTATGGATTTAATTAATTATATTTCTATAATTGCTGTACCTTTTGTTATATTTTTTATTGTTTCTTACGGATTTTTAGAAAAGATCAAAGTTTTTGATAGCTTTTTAGAAGGTGCCAAAGAAGGTATTGACACTGTTATTAAAATTTTTCCTACTTTAGTTGCTTTGTTTCTTGCTATTAGTGCTTTAAGAAACTCAGGAATATTAGATTTTATAGGTAACCTATTCGAGCCCATTCTTAAGCTGTTTAAAATTCCTGCTGAAATACTTCCGCTTATTCTAGTACGACCTATTTCAGGAAGTGCATCAACTGCTGTTGCTTTAGATATAATGAAAAATTATGGTGTGGATTCTTTAATCCGGATTTATTGCTTCTACTATTATGGGTTCTACTGAAACCACTTTATACACTATTGCAATTTATACAAGTTGTGTCGGTGTAAAAAATATTCGTTTTGTTCTTATATCTGCTCTTATTGCAGATTTTGTTCGGTATGCTATCGTCTGTCGTTTTATGTTCTTTTTTGTCGTGAAGTTTTTCTTGACATTTTAGGTTTTATAAAGTATTATATTAATTGTAAATTAATTCAATTTATTTCATTAATCTTAAAGTAAAATTATTTATATATTTTTTTGTATCTATAAAATTTGATTTCTTTTTTGTTAGGTTTCAAAAAAATTTCCAAATTTATAAATTATATTAAGTATTTGATTTAATAATTATTTTACAATTTGTTTTTAACCTTGTAGAGGTTTGCTTTATTTTTATTATATCTTTTCTTTCGTTGCCCCCATTTTATTACAAGCGAAAGACATACCTCTACAGCCTCCGAATGGAGTTATATATCTAACTTTACAGGAGTATATCACTCCTGTAATTCTTATTAAAATATTTGAAAATTTTTGTTGATTATTACGATATTTTGTGTTATTATAATTATAAGTGTATTGTAAAATTTAACAATTAAGTAATTTTATATTATTTTTATTTGTAAGGAGAAGCCTTTATGATAAAATCTACTGGAATATATAGAAAAGTTGATGAATTAGGAAGAATTGTAATTCCTATGGAACTTAGAAACAAATTAGGTATTGTTGAAAAAGATCCCTTGGAAATATTTGTTGATGGTTCCTCTATTATTTTAAAAAAATACAATCCTAATTGTATTTTCTGCGGAAGTAGCAAAGACTTATTTTCGTACAATGATAAGCTTATTTGCACTAAATGTAAAGACAAAATTTCAAATTTAAAATAAGTTATATAGTTTACACGAACAAAGCGCCTCGTTGCTTTTTGCTTTGGTTTTTTTGAGTTGTTAATATAAAAAATATTCAAAAAAGATATTCGCAAAGAGCAAAAGTAATGAGGCATTTTTGTTTTATTCAAGTTTCAGATATAAAAATAAAACTACTAAAATATTTTTGTTTTCCAGTGTTAGATAATATGTTTATTATTTTAGGTTGATTTTTTATATAAATTTTTTATAGATTTCATCTTTTTTGACTTTTCTATCTTTGGCAATTTGTTTAATTATCTCCTTTTTCTCATACCCGCTTCTGCTCATAATAATCATAGTGTTCTTGTAATGTCATATTTTCAAATATATTTTCGTTTTTATTTTCCGCTTTATCTATTATTATAACAAATTCGCCTTTTGGGTCTTTTATTTTTTGTAAAAGTTCACTAGCTGTTCCTCCTATAAATTCTTCATGTATTTTTGTAATTTCTCTTGCAAGTACAATTTTTCTATTTTCTGTATATTGTTCTAAATCCGTAAGTGTTTGCACTAATTTATGTGGTGCTTCATATAGTATCGTTGTCTTTGCTTCTGTGCTTATCTCTTTTAATTTTTCTTTTCTTGTTTTCGAGTTTAATGGCAAAAATCCTAAAAATGTAAATTCTTTTGCATCTATTCCTGATGAAATTAATCCTGCAATTAATGCACACGCCCCTGGAACTGGCACTACCTCTATATTCTCTTCTATTGCTCTTTTTACTATTTCTTCTCCTGGGTCTGATATTACTGGTGTTCCTGCATCTGACACAAGTGCAATGTTTTTACCTAATTTTAACTTATCAATTATTTCTTCTATTCTTCCATCTTTGCTATGTCTATGAAAGCTTATCATTGGTTTTGATATTTCAAGATGATTTAATAATTTAAGAGTTTGTCTAGTATCTTCCGCAACAACTATGTCAACTTCTTTTAAAATTCTTATGGCTCTTAGCGTTATATCTTCTAAATTTCCAATAGGTGTTGCAACTAAATATATTTTTCCTAACATTTTATTTCCTTCCTTTAAATTTTATTATATATTTTTAAAATTTCATCTGAGTATTCCCCATTTTCTTTATATATGTACAAAGGTTCTCTTACCTTTAAATATCTATTTGCATACTTTACTGCTTTTATTAAAACCAATGATGGCTTGCTATTTGTTTTTGAATAAACAAGTCTCATTTCCTTTGGCTCTAAATTATATTTTCTGCAATATTCAAATATATCAACTATTCTTTCAGGTCTATTTACCATATACATTGCGCCTTTATCTTTTAATGCTTTGCTTGCTGTATAAATAAAATCTTCTAGTTTCCCTTCTATCTCATGTCTTGAAATTAATTTTATTTTATTTTCATTTGTAGCTCCTGTATTTTTTTCTTTATATGGTGGATTTGTCACAACAGCATCATATTTTATATTAGTAGAAAAATTTTTTACATTTGTATTTATTATTTCTATTTTATTTTCTAATTTGTTTAAAGCAATACCTCTTCTTGCCATTTCTGCAACTTCTTTTTGTACTTCTACACCTGTAATTTTTACATTTTCAATTTTAGCTGATAAAAGCAAGCTTAATACTCCATTTCCCGAACCTAAATCTAAAATTTTGCTATTTCTATGTATCTCTTTTGCAAAACCTGTAAGTATTACACTATCTACTCCAAAACAAAACCATTCTTTATTCTGTATAATTTTTAAATTATTTATTTCTAAATCATCTATTCTTTCATTTATTTTTAATTCCATAAGTAACCCTTTTCTTAATTTTTCATATTATTTATTATACAACAAATCTACATAAATTAAAATAGTTTTAGTCATAAAAAGCTGTATACTAATTTATTTTGTAGAAGTTGCGTAAGCGATTAACCGGAGCGAAGCGTAGGGCGAATGGAGCAATCTACATTAATTTTATTAATTTGTAGATTGCGACACCAAAACTTCAAGAAATAAATTAGTATACAGCTTTTATATAATAAATTCTATTTAATAGTTTTGCTATAATAGGAGGCTTCTATGGAAAATAATTTATTTTATTCAAGAGGAAATAAACCGCAAAACAAAAAAAATTCAAAATTTGATTTCAAAAAGAAAAAAGAAAATACCCTAGCTTCTTTATATGAAGTCGAGAATTTTCTTTTTAATTATAAAAATTTTATTAGATATGTTAAGTTATATAAATTATTTAAAAATTAATCTTTCCTTGTAAATGCATCTTTTAGACTTATATTAAGATCTTTAAATTCCTTATTCTCTTCTCCGTCAATTAGTATCTTTACATAACTTACCTCATTTAATTCTGTTAATGTATTTACTATTGAATATATGCTAAAAGATGCTTCCTCTGCTCCTCCCTTCTGATTTTCTATAAATTCTTTTGATAAGTCAATCTCTACTGTTTCATTTTTTAATACTGCCTTATTTACTTTTGTTCCTTCTGGAATACTTGTTTTTAGCCTTTCATTTTTTGGTCCTTCTATCAATAATTCTACCAATGTTTTATATGGATTTTCCATTAATTCTTTTACATCAATTCTTCTTGCTTCTGGTACCAATTTATTACTTCCGTGTATCTACAAAATATAGTGATATCATCGTTTGTCTTTCTTGTTCTTCTGTCATTTCTTCTAATGGCGTTATTTCATTTTGCTTATTTTCTTCTTTCTGACTACTATTTTTTTTATAGATTAAAACACCTATAATTATAATTAAAATTAAAACTAATATGACAAATAATATTTTTTTCTTATTCATTTTACCCCTCCAAATTTTGTATTTTAATAAAATATATTTATATTTCGGACAAATTATGAATAAAATTTTAAAGATAATTTGCTTCTATTGTTACTTGCGAAATATGGGGGTTTTTGACATTGACAAAATCGTTATTTACGTATACAATTATAGTTACGGTAATATTATTTTAATTTTTAAGGAGATATTGTAATGGATAATGAAAGATTGTTACACGTAGGACTTGACGTCGGTTCAACTACTGTAAAAATTGTTGTAATGGACGATGACTTAGAAACTATATATACTTCTTATGAAAGACATTTTTCCGATACAAAAAATACTGTTTGCAAAGTTTTAGACGAACTTGCAAATAAATATATAAATAATGAATTCACAATAGCACTAACTGGTTCAGGTGCAATGTCTGCTGCAAAATTCTTAGATTTTCCTTTTATTCAAGAGGTTGTATCTTGCAAAAGAGCAGTTGAGAAATATATACCTCAAACTGATGTTGTTATTGAGCTTGGTGGAGAGGATGCTAAAATTATATATTTTGATAAATTCGTAGAACAACGTATGAATGGAACATGTGCTGGTGGAACTGGTGCTTTCTTAGACCAAATGGCAAGCCTTTTACATACTGATACTGCTGGTCTTAACGAACTTGCAAAAAATTATAAGACAATATATCCTATTGCCTCTCGTTGTGGTGTTTTTGCAAAGACTGATGTTCAACCACTTATTAATGAAGGTGCAGAAAAATCTGATATTGCAGTTTCTATTTTTCAAGCTGTTGTTAATCAAACTATTAGTGGGCTTGCTTGTGGAAGACCTATTCGTGGTCATATTGCTTTTTTAGGTGGACCTTTAAATTATTTGTCTGAATTAAGAAAAAGATTTGTTGAAACTTTAAACTTAACTCCTGAAGAAACAATAGTTCCAAATGATGCCCACCTTTTAGTTGCAAAAGGCGCTGCATTAGATTCTTTAAATAGGAATCCAGTTTCAGTTCAAAAATTAAAGGGTAAAATTGAAGTTTTAAGAAATTCTCATGATACTACAACTAAACCTTTATCTCCTCTATTTTCAATAGATGCAGAATATGAAGCTTTTAAAGAAAGACATTCTAAGGCTAAAGTTAAAAGAAGAGATTTAAACGGTTTTGCTGGAGATTGTTTTATTGGAATTGATGCAGGTTCTACTACAACTAAACTTGCAATTATAGATAATGAAGGTAGTCTTCTTTATTCAATTTATAGAAACAATGAAGGAGATCCTCTAAAAAGCGTTGTTTCTATGCTAAAAGAAGTTTACAATGTTTTACCAAAGGAAGCTAAAATTCGCTATGCTCGGTGTTACGGGTTATGGTGAAAAGCTTGTCCAAACTGCTTTAAATGTAGATTTGAATGAAATAGAAACTATTGCACATTATAGGGCTGCTTCTGAATTTATGCCAAATGTAACAAGCATCGTTGATATTGGCGGTCAAGATATGAAATACATAAAACTAAAAAATGGAGCTATTGATAATATTATGCTTAATGAAGCTTGTTCTTCTGGCTGTGGCTCTTTTATTGAAACTTTCGCTAAAAGCTTAAATCTTTCGATTGAAGAATTTGTAAATGAAGCTTTACTTTCTAGAAAACCTGTTGATTTAGGTTCTAGATGTACAGTATTTATGAACTCAAAAATTAAACAATCTCAAAAAGAGGGATATTCTGTTGGAGATATTTCGGCTGGGCTTTCTATTTCAGTTATTAAAAATGCAATACAAAAAGTTATGAAAATTAGAGACCCAGAAACTTTAGGAGATCATATTATTGTTCAAGGTGGAACTTTCTATAATGATGCTGTTCTTCGTAGTTTTGAGCTTATAGTTGGAAAAGAAGTTGTAAGACCTGATATTGCAGGGCTTATGGGAGCATATGGTGTTGCACTTCTAAGTAAAGAGCAATTTGAAGCAAATCTTGATATGGACTATGTTTCGACTATTTCTTCTCTTGAAGAATTAGATAAATTAGATATTAAAGTAACTCATACAAGATGTAATGGTTGCGAAAATCATTGTCAGTTGACTATTAATAAATTTAATAATGGAAAAACTCATATTTCAGGAAATAGATGTGAGCGTGGAGCTGGTATTGTTTCTGGAAATTCTGAATTGCCTAATATAATGAAATATAAGGCTGAGAGGATTTTTGACTATGAACCACTCCCTATTGAAAAAGCACCTAGAGGAGTTATTGGTATTCCAAGAGTTTTAAATATGTATGAAGATTATCCTTTCTGGTTTACATTCTTTACAAAACTTGGATTTAGGGTAATTCTTTCTGAAAAGAGTAATAGGAAAACTTACGAAAAGGGTATGGAATCAATGCCATCTGAATCTGTTTGCTATCCTGCAAAACTTTCTCATGGGCATGTTGTTAGTTTAATAAATTCAGGAATTAAAACTATATTTTATCCTTGTATTCCATATTCAAGAAAAGAATATAAAGAATCTGATAATAAATATAATTGCCCAATAGTTATCTCTTATTCAGAGGTTATTAAAAATAATGTTGAGGAAGTAAAAAATGTTAAATTTATAAATCCATTTTTACCTTTTGATACTAAAAACTTGGTTACAAAAGTAATGGAGCTAGATGAATTTAAAGAATATATTTTTAATAAAAAAGAGCTTACTGAAGCTGCAATTTCTGCAGAAGCAGAATATCAAAAATGTAAACAAGATATAAGAGATAAAGCACAAGAAAGTTTAAAATATATGGAGGAGCATAATTTAAAAGGTATTGTTCTTGCTGGTCGTCCATATCATGTTGACCCAGAAATTAATCATGGAATTGACACATTAATTACGGGACTTGGACTTTGCGTTTTAACTGAAGATTCTATTGCAAAAGATGTCCAAGTAAAAAGACCTCTTAGAGTCGTTGATCAATGGGTTTTCCATAGCAGGCTTTACGCTGCTGCTGAATTTGTAGGAAAGCATGATAACCTAGAACTTGTTCAACTTAACTCTTTTGGATGTGGAGTTGACGCTGTTACAACAGACCAAGTTGAGGAAATTTTATCAAGCTATAACAAAATGTATACATTAATTAAAATAGATGAAGTAAATAATTTAGGAGCTGTTCGTATTCGTATCCGTTCTCTTCTTGCAAGTATAAATAAACGTCTAGAGAAAAAGAAATCTGAAAGCTGTTCTTCATGTGAAGCTAAAGGAGATTATGGTATTTATAAAATTCCATTTACTAAAGAAATGAAAAAAGATTATACAATACTTATTCCTCAAATGGCTCCAATTCATTTTGAATTAATTGAAGCTGCTGCTCGTGGTTCTGGATATAATGTTGTACTTTTAAGCGAATGTACTCCAAAGACAGTAGAGACGGGATTAAAATATGTAAATAATGATGCTTGCTATCCTTCAATTTTAACAACTGGTCAAATGATTGAAGCCTTGCAATCTGGAAAATATGACGTAAATAAAACCGCACTTATAATGTCTCAAACAGGTGGCGGATGTAGAGCTACAAATTATATTGGATTTATAAGAAAGGCTTTAAAAGATGCTGGCTTTTCACAAGTTCCAGTTATATCTTTCAATATAGTTGGAATGGAAAAAAATCCTGGCTTTAAAATTACAGTAGGTTTTATGGAAAGATTATTAAAAGCTGTTGTATATGGAGATTTACTTCAAAAATTGTTATTAAAAAATAGAGCTTACGAAAAAAATAAGGGTGAATCTCAAAAGCTATATGAAGAGTGGATGGAAAAATGCAAATCCTTAGTACATAAATCAAATTCTAAACAATTTAAACAAAGTATTTATGATATGGTTAATGATTTTGAAAAAATTGAATTAGATTTATCTATTAAAAAACCTAAAGTTGGTATTGTCGGAGAAATATTAATTAAATATCATCCTTTCGGAAATAATTTTGTAATTAATGTTTTAGAAAATGAAGGTGCTGAAGTTATTATGCCAGATTTTATGGGATTTATAAAATTTATGGCAACGCATAAAATTACATTTAATACATTATTAAATACTGATAAGGCAAAATCAAAAATATTTAAAGTTGCACTAAAATTAATTGATATTTTTGAAAAAGATTTAAGAATTGCATTAAATAATTCTCCTAAAAATTATCTTCCTCCTTGCGATATTTGGCATTTAGAAGAAAAGGTAAAAGATATTTTATCAATAGGAAATCAAACTGGAGAAGGATGGTTTTTGACCGCAGAAATGATTGAATATATAGAAAATGGTATTCCAAATATTGTATGTGTTCAACCTTTCGCTTGTCTTCCTAACCACGTTGTTGGAAAGGGTGTTATTAAAACTATTCGTTCAAAATATCCTGATGCTAATATTTCTCCTGTTGATTATGACCCAGGTGCAAGTGAAGCTAACCAAACAAACAGATTAAAATTGCTTATAACTGTTGCCAAGGATAATTTGAATAAAGAAATTAATAATACTAATAAAGAAAATGAAAATAAAAATGATGATGCTGAATTAACCTCTATCAATAATGTAAATAGTTCATCTGATAATTTAATAAAAAAATAAATTGTAAAAATATAATTTTATCAATTAAAATATGTAATTTTTAAAAAAACGATGACTGGATTTAGTCATCGTTTTTTTTTTTACTTTCTATCCTTTAATGACTAAAAAAAGATATCATATTTAGTAACGTTTAAAATGATGTAAAATTATTTTTTTAATTTTCACTTTAATTTATTATGATTTTTATTTTTACGCTTATTTTATATTTTTTAAATTTTTTTGTTTAATTATCTTTTTTGTTATCTTTATATTTTGATGTAAAATTATTATATTTTTATATTAAATTCTTATATATTATTTATAATATTTGCCACCTTTTTTTATATATTTTGCCTTTTATTTCTTATGTTTTTTTTATGTTATTTTTACAGAAATATTTCATACTTTCAACAGTTTATCTTATCAAAATTGGAAGGTAATGTTAACATAATATAATTATCTTGCTTAAATTCTTAGTTACTTATCACTTCTTTTCTTGTTCACATTTTTTACTACTTATATATCGTCTTAATTTTCTTTTTTTTGTCAAAATGTAGTTAAAAGTTATCCACATTCGTTTTCTCTTTTGCATGGGTTTTACTTGTTTTAACCTTTCACTTCTTTTTGGTTACTTAATTTTTCATGCTTTTTTTACTACAAATTATTGTTCTCTTTTTATACTGTTTTTGGCTCTTTTTCTTTCCTTCCAATCCTTAGCCCCAAGTTTACAATTTTTCTTTTACATCTTTTTAGTACATAAAGTTTCTTTTCATTTTTGTATCAATTTTCTCTAATTTATCATTTACTTTCTATATTATTTAGATATATATAGTCCTAATTTTTATATTATTTATTATTAAATTTTCTAACATATTTTTATATGTTTTTCACCATTTTTTGTTTCACTTTTATTTAATATTTATCATAATTTTATATGTATAATATTTTTTACATTATTTATTCTTTTATATTAAAAAAGAAAAATATCTCATTATTCTTTATTTTTTTATTTAAGTTTCTGAACTAATACTCAAAAATATTTAAAGTAAAAAATTTAATCTTTTTAATTTGATTTTTTATTATTTAATTTATTTTCTATTAATTTATCTTTATAAAATTATTTCTATTTTGTTTTACTAAAAATTATTTTATTTATATTAAAAATATTTTTCTTTTTTTTGTTTTTTATTTTTTATAAAATATTTTTTTCTGTTTCGTTTTTTATTTTTATAAAAAAATTTTTTCTACTTTTGTTTTTTTATTTTTTATAAAAAATTTTTTTCTGTTTCGTTTTTTATTTTTTATAAAAAAATTTTTTCTATTTTCGTTTTTTATTTTTTATGAAAAAATTTTTTCTGTTTCGTTTTTTATTTTTTATAAAATATTTTTTTTATTTTTGTTTTTTATTTTTTATAAAAAATTTTTTTGTTTTTGTTTTTTTATTTTTTATAAAATTTTTTCTACTTTTGTTTTTTATTTTTTATAAAAAAATTTTTTCATTTTATCGTTTAGAAATTTTTCTCTATTTTTATTTCTTCTTT
>CANQLH010000030.1 GCA_947624655.1 uncultured Clostridia bacterium | reverse complement strand
GATGCTTTTATACCTAAAATTCGCCTATTTTTGATTGCTTCTCATAAAACTTTTGCAAAATACCGAAACTTAAAAAATATAGAAAATTGTTACTAACTTTATAAAATGCTCTTAACCATACTATTGCAAAGAGGTAAAAAATATTGTATAATAATTTATTATTGCTTAAGGAGGAAGAAAAATGCTTGTATCAACAGGAGTAACAGTAAGATTCGGGAAAAGAGTCTTATTCGAAGATGTAAATATAAGATTTAGCAAAGGAAATTGTTACGGAATAATTGGAGCAAATGGAGCTGGAAAATCAACATTTTTGAAAGTATTATCAGGAGAAATAGAACCAAGTAAGGGCGAAGTATCAATAGACAAAGGAGAGAGGCTATCAGTATTAAAACAAGATCACTTTGCCTATGAAGAATATAGTGTAATAGATACAGTTATAATGGGAAACCAAGAATTATATAAAATTATGAAAGAAAAAGAAGCCATATATTCGAAGCCAGATTTCTCAGAAGAAGATGGAATGAAGGCAGCAAAATTAGAAGAAAGATTTGCAGAATTAGATGGATGGAATGCAGAAGCGGATGCAGCAACACTTTTAAATAATCTTGGAATAGAAACAGAAAGCCATTATAAATTAATGAAAGAAATAGAAGCAAAAGACAAAGTAAAGGTACTACTTGCACAAGCACTATTTGGAAACCCAGATGTACTTTTATTAGACGAGCCAACAAACGATTTAGATTTAAAGAGTATAAATTGGTTACAAGAATTTTTAATAGAATTTGAAAATACAGTAATAGTTGTATCACATGATAGATATTTCTTAAATAAGGTATGCACACATATAGCAGACGTAGATTTTGGAAAAATAAAAGTATATCCAGGAAACTATGATTTCTGGTATGAGTCAAGTCAGCTAGCATTAAAACAAGCTAAAGAATCAAATAAAAAGAAAGAGGAAAAGATAAAAGAACTACAAGAATTTATTGCAAGATTTAGTGCAAATGCATCAAAATCAAAACAAGCAACATCTAGAAAAAAATCATTAGAGAAAATAGAATTAGACGAAATAAAGCCATCTAACAGAAAATATCCATATATAGATTTTAAACCAGATAGAGAACCAGGCAAAGATATATTAACAATAAAAAATATATGTAAACAAATTGACGGGGAGAAAGTACTAGATAATGTATCTTTCACAGTAAAAAAGGATGATAAAATTCTACTTTTAGCAGATAATGAAATTGCCAAAACATTATTATTCAAGATAATAGCAGGGGAAGAGGAACCAGACTCAGGAGAAATCATATTTGGAACAACAATAACAAAGGATTATTTCCCAAAGGATAATAATTATATGTTTAAAGAAAATATGCCACTTGTAGATTGGCTAAGAGGTTATTCAAAAGATCCAGATGAAACATATGTAAGAGGCTTTTTAGGAAGAATGTTATTTTCAGGAGAAGAAGCACTAAAAAAGGTAAGTGTATTATCAGGAGGAGAAAAGGTAAGATGTGTTTTATCAAAAATGATGTTATCAGGCGCAAACTTCTTAATATTTGATGAACCAACAAATCATTTGGATATGGAAAGCATAACATCAATAAACGAAGCAATGAAAAAATTTAAAGGAAATATTATATTTACATCACATGACCATGAATTATGCGAAACAGTTGCAAATAGAATAATAGACATAAAAGGAAATAAAATAATTGATAAAGAATGCACATATAACCAATATCTAGAAATAGAATAAAGAAGGGGAAAATGAAAAAATTAAAATATATTAGAATAATAGTATATATATTAATAATTATATCAATGCTTGTGTTAAAATATACAAACGTAATAAAATGGACATGCTATATAAATGAAAATTTTGGAATACTCTGTCCTACATGTGGGTTAACTAGAGCAGTAAGAGCGATACTTAATTTGAATTTACCTCTTGCGATTAAATATAATGCATATTGCACATTGGTATTATTCCCTATATTTTTAATTTTATTTGTAGATGACATTATTTGTATGATATTAAAAAAAAGGTCATTTGTGGATATTATATTTGACGAATAGGGAGTAAAAGTTTATATGGATAAAATAATTATAGGGATAGCATATATATTATCAATATATTTTTTCTATAATCTAATTAGAATAAGAACAAAAAAAGAAAAAAACAGATTAAATCGAGTATATGTATTAATTGTATTGATTTTAGTATTAATATTTATATGGAATATATTTAGGCAAAATTAAAAGCGATAAAATGAACAGTAAAAATACATTCATTTTATCGCTTTAGTTTTATGCTAGTTTATGTTATATACAAATTAATATGTAGAGATGTTATAGTTATAAGAAGCTATGCCCAATCCAATTAATCCATAAACTAAAATACATAAAATTAAGCCTATAATTCCTAGTACCATACCTGCAATACCCATTCCACGACCTCCAGAATCTTTACCGGCAATACTAAAAATAATAGCAAGAATACCAGCAGGTAGGCATGCATACCAACAGCAGAAAAGAATAACCGAAATTATACCTAATACTAAAGAAGCAATATTAAACCCCTTTCTGTCATTATTTGGAGATGTAGTGCTAGTTATATTATTTTCTTCTTCATCCATTGTATATTTCCTCCTTTTACTTTAGTTATATGTACTTATATAGTACATTAGATTTATATTAATAAGTTTGATAAACTTATAATATCAAAATTAAGTTAGTTGATTATAAAACAATTTATTGTATCAAACAAATACTTTTAGCGATATTTTTCTTGAATTTTTTCAATTTCTTCAAAGTGATTATTTAAAATATCTAAAAATACATCTGCTATTTGTGGGTCAAATTGAAGCCTTCTATTTTTTTCAATCTCTTCCTTAACAAAATCTAAATTTAAAGAATCTCTATAAGTTCTTTTAGAAGTCATCGCATCAAATGTATCTGCAATAGCAGCAATTCTTGCAAGATAAGGTATATCATCGCCTTTTAATTTTGAAGGATATCCAAGACCGTCATATCTTTCGTGATGGTGTTTAACAATTGGAATTATGTCCTTAAAAATTGTTGCATTAGATAATATATGAACACCAATTGAAGGATGGTTTTTAATCTCAGAATATTCATCATTAGTAAGTTTTCCAGGTTTAAGAAGTATACTATCAGGAATACCAATTTTTCCTATGTCATGAAAGAGTCCTCCTATCTTAAGTGTATGTAAATCTTCGTCAGATAGACCAAGAAATTTTCCAATTAAAACAGAATATTCAGATACTCTATCAGAATGACCTCTAGTATATGGGTCTTTAGCTTCAACAGTAAATCTTAATGTTTCGATACTTTCCATATATGCTTGCTCTAATTTTTCGTTAGCTTCTTTTAAATCATCATTTATTTGTTTAATTGTATTCATTTGTTTAATTGCCTTAACTCCTGATTCAATAAGAAGTAATAGTTGATCAAATTTATCGCTCTTTTCGCAATACCCTTGAATATCTAATCTTTTTATAGTTTCAAGAGGTGGAGCTAAATCTTTATGACCAGTTAAAAGTAATATATAAAGTTCTTTATTAAATTTACGAATTTCTTCAACAACTTTATCTCCATGAATAGGAGTCATAATAAAGTCAAGAAGCATTAAATCAAAGTGTTCGTTTCTAACTTTTTCGATTGCCTCAAGAGGGTCGGTAACACCTGAAAAAATGTAACCAGACTTTTTTAAAAATATTGATAAAGAATCAATAATTCCTATTTCATCATCAACAACCAATACTTTTATTCCATTAGAAGCCTGAGTTTGAACATTTTTTCTCATATTATCACATCCTTTACACAAAATAATTATACTATAAAAAAGAAAAAAAGCAATAAATATTTAGAAAAAAATCATATTTTGAAAAAGTTATTTTTCATTATCTTTTTCTTTTTTTTGTGCATCATTTTTTTTCGAAGCTTTTTTTAGCTCTATTTCCACTAAATCTTCATACATATCAAGGAAACTTTTTGTACTTTCAAGAGGAAGTGAAACACTATTTTCATCATTAATATATAATCTACCATTTAATGGCTCTAATTGGCCATTATAAGCGTTAATTTTATCAGAGATAGAAAAAACACCAGGAAAGACACTTTTATACTTTTCGGCAAGTTCTGCTGCAGAAGTGATTTGATAAGAAGAATCGGTATTACATTTATGCTTTGTAAGCTCAGTAGTTAATGAAAATAACATATAACTTAAGTTCGCTTCTAATATATTTTTTTTATTTGATAAAGCATTTATTAATCCGTTAATTCCAATAAAATCATATCCAAGGCAACCTAATAAATAGTTATCAAAACTTTTTTTATTATAGATGTCCATTCCAAAAATTTCTTCGCATTGAACACGCCTATTAGAGAATACCCTGTAATAATTACGATGATTTTTATCTTCTCTTATTGCGACAATCTTTATCCCTAGATTTTTATCATCTTGTAAAATAATACCATCTGGACAAAGAGAATTTAAAAAATTAGGAAATCTTTCAAAAAGTATGGTATTTTTTTGATCAATATAACCTTTATTTTCTTCAACATTAATTAAGGGATTATTATTTGGATTAAAGCTTTCTTTTAATGTTGAAACATAAGGTGCAGGTCCATTATCAGCTATTTGTTTAAGGGTAGACCATCCATCTTCTAGAACGCGTAATCTTACAATTTCATTCCATTTAAGTGAAGAAGTGCCACTAAAAACACTTTCATTTCTGTGAACAATATCAGTAGGCATTGGTATGGGGTGAACTCCTAAAGAAGTTACTCCATACGACATATTATTTGAATTAGTCATTATTATATTTCCTCCTTTTTTTATCTAATAGGAACTATTATTTTGAATATAGTTCCAACATTTAATTCTGACTCAAAAGTAATATTTCCATTGAAGTGAGCCTTAATATTAGAATAAGACATAAATAGTCCAAGCCCAGTTCCGTTTTTTCCTTTGGTTGTAATCATTTCTTTAAATAATTTATCTTGAACCTCCTTTGACATTCCACAGCCATAATCTTTAACAGAGAGGATAATAGAATCGTCATCTCTTTCGATGATAAAATCAATTTTATTATCAGGTTCACCATTATATGATTGAATGGCATTAGATATAAGATTGTTAACAACTTGAACTAAGCAGTTTACATCTCCATGTAAAATTAAATCATCAGAAACACGCATATCTATATTTAATTCAATTAGAGAATTTTTTAGTTCATGTTTCATTAAAATATTAACACGTTTTATTAGTTCTTGAACAGTAAATTCAGTGGAAATTGCATCAGTTGTTTCAACTGCTTGACCTTTAACAGCAGTAATTACATCAGACATATATGATGTATGTGTCTTTATCTTAGTAATCCATGAAGACATATCTTTTGCAATATCGTGATGGTCTGCATTTGTAACTTCAGGATCGCCAATAGAA
Organism: uncultured Clostridia bacterium; assembly: GCA_947624655.1. GTDB lineage: Bacteria > Bacillota > Clostridia > TANB77 > CAG-508 > JAAWPK01. The sequence goes on along the minus strand of CANQLH010000030.1, from coordinate 15,860 downwards.
GAATCATATTCGTTAACTAAATCAGTTAATGCTTCAGTAGCTCCTGCAATAGACATTATTGGTGTCTTTAGGTTGTGAGCAATACCACCAATCATTTGACCTAAGGATGCAAAACGTTCTTTTTCAATAAGCATATCTTGATTAGATTTAATTTCTTCTAAGTCGTGCATGTGCTGTGTAATATCTTTGAATAATATAAGTGTGCCTAAAAACATTTTATTATTAACTATGCTTGAAATTTCAACATTGAAAAATTTATCAATATTATCAACATATGTTTCGAAAGACACAGTTTTAGAACTCATAGATACAGATTGTAAAGCATTCTTAAGTTTTGGTAAATGAACACTTTTATCCCAATCAAAAACATTTTTATTTCTGATACTTGATTCTTTTAGATGAAAGGTAGTAAGAAAAGACTTATTAAAATCAGTAATTTCGTTATCTTCATTTAAAATAATATAACTGTCAGAAATACGATCTACAATTCTTTGTAAGGCAATAGGAGTAGTATTTATAAAACTAAACTTAAATACCGCCATAGCACATAATAGTATAGTAAAGGTAAAACATATTGGAGTAACATATATACTCATAGGAATTATTTGAAGTGAGCCTAGTATATTTACAACAATAGGAATAAGAGCTGCTAAAATAAATAGAAGAGCTTGCTTTGAGAATATTCCAGAATTTTTAATTGCATATCTTAATAAATATATTAATCCAATAGCATATAACAAATATGCATATAAACTATGTATAGTAAAATAACTTCCAAAAACTGTTTCATTCAAATTTATTGAATAATGTTCATAGAACAAATGATGAAAATTATTTGTCCATAGAAGAATAAGTGATAATATAGGAATTATGAATATTAAAATATATTTCTTTTTAAATTTAATTTTAGTATTAGCAAATATAATACCAGTAAAAAATACAGAAACTGGTAAAAATGATGTGAATATATAAATAAAATATTCAAATATAATAGGATTTATGTTAAAAAGTGTACATAAATGTTTTTGTGCTAGTGATAAGAAAGAAACACAAAAAATTATAGTAAAATTTATAAGAAATATTGTTTTAAGCTGTGTTTTTTTCTTACTATTAAATAAATATAAAATTAGAGATAAAGCTATAATACAACTAATAATTAGTCCGAATGTTTCCATGTTAAAATCCCCCTTATTCATTTGTATAAAATTATTATATTTTTTCGTTTGAATATATTTTCTCTGACAAAGTTCTAATAGTTGGACATTCAAAAATATCTGCATAAGTAAGTTTGTAATTTGATTTTAAAAGTTCTATTTGCAAATTAACAGCCATTAAAGAATCTCCTCCTAAATCGAAGAAATTATCATCAATTCCAATATTTGAAATTGGTAGTAAGCTTTTAAATACACTTGCAACCTGTAATTCTATATCATTTTTTTGTGTAGTAGTTATTTCTTTTGTAAATAAATTTATATTTTCTGCATTTTCAGTATCATCTAACTTTATTTCGTTAAATTTATATACAACATTATTTGCTTTTTTACTTTCAAAAACTGGAATATTTATAATTAAAGCATCATAATTATCTAGTATAAAGCTTAATATTTTTTCATATGATTTTGCAAAATTTAAAACAAATATTTCATCAAATAATTCGGTGCAATATTCAAAAGATAATTGCAATTTGTTACTTTTTGGTAGTACCTCCAAAGATATATCAAACTTGGATTTGCAAGGACTAGGGAGAACATAGGTTGCTTTTATTTCTCCAAAAGATACTTCCTCAAGACCATTACTTTGATAAGTAAACATTGTATCAAATAAAGGATTTCTAGAAGCATTTTTTTTGATTTTTAAGTCATTGACTAATATATCAAAAGGATAATCTCCATGTGCAAAAGCATTTACACAACTTTTCTTCACATTTTCTAAAAATTCTTTAAAAGCTATGTTAGGATTGCAAGTATTTCTTAAAGGAATACTATTTACAAACATACCTAAAAGAGGCTCTAATTCTTTATGAAATCTTCCTGAAATAGGAGTTCCTACAATAATATCTTCTTGACCTGTATAATTATATAATAAAATATAATAACAAGCAAGCATTATCATGTAAGGTGTGAAATTATTTGTATTTGCAAAATTATTTAATTTTTCTGTAAGTGCTTCGGAGAGGAACATAACATAGGTTTTGCCTTCATAGCTCTTTTTATTTGGTCTTGAATTAGGGAAGATTAAATCTAGAACAGGGATATTTCCTGTAAATTCTTTTCTCCAAAATTCTTTACTTTCTTTAAATCCATTTTGCATTAACTGATTATTTTCCCATACGGCAAAATCTTTATATGAAATATCAAGCTTTGGTAAATCTTCACCATTATAAATATTAGATAATTCATCTATAAAATTATTTAAAGATTTACCATCAAAAATGATATGATGTACATCTAACATAAGTAAAACTTTACCATTAGGAAGGTTAAATAAAATCAAATTAAATAAAGGAGCTTGACCTAAATTAAAACTAGACTGATATATATAAAATAACTCATTTGGATCATTTGTATTGACATCTTGCACAATTATTTTAGCATCTAAATTATCCAATATTTTTTGTACGATTTGTCCATTTATAATCTCAAAATAGGTACGCAAAGTTTCATGCCTTGATACAATCATATTCAAAGCATTTTGAAGTTTATTTATGTCTGGCATCTTATCTAATAAAATACCACCATAAATATTGTATAATGTAGACTCTTCATCCATACGACTTGATAAATACATTCTTTTTTGAGCAGACGATGTAGGGTAGAAGTCAGCTTTTTGGCAAGGGTGTATAGAAAGTGTATCGGAATTAGCAATAGGTACATTTTCTATAACAGTTGCTAAATCTTCTATAATAGGGTTTTGCATTACATCTCTAAAAGAAATATCGCGATTTAAGCTTTGCCTAACGTTAGTACATAAAGTAATAGTTGCAAGAGAATCACCGCCTAAGGTATAAAAATTATCTAACATACTAATATGAGATAAATTAAAAATATTTTCTAATATTTTTACCAATGAAGCTTCGACATTATTTCTTGGAGCAACGTATTCTGCAAAATTTATATCTAAGGATACATCAGGAAGCGGAAGAGCATTTTTATCAATTTTACCATTTGGTGTATATGGAAAGTCATTAAGTTTTGTATAATATGATGGAAGCATATAATTTGGTAAATAGACAGATAAAAATTTCCTTATTTCGTTTGATTTAAGATATTTTTCTCCAACATAATAAGCAGAAATTATATCTCTATTTTTTATAGTTTGTTTTATAACTTTTGCTTTTTTTATAGAAGGCACTTCTAATAATTTCTTTTCAATTTCTTCTAACTCTATACGTAAACCTCTAATTTTAACTTGATTGTCTAATCTTTCTATATATGCAATTTCACCATTATCAAGATATTTACATAAGTCTCCTGTTTTGTACATTATAGAATTTTTTATAAATGGATTAGGAATAAATCTTTCCTTTGTAATTTCTTCATTATTTAAATAACCATTTCCAACGCCATAACCTGCAATATATAGTTCTCCAGGAATACCAATAGGTACAGGAGATAAATTCTCATCTAAAATATACATTTGAGTATTTGCAAGTGGTCTTCCGATATTTACTGTATTGTAATCTGTAACATCAGTAAAACTAGAAAATACCGTTGTTTCAGAAGGTCCAAATCCATTGAACACTTTTTTTATACCTAAAGATAATAGGCTTTTTAATAAGTTATCAGGTAAAGGTTCCCCAGCAAGAACAACATAATCTAAATTTGATAGATTAGGGCAGTCTTGGATATTATCTAAAAAGATTTTCATTCTAGAAGGTGTCATTTGAATAGCTTTAATATTATTATTCTTAATTAGTAGATTTAATTTATTAGGTAATCTTTGCTCTTCTTCATTTGCAATGACAACCTTAAGACCTTTTTGCAAAGCAATTAAGGTTTCGAATATAAAAATATCAAAACTTGCTGTTGTAACAGAAGCAATAGAAATATAGCTATTATCTTTAAAAAAGCAAACATAATCATTTAAGAAATATGCAAGATTAGTTAAAGAAATTTGTTTTAATACAACACCTTTTGGCATACCAGTAGAACCAGAGGTATATATAATATAAGAATTATCATCTGGTTTATTTATATTTGGCAGATTATGAATGTTACCTGTAAAATAATCATCAGTTAAATCAATAACAACTTTATTTACAAAATTAACAGTGTCATATAGGGAAGAAGATGTTAAAAGTAGTTTACTGTTGCTATTTTCTAACATATACTCAATTCTATCCTTTGGATAATTAGGATCTATTGGAACATAGCAAGCACCACTTTTCAAAACTCCAATTATTGAGACTAAAAGTTCTAAAGAACGATTAACCATAATTGAAACAATATCATTTCTCTTTAAGCCACAATTTCGTAAGTACCATGCAAGTGAATTTGCCTTTTCATTTAACTCTTTATATGTAAGTTTTTTATTCTCAAAAACGATAGCTATATTATTTGGAGTCATTTCTACCTGCTTTTCAAAAAGCTCTATAATTGTCTTATCTTTTGGAAAATCCATTTTAGTGTCATTAAATTCATATAATATTTTATTTTTCTCTTCTTTTGATAAAATATCTATATTTGCAATTTTTTCCTCGCAGTTTTCTGTAACTTTTTTAATAATATTAATGAAGTGAGATACAAAGTTTTCAGCTGTAATCTTTTTTAATAATTTAGTACAATATTCAAAGTTTAAATCAAATTCTCCATTATCTTTTGGTACAACTTCTAAAGAAAAATCAAATTTAGAAATAGAAGTATCTGGCAAGTAAGTATGTGATGGAATATTATCAAAAGATACAGAAGCAAGACCATTATTTTGATAAATAAACATTGTATCAAATAATGGGGATTTACTCGTATCTCTTGGAATATTTAAGTCATTTACTAATTTATCAAATGGGTATAGATTATTATCAAAAGCTTTAATGCAATTATTCTTTACATTATTTAGAAAATCTTTAAAAGGCAAATCAGCATCTATGTGATTTTTAAGTGGTAAAGTATTTACAAACATTCCCATCAAATTTAAAAGCTCTTCTTTATCTCTACCAAGTGTAGGTGTTCCAACAACTATATCTTGGCAATTTGTATATTTATATAATAATACATAATAAATAGAAAGTAGTAGCATATATGTTGAACAATCTAATTTTTTTACTAGATTATTGATTTTTTCAGCTAAACTTTTATTTATTGTTTTATATATTTTTGCACCTTCAAAAGATTGAACACTAGGCCTTATATAATCAGTAGGAAAGTCTAATATAGGAAGATTTTTAAATTCACTTAGCCAAAATTCTTTTTGATGATTATATTTATTGTTAGCTAGCATTTTAAATTCCCATTCTGCATAATCAATGTAATCAAAAGAAAGTGAAGATAAATTTTCTCCATTATATAGACTTGAAAGTTCATTTGTAAAAATATCAAGTGATGCTCCATCGCAGATAATATGATGTATATCAAATAGAAGCATATATTTATTATTTTGAGTAACAAAACTTGCACGAAATAGTGGAGCTTTTGCTAAATCAAAAGGTCTTACAAAATCTTTCATAATTTCATCTATTGATTTATCTTTTTCTATAATTTCGTCTAATTTGAAAGATAAATTTGGCATAACTTTTTGATAAATCTCTCCATCAATTTCTTCAAAATATGTACGCAAACTAGAGTGCCTTTCTATTAATTTTTCAAAGCACTTATTTAATTTTGTTATGTCTGGTTTAGCATCAAAAATAATGCAACCAGGAACATTGTATAATAATGTATTTTCTCCTGCGATTTTTGAAGAATAATATATTCTTTTTTGTGCAGAAGAAAGATGATAAAATTCCTTTTCTTCAGCTTTAGTTATTCCATCAGTATCTTTTTGTAGGGGAGTCATACTCAATATTAAATTTGCAAGCTCTATAATAGTAGAATTTTCGTATAGATTTTGCATAGTAATTCTAACTTTTAACTTTTCATTTATAAGAAGGATTAATTTAATTGCAAGTAATGAATCTCCACCTAATTCAAAGAAACTATCTGTTAAGCTAATTTTCTCTGAGCTTAATATACTTTTAAAAACTTCTAGTAATTTTTCTTGAGTTTCATTTATAGGGAACACGGTTTTACTTTCATTTTCTAATATTACTTCTGGTAATCTTTTTTTATCTATTTTACCATTTACAGTTAAAGGCATTTTATCTAACTGACAAATGTATGTTGGTATCATATAATTTGGTAAAGATTCTTTTAAGTAGCTCTTGATTTGCTTATCACTAATATTAACACCATCTTTTGATGTAAAATAAGAACAAATAGTTTTTCTGTTTTGAACATCACGAATAATAGTTGTACATTCTTTAATATTATTAAAATTAGAAAGGACATTATTAATTTCATTTAATTCTACACGAAAACCTCTAATCTTAACTTGATTATCTATTCTACCAATAAAATCTATATTGCCATCTGGAAGCCACTTTACCAAATCTCCAGTTTTATATATCATTCCATCTCCAAATGGATTTTTAATAAATTTTTCATTTGTCAAATCAGGATTATTGAAATACCCAGAAGATACGCCATCACCACCAACCCATAATTCCCCTGCAAATCCAATAGGTAAAATAGAACCACTAGAAGATACAACATAAGCCGTAGAGTTAGCAATAGGTTTACCTATTGGAATGGTATTTTCATAAGTTTTGTCAATAGTAAAACAAGTAGAAAAAGTAGTGTTTTCAGTTGGCCCATATCCATTAATAATAGTTAAAGAAGGGCAAGAGTTTCTTACCATATTAATATGCTTTGGAGACAAAACGTCTCCACCAGTTAAAAGATATTTTACATCTTTAAACATAGCTGGGTTACTCTCACATAGCTGATTGAAAAGTGGAGCTGTAAGCCATAATATAGTTATTTTGTTTTTTGCTAAATAGCTCTCGAAAAGAGAAACATCTAGTAATTCTAATTTTTTAATAATATATAGTTCAAAACCATTTAATAAAGCAGACCATATTTCAAATGTACAAGCATCAAACACAATAGAACCTGTTTGCAAAATTCTCTCATGCTCAGAAAATTTTATAAAATTAGTATTTTTAACAAGTCTTACAACATTAATATTTTTAACCATTACACCTTTTGGCTTTCCAGTAGAACCAGATGTATACATAATATAAGCAATATCGTTTGGACTAAAAGTGTCATTAGATACAAAAGATAAGGTGTTATCATAAATTTCAGCGTTATCTAAATCAACATATAAAGTAGAAATACTAGAAGGTAAAGGAGCTGTAATACCTTTAGTTGTAAGTACAATTTTAGAATGAGAGTCATTTATAATATAATCTATTCTATCTTTTGGATATGTAATATCAATAGGTAAATATGAGGCACTAAGCTTTAATACAGAAAGAATAGATATTATCATTTCTAAAGACTTATCAAAAAGCATACAAACAATATCACCGTGCTTTACATTTTGCTTTTTTAAATATAAGGCTAGTGCATTTGCTCTTTCATTTAATTCTTTATATGTAAGCTTTTTATCATCAAAAACAAGAGCTATATTATTAGGAGTTTTTTTAGATTGCTCCTCGAATAGCTGAATTATTGTTTTATTTTTAGGATAATCAGCTTTAGTATTATTAAATTCATATAAAATTTTGTTTTTTTCTTCTTCAGTTATAATTTCTATATCACTTTCTAAAATATTTTCATTTTCTAAAACCTGTTTTATAATGTATAAAATGCGCTTATGCATATTATCTATATCTTTTTCATCATATTTTTGAATTTGATAATCATAAGAAATATTCAAAATTTCGTCATCATTATTATCATGAAAATGAATAGACATCCCATTAGAAATAGTAGAGTTACCAAACCATTCTATTTCATGAGGAATATTAGAATTTGCATTATGTGCTTTAGTTACTTGATAAGAAAGTATTATATCAAATAAAGTTGGAATAGAGCTTTCTTTTTTTCTTAAATTTTGAAGTAACATTTCATAAGGATATTTTTGATATCTAAGCATACTTAAAGAACTTTGTGCAATTTGCTTTGCAAAAGTTACAAAGTCTATATTATCGCTTAAAGTAATACGTAAAGGTGCAGTATTAATAAACATACCTGTTGTAGTTTTCTCTTTAAAATTTGTTCTATTTAAAATTGGAGTACCAATTACAAAATCTTTTAAGTTTGAAACTTTGCTTAAATAAATGCTATATATTGCCATAAAAAAGTTAAAGTTAGAGATATTATTTCTTTTACAAAAGTCAGAGATTTGATTTAACAAATTTTTTTCTAGTAAAAATTCCTTCCTTTTTGCTTCTCCAGTTAAATCTTTATGGCTTTTAAGTTTCATACTAGGAATAGAGGCAACTTCTGGAACAGTTGAATATAACGTGTTCCAATATTCCTCATCTTTTAAGAATTTTGCACTATTCATGTATTCTTTTTCATCAAGTATATAATCTTCATAAGAATAATATGTCTTTACTATTTTTTCATTATTAAGTAATTTTTTATAAATATCAATAACTTCTGAGACAATTAGAGAAAGCGTTCCCGCATCAGAAATAATATGATGAGCAAGTACAATAAAGCCACCATGACCATTTTTTAAAGAGAATAATATAAATTTATATAATTGTTTGCCATAAATATCCAAGACTTGCTTTGAAAGCTGAATTCCAGCATTATGAACTTCCTCCTCATCTTTTAAGGTGATTCTTTCATAGTCTTGATGTTCTGGCATTGTAAAATATTGTACAACTTTTCCATTTTCTTCTTTAAAATTAAGTCCAAAACTTTTATTATTTTGGACAAATATATTAATAGCTTCATTAAATTTATCTAAATCTATTTTTTGTTTTATAGTTAAAGTACCACAAATATTATTTATATCTGTACCTTTATAAAATTCTTCTACTTGCCATATTGCTTTTTGTGGATTTGTTAAGTCATAATAGTTCATTTTTTAGCCCCCTAAACTATTTATTACCTTTTAATATTACTAATAATTTATAAATCCAATTTTCTTAAAATAGGTCATATACTTGGTTATGTAGCTTTTATCAAGCTTTTTCCATTTAAAACCACATATCTTTAAATAATTTTCTGTAAAATCACAATTAAATTTAACAGAAGAAGTATATATAAGCTTTTTATCTTCATTTAAGTCTTGAACAATACCAGAAACAGCTTGTTTTCTTTCATCATTTGTAAGCATTCCATTAATAATGTCATTCATTAAAATATCGGATACAGGTATAATGTTAATTCCTAAATTGTTAAGTGTTTGAATAAATTCTGGAATTGACAAAAGATGTGTATTTACTATATGGAACATATTGCAATCTGATGAGTGATTTAGTATTTTAATAATTGAATTTGCAGCTAAATCAACAGGAGTAACCTCAAGCTCATGCTCTAATAAATATTTAGGAAATGCTCCAATTTGGATAAATGATTTAAGCCTCGTTGCAAATCCATTATCACTTACATTACGCTGAAAGACACCATCAGAATATCTATTTGCAATATTTCCAAGCCTTAAAACTTGTGCATCTAGTCCGTCATAAATTGCTTCTAATACTGCAACTTCAGCCTCAAATTTAGTTGCAACATATATATTTGTAAAGTCTTGGCCAATATACAAATCATTTTCTGTAAATAAACTTTGACCTTCCATAATATCTTTTTTATCGATTCCAGAAACACTAATTGTAGAAATGTGAAGAAGCCTTTTCCCATATTTTTTACAAAAATCTATAATATTTTTTACTCCTTTAACATTTATGCTCTCAAATTCCTTTGTATTGCCAAAGTGTTTAACAATAGCACCCGAATTTATTATGACATTTATGTCTTTTGAAAGAGTATGTAAATCATCTTGAGAAATACCGAAAGTAGAGCTTTTGGTAATATCTCCTTCTATAACTTTAATTCTACTTTCCATTTTAGATACAAAATTATCTCCAAAATAAAATCTAAGAGCTTGCAATAGTCTATATCTTACAGGAATATTATCTTTTGGTCTGATTAGGAAATAAAGAGTACCTTTATTTTGCGTTAGAAATTCATATGCAATATGAGCACCTAAAAATCCTGTACCTCCGTATAAGTAGGATATTTCCGAGGCTCAATTTTAGAAATGCTTTTGAAATTATTAGATGTATTTCTTGATAAAACACTATTTACCTTAGTGTAATCGTATGTTTTTAAGAAACTATATGTTTTGCTTAATGAAGTGCTAGAAGTTTTTATTGTAGCTTTAGATGTATCTTTTTTGGATATATTTTTAATTATTTCTAATTTACCATCAAAGGTCCATTTACCTGAAATTTTAGCTTTATATATTTTACCTTCTCCAAAAGGATTATCAAAAAAATTTTCAGGTTCATATTTTACATTTTCTTTTAACTTACCAAAAATATAAATTTCACCGAGGAAGTCCAATAGGGACTTTTTTCATATTTTTATCAAGGATATAAATTTTTGTATCTTTAAAGTCAGTATCGAAGATAGACAGAACATCAAAATTTTCTATTTTAATATTATTAATTTTAAACTTTTCTAGAAGTCTGTTTTCTTCTGGTGTTACAAATTCTAGGTCATTTATTTTACATTCTACATTATTACATATTTGTTTTAATAAAAATAAGTAGTGAGCTAAAATGCTTTTTGCAGTATTAACTTGATATATAATTTTATTAAATTCTAGATTTAATGTATGTGTTTCTAAATCTATGCCAAATAATAGATTTGGTTTATTTAGATTTTCTATAACAGAAGAGTTTGGTTCAAATTCTGGATAAAAAAGAATTGCATCAAATATGGGCTCTTCTTTTGGAAAATTTTTAAAAAATTCGTAAGAAGATTGTTCATTTGAAAGCGGATTAATTATATCTTTATTTATATTTTTTACGAAATCTATATAATTTAAATTAGAGTTTATATCTTGATTTAAAATAATGTCATTTGAAAAATTAGTAATATCTTGAAATTCTTTAAATATTTTTTCTGAAAAAGGAGTTTTAATAACTAAATTAATTTTAGAAGTATATTTGTATAGGAGTATATATAAAGTGGCTAAAAATATAGAATAGTAAGAAACGTCATTTACCTTAGCAAGTGTTTCTAAATTTGTAAAGAACTTTTTATTAATTTCAATAGAAACCTTATCACCTTTAAAAGATGATATATTAGTTTCTATATCACTATTTAAAACATCAACATCCTTGTTCATTTTTAGCCCCCATTTTTTTGCTATAAATAACAGCCTCATTATATCATTGCATATATAAAAAAACAAGTTTTTTAATATGAATTTTTGTGCTATTATAGGAAAATGGATTGTTTCAATAGAATAGCTGAAATGATTTATTTTTAGAGCTTTGGTGTCGCAGTCTACAAATTAAAGATATATATGTAGACTGCTCCATTCGCTTTTGCGTTGACGCTTCGGTTAATCGCTTACGCAGCTCTTTCAAATAAATCATTTCAGCTATTCTTTAATATAAAAGCATTATACTATAACTCCCATGCTACGCGTCACTTCATAAATTAAATATATTACTTCCTAATGGATTTAAAACAGCTTTTATCTTGGTAACATCTTATTTTTTAATTGACATCAAAGATTTTATAGTATATAATTTGTTTTAATAAATAAATACTAAGGAGAACTAAAAATGAAGATAAAAGGAATAAAAAGTTTAAAAGGAAGCTATATATTACATAAAACAAGAAATAGAGAAAATAGCTTTAAAGAGATAGAAAATTTAGAGGATAAAAATATAGAGGCAGAAGAATATACGATTAATGAAGAAGATATAAAAACTTTAGCTAAAATGCAATCTGCTAATGGAATAAAAAAGGTAATTGATGGGCTGGGCAAACTTTTAGAAGAACCAGAAATTGAGATGCAAAGATAAATTTAAAAAAACATAAGAGAAAGGAAGCTGTAAAAATGCAAAATACTACTATATATCCCAATGTTGCAACTGAGTTAATTGAAATATTCAAATTTGTTGATGAACCAGTATTAGAAAAAATACCTGAAGAATTAAAGGAAGAGTTAGAAAGAATTTCAAATAAGGAATATGAATTTAATATAGATAAAACAAAAAAATTAAGTGAACAAAATATGCTTCCACAGACTAAGGAGCTTTTATCAGGAATATTTATTAAGTATTGTTGCAGGGAAGAAGATGGAAACGAAATATTAGTAGCTTGCAAGGAAAATGATATAAGAGCAGAAGAAGAAAAAAGAGAAAAATATAATCCAGATAAATTATTTGAATCAAGAAAGGAAAATAAAGAAGAAGCAGAGACAGTAGTTAAACCTGAGCCCCAAAAGCAGGATTGTTTTAAATTAGTTGTAATAGAAAAGTTACCATGGTATAAAAAGTTAACAAGAAGTATAGGAAGATTTTTTAGAAAATTTTTTTAAATAGTATATAATATAAAACTTTCGGGAATAATTTATATGATTTTAATATAAAGAAGGAATGAAAGTTTGAAAAGTCAAAGGAAAAAGGGAAAAAAACAACATATATTTGGTAAGGTATTAGCAGAAACAATTTTTATATTCTCAATAGCTACAATGAGTATTGTACTATATGATATGTACATAAATATAGAAGTTAATAATGAAGAGATATATAGTGCAGAAAAACTTTCAAAAGAGATAAGTACAATAAATGAAGAAGATATAAGTGAAATATTAATAGATGTGTCAAAAAGCGTAGTTCGGAATATCGAAGATAGAAAATAATGACACATCTATTTTTAGTATTAATTCAGAGAAAACATTGTCACTTGGAAGCGGAATTGCAATTTCTGATAATGGATATATCTTAAGTAATGAACATGTTAGTGGAGCAGAATATAGTAGATGTTATGTTACGCTTGATAATCGGAGAAGAATATATAGGTACAGTTGTATGGAGCGATTCTGATATAGATTTAAGTATTGTAAAAATTAATAAAATACGGATTAGATAAGTGTGTATTAGGAAATTCTGATGGGATTAAATTAGGTAGAAGGGTATATGCAATAGGAAATCCAATAGGCCTAGAATTCCAAAGGACGGTAACATCAGGTATAATAAGTGCAGTTGATAGAACAATTAAAATAAAAGAGGATAATGATGTTTCATACATGGAGGAATTAATACAAACAGATGCAACAATCAACAATGGCAATAGTGGTGGTCCGTTAATAAATGAGAAGCGGAGAAGTAATAGGAATAAATACAGTAAAAATAAAAGATGCGGAAGGAATAGGATTTGCAATACCTATAAATATTGTAAAGCCAATAATTGAAAAAATAACAAAAACTGGCAAATTCACAGAGGCATCAATTGGAATCTATGCTTATGATAAGGAAGTAATACAGTATTTAGATGAAGACCTAAAGTTTGATTCTGGAATTTATGTGGTTTCAATAAATAAAACTGGTGCATCTTATGGAAAGGGGCTACTTATTGGAGATGTAATTACTAAAATAGATAATGTTACATTAAATAAAATGAATGACCTTAGAAGATATATTTATACAAAAGAAGTTGGAGATGAGGTGGTTCTTACAATAGATAGGAAGGGAAAATTGTTTGAGATAAAGGTAAGTTTGGGGAGAAAATAAAAATTGTAACAAAAATGTAATAAAAATGTAATAAAAAATGTGTTGCAAAGGAAATTTAAAAATGTTACAATAAAAAAGAAAAATGTCAAAAATTATTGAAAAAAGGTAGATGAAAAGAAATGAAAGGAAAAGACCCAAAACAAATAAACGCTGAAAGCCTTGAGGCTGTACACACACACACACACACACACACACACACATGTAGTGCTAGTGGATATTTAGCATACAATAATTTTGAATATATAAGTGAGACACAGGAGAGATATATTTGTGGATGCAGATATGTTTCGGCTGTGTCTTTTTGCTGTGCACTTTTGCAATGTGCCATACTTGAGATATATACAAATTTTTTAAAGAGAATTTTGTCACTGATTTTTCATAGAAATTCTAAAACTATTTTACGGCACCCTTCCACGGCAAGCGTGAACGCTTTCCGTAAAATAGTTAAAGAATTTCTAATTCAAAACGCTCCAGCATCTCTTTATAAAAATTTGTATATATCTCAAGCTAAAGAAGAGATAATCTGCAAAAAGTGGTCGCTTATGTGTAGGTTTCAAAATTAAATATAGTTATCCTTGTTAATAAAAACAAGAGAAAGAATGATGTTGATTTTCAAAATGTTCGAGTTGTATCAAATTTTCGCAAAAGTAGTGCTGGAATGTTTTGAGCTAGAAATTCTTAAAGGACTTGACGGAAAGCGTTCACGCTGTGCGTGGAAGGGTGCCGTCAAGGAATTTTAGAATTTCTGTGAGAAAACCAATGACAAAACTACTTTTAAGAAAATTTAGATACAATCTCGAACAAAGGAAAAAGTAACAAAGTCTCTCTTTATGGTTAGAAACCTAAAAATAGCATTTTTTGTTTGGTCTTTTAGCTATTTAAGGTTTCTAACCATAAGGAGAGAAGTGAACAAATGAATTTATGAGGGAGGAAAAGACCATGATAGATAAGATAAAGAAAGAATTTAAAACAAGTGAAAAAGGTATAACGATGGTATCGTTAGTGGTAATGATTATAATACTAATCATACTAGCGTTAATTACTATTGGAACAATAACAGGAAGATTAGGAATAATAGATATAAGTACAGAAGTAGCAGGTACATATGGGACAGAACAAAATAGGTCAAGGCTAGAAGCAGTAGTAGAGGATACAATCTTAAGCTATGATATAGTAGGAGATAAGCTAACTACCGAGAAACTAGCAGAAGAGATAGAGAAAGAAGACTGGATAAAGAAGGCAGAGGTAAGAGTAGATGAAGAAGGAAATCCAAACGACATATTAGTAGAAACAGAAGATGGGGATAATTTCCAAGTAGAATATGATGAAGAAACAGGAGAAAAACATATACATGAAGTAGGAAAAAGTGATGGAGAGTCATTCCCAGAAGTAGAAGCAGAATATGAAAGAGAAAGTACAAGTATAAAAGCAAAAGCATATGACAAAGATACAGGAATAGAGAAAATAGAGATAATATATGGAGGAGAGGTAGTAGGAACCCAAGAAGGAGATACAGCAGAATTTAAAGTAAGTAAATCAGGAACATATACAGTAAAGGCAACAGCAAATTCAGGGAAAGTAGCATACACAACAGTAAGAGTATCAATGAAATTAAGAGCACCAACAATAAGGATAACATCACAAGGAGAGATACAAAACGGCTGGTATGGAGGAGATGGAATACCAGTAGAAGTAACAATAAGTACAGAGGATAAAACAGTCACAGAAGTACACTATATGTTAAGAGGAGTAATACAGCAGGATGATACAAGTGTACCAGGACAAGAAGCAAGAATAACAATAGAAGAGGCAGGAAGAACAATCATAACAGGATATACAAAAGATAGAGCAGGAAACGAATCAGAATATGTAACCCAAGATGTAAAATATGACAATATAAAACCAAGAATAGATAAAATAGAAGCAGAAGGAGAGAAAGGAAACAATGGCTGGTTCATAAGTGATGTAATAGTATCAGCAGAAAAAGCAGAAGATGTAAACTCAGGAGTTGCAGGATATTATTACTTTGTAGAGTTTGTCAAGACTGGTGTGTAAATTTTTTTCTTTTATATAAATTTTTATAAAATACAGGTGATATAAAATTCAT
>CANQLH010000029.1 GCA_947624655.1 uncultured Clostridia bacterium | reverse complement strand
GAGAACTGCTAATTTCCTTATTTACGTCCAAATAACTCAAAATCATCCGCATCCTTGTCCTCTCCAATTCGGACATTGATTTGGACACTGATTCGGACATTAATTCGAACATTGCCGAATCTAAAAACTCCTTTGAAGTTTTATCTGACGTTTTATTTGATGTTTTATTTTTTCGTATATCAATATTGTTCCTCAGAACCAGCTTCACGGTATTCAGAGTTTCGATATATCTATGCTTCAAGCTTTACAGTCTTCTTCGACATGTTCTTACGCTTCTGTACCTGATTCGTATTGTAGATCATAAAAATAACTCTGATAAAAATGAAGCATCATGACACGAGCAGCCATTTCGTTGAAGACATAGTAAATGCATGTAGTCCAGATTCACTTCTAAACCCGTCGAATTCGATGGGTTTAAAATCCGGAGTATGTAACTTTCCCATAATCCCAAGAATTCAAGTGTCTTGCATCCTCTCATCCAATTCTTAATTACATAATTAGGAGCATTGCTTTTATACTGATATATTGTACTTTTAGGCAAAAATTACTTTCTATGATGTTTCCCATACATAATAGTATAATATCTTCCGTTTAATTCTCGGCTTATCTCTTGGACAAGTTTTGACTCTAAACTTGTAATTTCACAAAAGGCAATTGGTTTCCCTGTTTCATCATAGTCTGTTGGAATACTTTTTTCATTTTTATATAATAAATGCTGTTCTAATTGTCCAACGAACATTTCCATGGCTTCTGTACTTTTTCCGCTGCCATCAAAATACCAGCGGAAATGCCACACATGTTCATTGACTGCTTGATTAAATAAGAGGATGGGGTAATATATTTTTTCATATATATATTTCCTACTTCCAGTTATTTTTTCAGTAAAGAAGTCCAGGTTTCCATAATCAGCATTCCATGCAGATTTATCCAGGTCATGGTAATCCAAATAAAATTTCATTTTATCTTCCAAGGACATACTATCTTGATATTTATTTATAACATGAAGTAAATTTTTGCAATGATATAAAAAACTCTCCAGCGTGGTTCTTTTTTCGTGAAAATAAGAAACAAGAGCAGTAAGGGCAGACAACAATGCACTTCCAAAAACAGCAAGGCTAACATTTACCCAAAAATCAGCTTCCTTAGAAGTAAATGAGTAATGTAAAAATAAACACATAGCAAGTGAAAAAAGCGACATAAAGCTACAAATTATAGTTAACTTTTTATATGGTCGCATATCTATATCTAATCCCCTTTCTTCATTTTCTATTGAGATGCAATCGCATGAAATCGTCCCTGAAGGAAGGCATCTATTGCCTGTTCATTTTCTACTGCTTTGTATTGGAGCAATTTGTAAAAATCCTCATCTACCAACGGAATTATCAAACCGCGAAAGTCTTTGTATGTATCACTGCACCGATTAATCAGCGTCTGCATATTATCAACCGACCTACAGGCGATTATTCCCATCTGTCCCCGATTAGGACTGAATCTACCTCCTATTTGGTCGATTTCAGGATTTGCAACATCACGCGTGTAATTCTTACACTCAACCATTATAAAGCAAGAAGGTATGCTATGAGTATTACACAAGCGAAAAAAGAAGCCTGATTCTGCACAATTGTCAAACACAATATCTATTCGTTTCCGACCCTCATGTATCTCCTGCTCAATTACCAGATTACAAAGATAGGGGTAAAATAACAACTCCAATATTCCCACGATGGTTCGATGATATGCCGTTGCATAATCGGGTCCCATTGGCATTTTCTTTAATCGATTAATAAGGAAAATGCATATCTCGTTGATTGGCTCTGTTGATATTTCTGTAGTTGAAACTGCCGAAATTTTTAATCGCGTTTGTTTTCTAAAATCTCCAAACACCTCTGGATGCCTTTCCGTAAAATCGGCTAACCATTTTTTGTCAATAGAGTCTCCTAATTTTTGATGTTCCCGGATAGACTTTTTAGTTACATATGGAGTTCCTTGTTTATTTCTCCGTCTCTGAACCAAAGGACCATTAAGTCTCAGTTGTTCGTTTTGAAGAAAATTCAGTACGAAATGCTGCATATATTTTTGAGGTGTATATTCAGTGGAAAAGGATACTATTCGTTTAGGCACCAGAAGAATTTTTCTCCCATCAGCAATAAGCATCTCTGTATAGTTATTTTCCCATGCAGCAGTAGCGCGCTCCCAATAAAAACCCGATGGAACACCAGGAGTTAGCTTAATTCCCCAAAGCATACATTGAGCCTGAGTATACTCTATTAGTTGCTTTTTTATTATATTGGCAGTCATATCTGACATTTTATCTTTATCGACATTATCAACAAAGATCCGAAAGTCCTCAATATCTTCCATAATACCGGTTCGTAAGGCAGGACTATCCTTTAGGCTCCTAAAAATTTTAGATGCATCAGACGGTCCCATACCTTTGCCCTGTGGTTTCATGCGTGAAAACCCAAGGCAAATCTCATTTGATTCACCTAAGTGACTGAATAGTTCTTCGGCATCGGTCATTCTGTTCTCTCGCAGGGCACGAAGCAGGCACTCAAAATACGACCTTAGTGAAAGATGTGCTTCATATGCGAGAGGAAAGTCATTTTTCCCAATGAAATACGGATCAAGGAAAAGAGGCGTATCTGAGTTAACATCAATATCAACGAAGTCTAGTTCATGCTGAGATTTTTCTAGTCCAAACAACTCACTTATTTTCATCCGAATCACCCACTCTAAAACTTATATCATCAATTTCCGGGGTTAGCCTATAAACTTTTCTATCGGCTTCCACACATTTTAATTTGTTACATTCTCCACCAAACAGTATTGGACAAATATATCTACATCCTTTATCTCTGACAAAGCTTCACTTGATTTCAGGGATTGGCTAAACACTGTTTCTCCGATTTGACCTTGCGAATAAACCGCATAAAAACATCGCATCAATTTCAGGTTTTTGCAAATAACCTTTATATATGTTTATATTTCCTCTGGTGTTTATACAACATTCAAACAGCCCCCCATTTTGCAGACCCCTTTTAACAATATCGCCCCACCTTACAAAGCATTCCCTTTATACTGACCAAAACTCTATTTTTCTATTTTAAATGTTCCGATAATCATTCCCCTGTCAAGAATTTTCTTTTGATTTAATTATTGCAATTGCTTCGGCAACAACATCATCTATATCACGATTATCTGTTTTTATTCGTATTGCATCTGGATAATTGTCATTCAGAAATGATATGTTATGCTCCAAATAATCCAATGCCAAATCTTTCATTCTATTTTCATCTTTCATAATGCGTTCTTTAATAGTTTTCTCATCAGCAACTAAGATAAGATGCACCATATTCTTTCCTTCTCTTTGCAAACAATCAAAAAGATTTTCCTTACACTCCATTCGTGTGAGAGCCATATCAATAATCCAATGTTTACTTGTATCCTCAAATTTTTCTTCTATCACATTCTTAAATTCTCTTAAAAATCTTATGTTGTTCTGCGGTATAGTTCCTCCAATATGCGGCATAGTATGAGAAGCCCTTGCTTCTTCTACAATTTTTTTCAATATTTCTTCACTATAATAATCTGACTCTAATAATTCGACCCGATTACCCAATTTCTCTTTCAATTTCTTTGATACTGCCGTTTTCCCCACACCATAAGGTCCATCTACCCAAATAATCATAATAATATCCTTCTCAATTTAGTCATAAGAAACACATACTCAAAATACGAATAAACCTTGCATCAAATAGGCTTTCTCTTTCGTAAATTAGAATGTGTAAATTAAAATCCCAAAATCAAAAATTAAAATTTTTCAGCACCTCATATATCGCATTCAGACAATCATCAGCAGCTAATGCCTTGCCATTCTCAAAAAACACTGATGCGACTGCCCGATTTTTGCAGTTTTCTTGTTGGGACACCTCCTCATCAAAAATATTCCCGATTTCATCTGATTCTGCCCTTGAAATACCTAGCGCATTTCTCCAATACTTTATAAAATGCTCCTTATAAGAATCATAATCGGAATAAAGTCCCATTGGATTATCCGAACCATATCTTACCGGTTGAAAAAGCGCTGCTATATCCCCTATGTATCCATATACTAACTCTTCTTTTCCCTTGACATGCGACATAATTGCTAATTCCGAATTAAGATCTATACCAAACCTTGTCTGCATAAAACTTTGAAACTGATTTCCCGCGATAAAATCTTTTTTCACTTTATGACCTCCCTATATAATTTATCAAAATTAGTTTATTATATGTTACCATTGTTTTTTATCGAACGCAAGTTCTATTTTGATGAATTATAAAAAAGTTTTTCGCCAAAAAATTTTTTTACTACAGAAATCTATGTTTCTGTTGATTTTGATACAAGCAGAAAAAGCCTTTTCCGGCGCAGAAGTGCCGAAAAAGACTTTTAAATACGTAATTGGTAATTCTTTCCTATTATACAATAAAGTTGTAACGAGTTACAAAATTCATCGAAAGTACTTAATATGCTCCTTTTCATAACACGAAACTAATCTATTCCTAATTTCGTGCTCTGTATTTATTTAGGTATATCTAAAACTCCTTATATTGTCTGTCTAAGTCCTTAATTTGCAATAAACTAATACTGTAAAATAGTGGCTATCTCCCTTGCAATCTTTCGAACTTCGTCCTCCGTATTTTCTTTTCCTAAAGAAATACGAATGGTCCCCTCAGCATACTTTTCTGGTACGCCAATTGCCTGGATTACATGAGAAATCTTTCTATCTTTGCCATCACATGCAGATCCGGTAGAAATAAAAATTTTTTTTAAATCTAGTCGATGGAGAAGCATTTCGCCACTGGCATTTGCAAATGAAAGGCTCACATTGCCTGGTAAATGGTTCGTTCCATTCCGGATAAAATCCAAACCCGCATTGCGTAAATCGGTAATTAGTATCGCCTCTAACTTTTGCAAATATTTAGTGTTATACTCAATGGCATCCACATTCTTCCTTAACGCAACTGCCATTCCAACAATCGATGCAACATCCTCTGTTCCAGCTCGCATCTCCATTTCTTGAGATCCACCAGTATGATACTGTTCAAGACGACCGCCCTTTTGGTACATGAAACCAATTCCTTTGGGACCATTAAATTTATGTGCTGAAGCTGACAAGAAATCCACTCCAAGTTCTTTTACATCTATTTTGACATGACCTATTGCCTGAACAGCATCCGTATGAAATATAGCTTTATATTCGTGGGCAATTTTGCACAGCTCTTTTATAGGTTCGATTGTCCCTATTTCATTATTTGCATACATTACAGAAACCAACGTGGTTTCTGTAAATTTTTTTTCACCTAAAATACTCCTCAACTCATCAGCATTTATGCGCCCTACATTATCAGCCTTCAGATAACGCACATCACACCTATTATCTCTACTCTCTTGTTCACAAGTCTTCAAAACAGCATGATGTTCTATGTTCGACGTAACAACATGCCTTATATCTGTTGCGAATCCAAATTTTCTAATCGCCCAATTATCACTTTCAGTCCCTCCAGATGTAAAATATATTTCATCCGGCTCTGCACCTATACAATTTGCAATTTCTTTACGTGCATTTTTCAAAGCCATCTTGGGTCTCTTGGCAAAAGAATATGGCTGAGATGCATTCCCATAATAATCTAACATATACGATTTCATGGTTTCAAATGCATCCATATCAAGTTTTGTTGTCGCGGCATTATCCGCATAAATAAAATCATTCATATATATCCTTACTGAAACAATGAACAACCTTCATTTTTAAACTCTTCTATTTTATCCAAAAGTTCTTCTTCAGTTACTTCTAGATACTCTGCCAGACATCTAATACAATAATAGTCTTTGGCATTTTTGTTAATCAGTTTTTTGGTAAGCCCAACCTCATTCTTAGATAGTTCCTTGTTGCATACATAACATATTGCCATACATCATCACCTTATTCTTCATATCTAGAAGAAACAGTAAAGTTCGGTATATCTTTACCTTGAAACTCAACATCTAGGATACCTAATTGGTACTTTATTGTATCTCTCATCTTCCTTGCTCGATTCAAACAAAATCGTTTAAAATCACGAACTGATATATCTCCTGGTGCTCGAACATTTGGAAACAATAATTTCAAATATGCTGTTGTAATCCGTTTTACGGCCTCTGTATCTCTCGTATCCGCTGCTTCAGGAACTTGTATCAATTCATCCACCACTGCACGATAGCTCATATCATTTCTTAACTCATGCATAATAGAACAAAAATACTCTGAGTTTAGCGCCCAACCTGACACCTTTAAATCATCATTCATTCTCGGAATATTCCAGCCTTTTATAAAACCATGAAATCGATCAATCAATGCTGACTCATGAAAGACTTTCGGTAATTCTTCAAACATATTACTATAGCCATCAGCATCCATTATTTCCTTGCTAATATTACCACAAAGTATCATTCCCGCATCTGCTGTTCCTTCATGGTTACCCACAGTATAAATCCCAGACTCAAGATATCCTTTTAATGCTGCTCGCATTTCATCAACATCTGAAAAAGATATAGTCTGAATTTCATCCAATGTAATGAAATCATTCGATGCAACAAGACCTTCCATATGTTTGCTCTGGTCGTAAAACATCTTAGCACGACTCATTACGCCACCATTAGACAGCCACCCATACCGACTTACACGTCCATATAAATACGATTTCCCAGTCCCTTTAGGTGCCAATTCTATCAGATTTAGCCTCTTCTCTAAAAACGGTAATAACCTTGTAAGCATGGTGAGTTTCTTTTCAGTATCTCCCTCATATCCTTCAGCGTTATAATCCGCCGCACCAAGCAATACATCAATCCATTCATCTACTGTAAATTCATTACGTGCTTCTTTATAGTAATCAATATCTATATGATAAGGACAAAACGTTTTAAATGAAACTAGTTTTATTTTCCCCTGTTTTCCATCCTTTGATTTACTTCTTTTTTTCTCATATTCAAAAGACCAATCAAAATCATCAGGAGCTCTATATCCCAGTTCTACCATCCCCCATGTTTCATGTTGACCAATAAGATCTTCTTTACACTCTTGCCATACCGTATCTTCTATAATGGTATCCTTGTAAGAAAGTCCAAAATCAGGTAACGCAAAAGATACCTCACTTGTTTTAATATCAATGTTCACAGATATCTTTGCGAGAAACTTAACTCTCTCCTGCTCAATAACAACACGATTTTTTATTGAATTCCAATCGTCTTTCTTTGGTAAATATTTTTTTACAAATTGCGTTACCTGTTCTGTATCAAAATTACCTTCTTCATCTTCAAATTTTTTTAAAATCCAATCTCTCATAAAAGAGGGCAAACTTAGTGCATTAAAGAAATTGCTTTTCTTTAAATCCTTGTAAACCACCATTTCGTCAAAACAACTTCTCAACTTATCATCAACCATCAGAAAACCCTCCCGTTTATATCAAGTCATCAAAATCAGAATTCATTGATGCACTCTTACCAACTACCTTTACCATAATATGAGAGACTAAATCTTCCCCAATATAGATTTCTATATCTACAGTCCCAGCTCTTTTTATTTCCGGCACGATTACTTTATAATGATTTTCATCTACTGCTTCACTCGCATACTTCTTCCCTTTATACTCAATAAATAGTTGCTGAGAAATCAATTTATTAACAAATAAATTGATAACCGCTCCGTTCTTATAATCTGCCTTTACTATATCATCAACCACCTTTATCTCAATGCTGGAATTCTTAAGAGATAAAGTAATAACCGGAACTACAACCTCCTCCAGTGACGCCCCGCCATGTACTTCAACATTTGCTGCTCTGCTCCCTTTAAATCTTCCATAATCTGCCAATACAATGTAACCATTCTCTTCTGTAGCAAACGGCAAATCATAGTCCGAAAATGTCTTACAGCATCTTCCAGAATGTTCACCCTTGGTATCAGTTTCGTATTTCTCTTCCTTTTTTCTTAAAACTGCAAGTCTAGATGCTCCATGATCACTAGCTATAACATACTGATCATATTTTCTCAATCCAAGATCGGTAGCTGCTTCATCTATAGCGTCAGATATTATCTGCAACTCTTTTGCTAGATGAATAGAATACTGATTACTTGGCCCATATTTGTATCCGCCGCTTTCGTTGTGCTTAATATCATCCAAGGATTCAATTTTTCTTTTAGACTCTTCAGGCCATGCATCATAAAAATGTCTATTAATAGATGTCAATGTAGGCAATTCAGCACGCCCTACGTTGACAGTCACTGCCAATCCCCTTCGTTGAGCCACCCCAACGATAAAGCTAAGATACTCTACACCCAGTGCGTCTATCCAACACAAAAAGCTTCCGGCAGTATTTATCGATGCCACAAGTTCATCTCGAGTTCTTAATCGATTATATTCTCGACTGACCGCCAATTTATCTACTTTATCCAAAAATTCTGGTTCGATTTTATTGAGGACCTTTTGAATTTTATATTCCTGAAAATATTCTGTAAGTAATTCATTCAATGCATCGCCATTAAAATGATATTGTTTTAAATACAATGCTAAATCCGGATAAATCTTATCCAATTCTTTGGGCAACCCGTGCTGCGCTATATCCGCAATTATCTCTTCCCTCTCAACCCTAGTGTTATCGGTAAGCTTATAAATACTTTCTGTCGAATTAAATCTATTGTTCGAAACAAAAACCGCTACATCTGTATCTGGATACTGGCAAACAAGTTTTTTTCTTGCCCAATAATAATCCTCAAACATTTCATCGGTATGTGGAATTTTAGATATCGCATTAAGAATATCCGTCTTGAATTCCTCAAAGTTCTTACTTTTACCAATAACATATTTTAAGTATGAATTTTTTTCATTATCTCTATTTATAAAAAGAAAAACATAATACAACCAGTTCTCATATTCTGAACCGGAAATCATTTGGTAAAAATTTGCGAGTGAATCATCGAACTGATGCTGTCTAAACACTTCTGCTATTCTTTTGTTTTGATTAACTTCAATAAAGAGTTGGGTCCAATTTTCATTGCTCCCATAACTCTTAGGTACATCAAAGCTTTTGTCAACTCTTCTTATTGCTTCATACGGGTTTTGTACCTTTTGAACATAGTACAAAGAATTAGGAAATTCCAAAGAAGTGTTTACACATATTTGTTCTTCATTTCCCTCTTCAGCAAGTATCAACGCATTTACAATCCCCGTTTTGGAATACATCTTCAGTTCTGTAGATGAAAACATAAAGTCAAGTGTCGAACGTGTATCAGCCGAGAACGCAATTTGTCTTTCACTTAGTCTGGGATCCCCTTTGGAAATTGCTTGCAATTGCTGTGTAATACCGCGAAGCAGAAATAATGCATGCGCACTTCCAAGATTAAAGGGCAATAACTCATTAATTACCTCTACGGCCTTATTTGCACCTTCCAAAGCCAAATATTCCCCAAGTCCAAGTAAAACAAGCTTATTGGACTGACAATCAACATCAGCCATACGGAGTGTTTCCTTCAATTTATCCAAATCAGGTTTCTTGTCCTCAGAGCGGCAAAATTTACTCATATAGATGAATTCTACTTCACCTGATTCGGCGAGTTTAGCTTTAATTTCCCTATAATCGATA
Source organism: uncultured Clostridia bacterium (assembly GCA_947624655.1). Classification (GTDB taxonomy): domain Bacteria; phylum Bacillota; class Clostridia; order TANB77; family CAG-508; genus JAAWPK01. Next base: position 13,160 of record CANQLH010000029.1, on the reverse strand, counting down.
TCGCCAACCGCCATAAAAAATGGCTTATAGATATTCGACTTGAAGTAACTCTCTATCGCCGACATTGACATAAAAATCACTCTCCTCCGTTAATTATTTCAATTCCCAATTTCATATTGTCTTGGACTTGTCTTATCAAATACTTTTTCAGTTCTTCGTTATCCATACTTTGTATCTTAGCGATGACTTTATCACTTCCACCCGCATTGTACTCTGCCTCTGCTAAGTTCTGAATTTTATTACGAACTTCTGGATGTGTATCCCATTCATATGGATCAACTGCCAATTTTTCAAGTGCATCTCTCACCTTATCCAAATCAGTAAGAATAGCTTGATAACTTCCAAGCAGGCTCTTAAATGCAGCATCTATTATATCTGAATCGCTTAATCTATGATAAATATTCGTATTCTGCAAGAATTCCAAAGTCTTTTCAATTTCTATTTCAGTAGATGTTGTGCGATTAAGAGTCTCGAAAGCCTTCTTAGCATCATCGTATTCTGCTTTTCCCACCATTTTCAAAATTGGAGTCCTGTATTTTTCAGACCAAGCAGCAGGATTCTTTGTTCCCGTTTTAGACTTCCACAGTTCAAACATCTGCGTTTTCTTTTGGCCTTTCCTATATTCCTCCGCGACCTTCTTAACAACAGAATTTCCCTCTGTTTTGGACTTTTTAAAAATGCCAATTAATTCTTGTGTTTTAAGCTTTGGAATATCATTATCTTCTATATCTTCCAGATAGTCTGCATACAATTTTTTAAAGAAACTTGCTTCATTGTCAAAATATGTTTTTATATCATTCTGGCTATTTATTAGTTCATCTGTATATGCCTTAAAATGATCCGGCAAAATCTCTTCATCCTTGACAATCTTTAAAAGAAACGCAAAGCTCTTTTCTAATGTTGGATATATAGACTGTATTCCCTCGCACGAACACATTACAAACTTTAGCTTTTCCTTCCATTCCTCAAATGCAACCTTTTTTGAAGTAGCATTTGTTCCCAAAATGTAATTAGTACATTTAACAAATGAATAATCTACTATAAGTGTTTTTATTTGTTCTTTGCCTGTTTCTGCATTCCACAAACTAGAGTATTGAACGCTAAACAAGCTACTAATATCTTTAAGTAAATTGTCATTTGCTCCTATCTCATTAGCCAAATCTAATAGCTTTCCATTTTCGAAATCCTTCAAGAACAATTTTATACCCTTTTGGCAATTTTCAACAGTGAGCAAATCATGCAACTGATCACCCAAATTAGTTTTAGCTCTTGAAGCAGTTCCTATAGTTATTGCGACTTTGTGTGCCTCACTTCCCTCTTTCTGAACAAGTTCAATATATTTTTTTACAATGTCATAAACACCCGTAGTATCAACATCTTCAAGAGACCAAACCGGCAATCCAAATAACTGCATTTTGTTCTTAACACTCATTGCAGCCTGCACTGCGGAAGAGCATGAATTTGGCGCAATTCCCCAAGCCTTCTCTGTCGTTTCGTAGAAGGCTTTTTCCTCTTGTGTCATCTTGACGATATACGTTGGGTCAGGATCTTTGCCTATATAATTCCCAATCATTTCAGATAGCTTTTCAGGCGTCATTGCTTCATGACTACCACTTGTATCGCAATATCGATATGGTTCTCCACCGTATTCTTTTAAGAGAAATCCCGTAAGAAATGCAGATAAGTTACTTGGTGCAAAACCATAGTAATCCTGTAAATAGTCATATATCTCCCCAATTGCAATCTGTCCATCTTCATCAAACCGCTCACGTATTAGTTTCTCTATGCTTCTTTTAATCTCAGAAATATTCTGAGCACTAGTTACTGGGTTGGTCCAGTAATCCTCCACATCCCAAACAGCTTGAAGAACAGACTTTTCTACATTTACCACAACGCCGCTTGTTTTCTTAATAATTCCACATTTTGCTGCCGATTTTCCTTGGGTTAACTTGAGCTGATTTTCCGTCAAGCCTCGAGAAAAATCAAAGACATAATGGTACTTACTAATCACATATGACTGCAAAATATTCGCAACAGCCTGTCCACCTATCACTTTCTCTCCTTCCTTACAATCAGAGTGATAAATAGTAAATGGGCCATTGTAAATCTTGTTTTTCCAACTAATAGAAAGAACTTGAGCTGCTTTATTAGCATTGTCTTTAGCTGACTGATTATTGTTTCCCTGATAATACTGTGACATTGCAGAATACTCTACATATGAATTAAAATCCTCTTCTCCTAGCGGGGTTGAGAGGGCGTCTATAAACAGAATATTCTTATACTCGTCCTTTTCCGTCGCCTCCTTTATCATCTTACGCAATGAGACGGCCTCATCATCATCTTTGGCAAGTGCTAATACTGCATTCATATGCCAAGAACTTTCCTTATCTTTCATTACGTTAATAATCTTAGTAAAATCTGCAATTGTAACTGTAACCATTGTCCCTTCCGCAATATTGTCTGCGAAGCGAAGTTTCAACGCTGGGCTCAAGGATAAAGCAGTAGATAACTTTCCGTCTGATACCAGCTTGGCAGTAGTACTTGAATTCTTAACAGCCTTTTTATATTCATCAATTTTTGCCTGATCCCCTGCAAGAACTGCTGCGCCGTAAGCATATTTGTTCTCTCCGATAGGATTCATAACTAATATGCCCTTTTGATTTAATGCCTTAGCAATATTTTTGCATGTAGCATCAAGACCTGATGATATGCCTTCAAAAGCATAACTAATATTTTGCTCAGTAGGTTTTAATAATTCAATCGTTCCTCCCAAACGTTTATCGATTGCTTGCATTATCAGTATTGTCTTTAATACTCTTTTTTCTTCATCTCTTAGGTTCTGCTGCTGAGGGAATGTATCCAAAATCATACGGATATCAGATGTTAAATCATCTCTTCCCTTCTCATAAAAGAAATTCCAAAGCATATCAATAGTAAGCAGCGGATAATCATCATCTGGTCCTGTGTTTTCTATAAACCATTGAAAAGCTTGAGTTCCTTCAGTATCAGAAGTTTTTATAAAATCAAACATACTTCTCTGATTCGACTGGAAAGAAGATGCGATATTTTTCAATACAAGCGCAGCCATTGGATGTAATGGCATAATATCTTTTATCACCTTCGGGTTACTTATTTTTGCTGCTTTCATCACCTCACGCCTTGAATCAGTCAAACGACCGTTTAAATCGTTTGCGCAAATATCCCATGTGGCTTTTGCCGCTGATTTCACGTTAAATGCATGTCCAATCAAATCGAAAGCAATATTATCAGGAAGAGTAATCTGTGAGAAATCAAACCTCTGGCGAACAACCGACCATGACTGATCCTCACTATTAATAATGGAGTCAGTCTGATGCGTTACAACTATGAAATAGAATGGAACTTCTTCGCAGAGTGCAACTATCTTCTGAAATTCATCCAAAGAATTTCTGTTCTGCTTAAAGAAACCGCTAAACTCATCCCAAACCAACACGATCTTAGCATCATTATTGGAAATAATATCCTTAATCCACTTCTTTAGCTTATCAGCATCCAAAGACATGGCTGTAATGCCTTCTTTATCAGCCATGTTAAAGATATTTTCCATCAAATTCTTTATATCGATACTTTTTTTGAGCGCATTTAAAACCTCATCAGCAGAATTCTGTGAAAACGCAGAATTCCACTCTGGTTTTTTTAATAATTCATTAAAAAAATTCTTATGCGCAGAATCATCTATCCAAGCAATAACGCTTTCTTTCAATGTGTTTTCACCGTGATATGTTATCCTATCATCTGATTCTATCGCTGCTTTTATACTCTCCTGAACTGCAAAAAACAAATCTCTCGGAGTGGTAATCCCGCCAGAAGCATACCGGTAGGCCGTAATAATCTTTCTATCCTTGTGACCTAGTATTTTCTGCAATAAATCATTATTGTTTTTCAGAGGCTCATACATCTCCCAGTATTCTTTTACTTCCTCCTCTGGCACTTCCAATATTTTCTTTAGTGCATATGCGCACTGGGACTTTCCTGTTCCGTATGCGCCGTGGATCCACACCGAACGCTTTGTAGTTCCTCCTAACATTTTTTCTACATTCTTTAGTAAAGCAATAAATGTCTCATGGGGATATGTGTTCTTCCATGGAGCACCCGCTTCTATTGCAGAATCATCAATGCAAGGGAAATACTTTTCATCAATGTCAAAAAACTGGCGATATTTACCTAACTCTTCTGTAAGCATTTTCATTCCTCCTCAAATAACTTCATTACATCCATAGAAGTTTTATCTTTTATTGTAATTTTGTCCAAATCATTAGTAAATGACGCGTCAAGAAAATCTGGATATTTTGCAGATAAGCCAAGTAAAACAGACTTCATCTCCTCATAGTCAAGACCATATATTAATGTAGGACTAATTCCAGTACGTTCTATTCCTGTATTCATCAACCAAGCCAGCGTAAACTCGCGGTAGTTGTTGCATTTCTCAGCAAATTTAATCAATGAATACAATATAACTATATTGTCTGATATAAAACATTTTGATCTCACCACCGACTCAATTTGTCTTCCTTTATCCAATACGCTTCCCCAGCCAAGAACTGTTCCTAAGGGGGTTTCGCAAAATCTTTTGTAAGAATTAATGACCGAAGTGGTATCATTTTTACTTACACCATCCACCATTAACAATTCACTAACTTTTTCTCTTTCATAGAAAACACCAACATCTAAGTTATTGATATACCATGTAAATTGAGCATTGTAAGCTAGATTCGCTAGGATTAACCCCCAAAGGACATTGCTTTGCCATCCAATTTTCTTACTTAAATCAAATAATTCTGTAGTTTTATTTTTATTGTCAATAACTCCTGCATCTCTCAAAAAATGTTGAAACATCTTTACTTGATTAGGTCCAAGACCATTAAATTCCCAATAATCATTTCCTTGTTCAAAGAAATCTCTGATCCAGTCAAGTTTGGGGGCATGATTAGCAAATGAGTTAATGCTTCCTTCTTTCACCTTTAATCCTCCTGTTGGTGTTTTTAACGAATGGTACGCCAAACAGCCATCGTCAATTTCATGACACTGACCGCAATGCAAACAATTCGTTATCTCTAATCCATTTTTAAATGAAATACAGCCAAAACGACAATTTGTTTCACAAACACGGCATCCTAGGCAATATGCCGCTTTATGAAAAACCTGTTTGAATTTTTTTATTGCACTAGGTATCTGCTTTGCCAACTTGGCATCAAAAGATACTCTGTAACCGCTATCTAATTCTTCAAAATAGTAGTTAAATGGAATCTCGCCCAATGTTTTTATCCACTGTCTCCAATCAGTCTTCGGATTAGTAACTGTAATTACACACTTTCCATCAATGATTTCATCTTTATAATGTTGTTCATTGATAGTTAAATCTCTTCCATTTTTTCTTGCATTCCAACCGCCACACGAAACATATGATTCAAGTTTTTGTTCATTTCCCTGATCCCGCCGATTCATCTCCTTAATCATCTCTATGTATGGAGTTATTTCTTCTCGATAAGAATTATATTGAATGTAATCTCCCTTATTTCCACCCATCGGGCAAAATAAACAACCGGCCCTAGAATTTCCCTTCTTATATGCTTCATTAATTGGCAAATTATAACGAAATAAATACAGCCATATTTCCGCAGATGTCCAATCTAAAATCGCATTAAAACTAAACTGCCCTTTTTGTTTTTTTCCATAATTTTCATATTCATATTCACTTCTTGCTGTACTCTCATGTTTGCGAACTCCAACATAGTCCAAGCCTACGTAGTCGTTCTTTCCAGTTATTTCACGAAGTTTTAGTGTTTGCGGAGTACTTTTATGAACACTGCAGCACCAGCGCAGCACCCTTGCAGGCGGTCCAAATAACCTCCATGATTCACAAGGTTTAAAATGTGATGTTGCTATGTAAAATGGTATTTCACTTTTTTCGCAAGACTTTTTAATTTTATCAACAACTTTATAAGTATCAGGAAATTCCATGCCCGTATCCCCAAAAACAACTACAAAACTTTTTTTAGGAAGGGCCTTTCTAACTAAATCTAATAGCACTTCGCTGTCTTTTCCCCCTGAAAATGCTACATGGAAGATATCCAACTTATTTTTATATTTTTCATAGTTTGCAATTATTTTTTTAATTGTGCTTCCCTCAACCACATCCATCATATCTTGGTTGGCCAAAATCATAGCACGTATATCTACAGGCTTTAACTTAGTGCCTTGGGGCTCTGGTTCAATAATTTTCCCGCCATCATCGGTGCTAAGAATTATTTCAGGGGCACAATACAAGCTTCCACCTTTTAACTTAGCGACTTGTCTTCCTCTATACCAATAGTTTACTGACTCAGCCCACATATATGGAACCTCATTTTGTTTATCATATTCCCAAAATCTATCAAACCCAAGCATATCCAATTCATCCGCATACACCGGCCTCGGTTCCTTGGAAAAAACAGTAGGCGTTGAGTTAAGTATAATACCCCCTGTCTTTTCATCATATGTATATGAATACATTTTCAAATTCTCCCTTCGCGGATATCCTTTGACCTTTGAATCAACTCAGCCATGTTGCTATATTTTCTTCTCAGCAACAGCCCTGATGAAATTAAATATTCAAAAATTTCTTTTTCATTAAGTCTAATATTTGAATGCGCTACTGCTTCAGCCATTAATTCAGGATATGGCGCATCACATTCCTTTCTCACTATCGCACCCGCATTATTCGAATTTGGTGTCATACATGCATACCGAAACAATTTGCTAAATCTTCTGCAAAAACTTTCTAATAGAAAATAGTTCCACGGAAAACCACAATAGGGAAGTGTTGCAAATGAAGAGAATTCCTTCATTCCCATTACATTTCCAACAACCGTATCATTTAAAACCATATCTATCTTTCCTACATCAAAAGCGATTTTATTATCTGCCACCAAAGAATCTTTATCGATTCTGACCATAACCAAATTCGCCGCCTCAATTATAACAGGATACCTGATTTCTCCAGTCAAATCAAACATCAACTGCTTTAATTCTTCTACTGTACATGCTTCTTTCGTTCTGCAATATTTCTCTAGTTGAGATATAATATCACTGTTTTCTCCCTTTCTGGTAACAGCCTTGCTTCTTCTAGAGAATAGATTGCTAATATATGAAAACACGATATCGTTCAATGCCGTCTCAGAAAGTTCAAAATTCTCGGCAACCACATCATCCGGAATTATTTCTTCAAATGATGCACTTCCTTTCTCGTCACATAAAGCCGTAGCCTTAGCTTCAATTTCTTTCAATTGACTTTCTGATATTATAAATCGTTCAATTCTTGTATATGTCTCGAATGAATTCCAAACAAATTCTTCTCCGGCTGTTAATGCATATTTTATTTTACTAAGTGGCACATATGGCAATTCTTCGCTTAGTTCACTAAATGTTCTAAGAGTGTGATTCCCCCATACAAAACTAATATCCCTAATCAAAGCTTCTTTTTCCGTACAATGATGCTTCTGTGCGAGGAAGTAACCCGACTTGTATTGGAACATCGGATACTCTTTTATCAGAATAGTCTTAAGCATTTCTTCCGAAACTATTCTCTCGTCAAACATCCACTCCTCATTTACCAAGAACACTGACTCATAATAAAAAATGCCTCTGCCTGATTCTATTTGCTGATTCAAAACGCTGATAATATGTTTTATAGTCTCCGTTTGGACTACATATATTTTCCCTGAGAACTCAATCCCTGTTTCTTTGATTTTTTCAACCAGTACATCTGCATCATCTATGCATTCCGTCCCAAAATCGCTGATATAATTCTTTCTAAATTTCATCAACTCTATAGGCGAACTATAATTAAATCCATACGGATAATGAGTTTCCAAAACTTGCCTTACTGCAGCGTTTTGTAACATACTATTTTTATCTTTATCTTCTGAATCATTCAACATGACATCTTTTGTCTCTACCGCAGTTACTTTTTTCATGCTCTCATCAAGGAACGATTTATATAATGAAATAGCCTTTTCAATTATCGGCTTATCCTCTTTATAAACAATGTTGAACGACCTTTCAGACATCATATTATACATGGTTTTGATAAAAGCTTTAGAATCATCCATTTCCCAAATTGTTTTTGTTATTAAATTATGACGAATGCAGTAATCTGACACTGTATAAAGATTATCAATTATATCTCGCACTGAATATCTTTTAAGTCCTTTACTTTCAACCCATGCCTGAAAACTATTCACTATTGATTCACTTTTGTCAACATCTTCACCTGCCATCTTATGAGCTTCAGAAAGAATATTATTAAATTCAGCCCGATTATCATTGTACATATGCACCATTTTCTGAAACATAGCAGATGTAGTAAGTGTAGGTCTATCTGGAAAGAATGCATGTGCAATCGGGGCCAGTTGCATAGATATTCCGTTTACATTTCTATATACATTATCTATTTCGATTCCCCTATTGATTGCAATCTTTCTCAATGTAAGAGATAACTTTTCGATTAAGTCATTTTTCTTCTCCTGAGCTTCTTCAATTTTCCAGAATGTTTCAATCAATAATGCAGTTTCGTATTGATCCCACTTAACTCTCATCTTTGCGTTTTTTATTGGATAGTTACGTGTGCATATGAATAAATTTATGCACTAATCCTAACAATTCCCTTTCTCAAAATATAAAGCCGCTATTTTACACTATCTGAATCACATCCCATAATTTCAATATCACCACTTTTGTAGTCTAGCGCCATACATATTTTTTCTCGTAGCTTCCAAGCTGATATCCTCATCTTTTCTAAGTTGTGTCCGCACATAATGGCTTACACCTGCCTTTTTCTGAATCCCTGCAATCTATATACATTATTTAATAAGATATGCCATAACTTTCTTATAGCGGACTGCCATTAATAAAACCTTCGTTTAATTTATCGGCGGCTCTTAGTTCCCCACAAAACACCTATTATAGTATATTACCACGCAACTTGCAAAAAATCAATTCTCGTGTACGGTATTCAACTTCATACTGTACGATTTTTTACCCATATTTAATTTATTGTTATTATTCATATATAGCAACAACATATATTGTCGTTTCATGTTGTTGAAGAACATTTATGAATGGGTCTTTTCGTTTCATTTTGGCACAAAATTAGCAGGCAATGTCTGTGTCCAAACAACTTTCCAGTCGGTGTGCCTACAACCCAAAAAAACGCTTCCACATCCGATTTTCGTCTCATCCACTTCAAGTCCATTTGTTAGTGAAAACATATTCAAGTTTTCGGAAACCCATATGGAATCAAACTTTTTGAGATGTGCGAATTCTATCGCTACACCCCTTATCATCCTCCTATTTCCCACCACCACGCGGATATGGTTCTTTCTCTCTCCAGATTACGCCATCTTTCTTGTGATAATGCTGTCCATGAGCTGAAACCATATGTTCTTTAGGGGAGGACCGTTCATCCGGATAATCCCTACTGGGCAGTGTGCTATCATAATCATTGGTATTCGAAAGATCGTCATAATCATTGTCAGAACTACTGCTAAAATAATCATCTGACAAAGATGATATTGAACCACTGCCTAAGCCTTTCCCACTGTTTGCAGTTGCTTCAATTCCTACTGCTACAACAACCACTCTGACTATCTTCAATACGCCTGTTAATACAGGATGTCTTTCACTGAATCCTTTGATGGCTTCGACAGTATCCACTATTTTTTCTCCAAAACCTCTACTAGCTCTTTGAAAAGGTTTAGCTGTAGTGGGCACAGGTAAATTTAGCTTTTTCAGTGTGGGACTGTTTTTTCGTTGTTCTTCGCCTAAACTTTTCTCTATTTCTTCCTTCGGTAAGACCTCTGTTGTCTTTGACGACACTTGTGCAACATCGTTTAGGTTCACAATAGGATTAGTTAGCTTGATAATTGCGCAAGGCTCATACTTATTATCACCAAAATCCCATGTCGTTTTTGTTGCTGGATCAAAATATCCATTTGTCGGATTCCTATAATCTCCACCGTGTGCTTCTTGATGTTCAGACCGCGACAGGAACTGTATATTATCAGGGTCTCCTTGATATTCAGGATAGGCTTCAGCGCTTTTCATGTGATGACCTTCAAAGGCTTTTCCGTCGTTAACATCATCCGGATTTTCACTATGATAATACGCTTTCCCTAACTCAAGAATTTCTTTCTGTTGTTCTGGTGTCCAATCTCTTGTTCCTTTGCCTTCAGAAACTAATTCTTGTTCCTTTTGCCACGCAACTCGTATTGCCTTGCTTGCTTCAGAAGTTCGTCTCGACATAAAATCACTCCTCTATCCCAAGCAAGTCATAGAGATTGTTTAAAAAAGCAAAAAAATCATCATATATTTCATCCTCTTCGATTCGGCTAGCTTCTTGATTATAGATTGATATTTGTTCACTTTCCCTTTTAAAGAGAACTGGATCACCGGTATCAAGCGCGCCAATAACGACATAGGAGTCGTCAGGCCTGTCCTCACAATCTACATCAATGAGAGGGTTATGAAAAACACCATAGAATTGAACACCAGCAGGAAGGAAACAATCTCCACCATCAGAATACTGGAGCCACTCCCTATATTTCTTCGGTAATTTTATTTTATGGTTTTCTTCAAACTGAAAAATTTGTTCTTCCGTTGCTGCTTCAAGGAAAGCCATTTTCCCTTGTTCATTAAGTCTATCAATGATAGCTTTCAATTCTCCATGAACCATACATTAAACTCCTTCACTTTGCCAATCACTTGCAAAGTATCTAACAATATCTTTCTACATATCCACTGGCAAATCGTCAGAAATATCAATACTTAAATTGCCAAACTGCTTCTTTACTTCTAATTTTCTGAATCCGATATAGAAGTATGTAATTGTAGTAGGCATGCATATCCATTTCTATATTCCCGTTTATAAAGCGATTAGCCAAATTATATGGTCTCATTTTCTTATATCAGATACAGCCGCATTTGTTGCCGTGACATACTACCCCTCACACCCCTTGTATCAGCAACAATCCCATATATACATGTCCGTTATTTAGATTGGTAACCTTATCCAATGCAATCATCATAAAGCTAATTTCTGAGATGCTGTTTTTTAATTCCAGCATGATAATGGCTTTATCTCAATTATACTATCTGGGGAAATTTGGATGCCATTCTTCATAAGAAGAATGTGTTCGCATGGTTTTACAAAAGCTGTATCATAAGCCATCGTAAGATACATCAACACCTTATCTTTATCACTCTGATCTTCATCTCCGTCAAACACAATATCACTGCCTTTAACGTGAGCCGTGATTTCATAAGGGAAATGCGATTGCACCCATTTCCCTGATAAATCCAATCTTAATAGGTTATCAATATCCCATAATATTTCTGGACGGCGATGAACCTGACCTCCATATGGGCTCCTTTTCTCTACAGATAGGAAACCGCATGTTGTGTAGTCGTAATAAAATTTCCTTCCAATTAACCAGCATAAATATTCCTGTGTTCCTGTTCTTGGACATTTCCCTGAATAAAAAGTAATATCATACGTCCTTCCATTGCAAGTCAACAAGCCATTATCTAAATTCAAAAACACACCATGCTGGTCTAAAAAAATTCTAATCTCTGATTCTTCACAGAGATATGCCTGCTTCAAATCCAGAATTCCATATCTTTTTATTGCTGCGCAATCATTCGCACTCGTTGTTACATGAAAATATATAAAATCAAAATCAAGATAATTTTTTGGAAAACGTCCATATGTTTTAATAACATCTTCCACTAAATCATCTGTGTATCTATACTCTTTTTCACGCCCAACATATTTTTCCCAAGTTGAAATATCAACTCCACTTAATCCTACCAAAGTTTTACAAGCATTTTCGGATGATCTAATATCATATTTTCTAAACAAATGTAACTTCTCCTTTAATATCTAACTTGGCAACTCAACTATCACACTTTTCAAGCCTTTTCCCTTGAATAAATTGCCACCGAGCGTTTTGGCTGTCCGATTCCGAATTTGCCAGACTGCCAGAAAGCTACAGTATTACTAGGTTTTCGCGGCTATTTTCCCTCAACCCGTGACAATAAACAGACCGTCTCCACACTCCCCGTCCACGGGAACTGATCCACGGCCACGGCCTTCTCCACTCGGTAGCCCCCTGCCAGGAACGCCTCCAGATCCCGCGCCAGGCTGGTGGGCTTGCAGGAGATGTACACGATCCGCTCTACCCCGTAGCCGATGATCTTGGGCAGCGCTTTCGGATGGATTCCGTCCCGGGGCGGATCCAGAATGATCAGGTCCGGCTTGTCCGCAATGCCGTCCAGCACCTTCAGCACGTCCCCGGCGATGAACTCGCAGTTGTCCAGGCCGTTCTCGGCGGCGTTCCTGCGGGCGGCCTCCACAGCCTCCTCCACGATCTCCACGCCGATGACCTTCTTCGCCGCAGGCGCCATGAGCTGTGCGATGGTCCCTGTGCCGCTGTAGAGATCGTACACCACCTTGTCGGGCCGCACGTCCCCCGCCGGCTGCACCTTGCCCGCCGAATCCTCGTCCGCCGGATCCGCGCCGGCCTTCGCGTCCTGGGGATTCCCTACATACTCCCGCACCGTCTCGTACAGTACCTCCGCTCCGTGGGAATTTGTCTGAAAAAAAGAAAAAGTGGAAATTTTGAACCGCAGACCCAGCAGTTCCTCATAGAAATACTCCCTGCCGTACAGCACCTCGGTCCGGTCGCTCTTGACCACATCTGCCAAAGAGTCGTTGACGATATGTAAGATACCGGCAAATCGTCCGGAAAGCTTCCCCTCTCTCTCCAGAGAAAGCAGCGTCTCCCGAAAGCCGTCCAGCAGCTCCCTCTCCGCCGTCCGCTCTTCTGACGTCTTCGCCTCCGCCGCCCCTTCGCCGCACAATTCCTGCGACGTAGTCACCAGCGCCGTCAGGATCTCCCCTGTCCGGGACGCCTTACGCACCAGCAGATGCCGCAGATACCCCTGATGGGTCAGCTTGTGAAAGAACTTCACGCCCCTTGCGGCAAAATAATCTCTCGTAATCTCCAGGATCAGCCTGTAGTCTCCGTCCACAATGCGGCAGTCGTCCACCGTCACCACATCGTAAAAGCTGCCGCGCTTATGCA
>CANQLH010000028.1 GCA_947624655.1 uncultured Clostridia bacterium | reverse complement strand
GATGAATTTTATATCACCTGTATTTTATAAAAATTTATATAAAAGAAAAAAATTTACACACCAGTCTTGACAAACTCGAAGGATAATCCCCATTAAAACTAGCTGTTGCACCATACCCCCCATATTTAGTTTTGTCATAGCTTGATATTTTCTCTATGTCTTCAATTTTCAAGTTTCTTGCTGACGCATTGAGTTGGGCGTTACTATACAAAGTATCGCAAGCCTCGTCTAGCAACCATATTGCATTGTTATAACCATCCGGGCCACCGAAAGAATGGGACGTCATTATCTAATCTAGTAGAAGGGACTAATAGAAGAAAGTCGGCTTCTATCCTGAAAATCCTCCACCTTTTACTCTCGGTGGTTATGAGAGAGTCTGATGGTCTTCCTCCCAATGAGCCAGACCACGTATACGAAGCATCATCTGGTATATAATCCACATAATCGCCTACTTTAAGTTTTAGTTCAGTCTTCTGTGGTATGCTTGTCCCTGCTTTTGGTGTTCCTGCTTTATCAGTTACAATTACTCTTAAGTCATATTCAGTATTTGCAGTAAGGTCAGTATAGATGTGTGTCTGACTTCCTGCATTAGTTGATATCGCTGTACCGTGATTTTGCCATGTAGTCTCACTAGATAGCTTATATTGGAACTGATAACTTGCAATTCCTGATGTCACATCTGCTCCTGTTGCTTGTACTGTGATGGTTGTTTCATCATATGCTGATACTGATAAGGTTGCTGTTCCCGGAGGCGTTACATCCCTATTTATTGTGGATGTTGCTTCTTCTGTTGATTTGTTTCCTGCTTTGTCTATTGTTTTAGCTTTTATTGTTGTTGTTCCATCTGTATCTACTAATATTGTTTGTGTGAGTGTTCCCTCTGGCGTTATTTTTGTTTCAGCTCCTACTGTGTATTCTATCTGCCATGCTCCTGATTGTGAATCTTTTCCTTCTGCTAATATTGTTACTGTTATATTATCTTGTTTATACCATCCATTTGAACCATTTGGTGTTGGTGGATTTAGTGCTATTGTTGGTATTTCTGGTGCTACTCCATCTATTTGTACATGTACTTCTTCGCATGATTCTGATACATTTCCTGCATAGTCTACTGTTTGTGCTGTTATTATTGTTGTTCCGTCTGCCAATATGCGTCGTACAGCTGACATATTTCCTGGGCCTGAAAACTCATCTGTGGTTTGATGACCTAGATGATCTATTTGAAATAATACTCCGTTTGTTTCTGATATGTCTGTTACTCCATCTTTTTTTACATCTTCTCCTGCATTTATTGTGACTGTTACTGGTCCTCCCTTATACCATCCATTATTTACTGGTGTTGCTCCTGTTACTTCTATTGTTGGCACTTTTGGTGCTGTTTTATCTATCTTTATCTCTTTTTCTCTTTCTTCTGTTATGCCTACTCCTATTCCTGTTCCAAATGCTATTACGTTACTTATTCCTTCTTCTGTTGCTTTGAATGTTGTTATTCTTCCTGGTTCTGTCCTTTGTGTTAATTCGTTTGCTCCTTCTACTCTATATGTTATGCTCGCTAAGTCTGATTTATCGTCTGTACTACTATCTCTTATTGTTACGTCTACATCTCCTCTATACCATCCATTTGTCTCATCATATGAACAAGCTAATTCTATTGTTGGTGGTAGTACTTCTCCTTTGGTTGTAACTTGCATATTTGTGCTTATTCTTTTGTTTCCTGCTTCATCTTCTGCTTCTACATATACTATATATGTTTGTTTTGGTTCTAGCTCTCCTATTGTTCCTTTTCCATCTTTACTACTTCCCTTTAATATTTCTTCTCCATTTAAGTTTACAAAAAATCTGTACATTACTACGCTTGAGTGTTCATCTGTTGTTGCTGCTGATATATCAAAGCTATGTGGACCTACGTTTGTATATGATACATTAAATGGTCTTGGTGGTTCATTGTCTTTTTTTACTGCTACTGTTTTTACATCTGATTTATTTCCTGCTTTGTCTTCTATTACTAATAATATTGTTGTTCTTCCGTTTCTTCTTACTGTCATTTTTCTGTCTTGACCTGATACATATGTCATTTCTTCTATACTTGGTATTTTATTACTTTTTATATCTTCTTCTGTTGGTATCCAAAAATAATATCCTGCAACTCCTGAGTTTGCATCTTCTGCTTTTTCGGCTGAGACTATTACATCACTTATGAACCAATCGTTGTTTCCTTTTTCTCCTTCTGCTTCTATTTTATCTATCCTTGGTTTTACATTGTCATATTTTACATCTTGTGTTACATACTCTGATTCGTTTCCTTCTCCATCTTTTGTGTATCCTGTTATAATTGTTCTTCCTGGATTTGTTATTGTTACTCTTGCTTCCCTTCCTGGTACACTTGTATCATCTTGCTGAGTTACTCCTCTTAGCATGTAGTGTACTTCTGTTACTGTTTTGTCCTCTGTGCTTATTGTTACTTCTACTGGTATTCCATCTCCTCCATACCAACCGTTTTGTATCTTTCCTTGTGATGTTATCCTTATTGTTGGTGCTCTTAATTTCATTGATACTCTTACTGTTGTATATGCTACTTTTCCTGAGTTTGCTGTTGCCTTTACTGTATATGTTCCTGATTTACTTACTTTAAATTCTGCTGTATCTCCTTCTTGCGTTCCTACTACTTCTCCTCCATATATTATCTCTATTTTCTCTATTCCTGTATCCTCGTCATATGCTTTTGCTTTTATGCTTGTACTTTCTCTCTCATATTCTGCTTCTACTTTTGGGAACGACTCTCCATCACTTTTTCCTAATTCATGTATATGTTTTTCTCCTGTCTCTTCATCATATTCTACTTGAAAATTATCTCCATCTTCTGTCTCTACTAATATATCATTTGGATTTCCATCTTCATCTTTCCTTACTTCTGCCTTCTTTATCCAATCTTCTTTTTCTATCTCCTCTGCTAGTTTCTCTGTGGTTAGCTTTTCTCCCACTATGTCATACTTCAAGATTGTATCTTCTACCAAAGCCTCTAGCCTTGACCTATTTTGCTCTGTACCATATGTACCTGCTACATCTGTACTTATATCTATTATACCTAACCTTCCTGTTATTGTTCCTATTGTGATTAACGCTAATATAATTAATATAATTATCATTACTACTAACGATACCATTGTTATTCCTTTTTCACTTCTTATTGTATTCCTTTCTTCTGTATTTTGTTTTCTTCTTGCTTCTTTTCCTAAAAAGTACATTTTCTTTGATAAAACCGTTTTTGATTTTCTTTCTGAATTTTCTTTTATATTATCTATCATGGTCTTTTCCTCCCTCTTAGATTCATTTGTTTCTTTCTCTCCTTATGGTTAGAAACCTTAAATAGCTAAAAGACCAAACAAAAAAATGCTATTTTTAGGTTCCTAACCATAAAGAGAGACTTTTTTCACTTTTCTCTTTGTTCGAGATTGTATCTAAATTTTCTTAAAAGTAGTTTTGTCATTGGTTTTTTCACAGAAATTCTAAAATTCCTTGACGGCACCCTTCCACGCATAGCGTGAACGCTTTCCGTAAAGTCCTTTAAGAATTTCTAGCTCAAAACATTCCAGCACTACTTTTGCGAAAATTTGATACAACTCGAACATTCTAAAAATCAATGTTCTTCTTTCTCTTGTTTTTATTAGCAAGGATAACTATATTTAATTTTGAAACATACACATAAGCAACCACTTTTTGCAGATTATCTCTTCTTTAGCTTGAGATATATCCAAATTTTTATAAAGAGATGCTGGAGCGTTTTGAATTAGAAATTCTTTAACTATTTTACGGAAAGCGTTCACGCCCCGCGTGGAAGGGTGCCGTAAAATAGTTTTAGAATTTCTATGATAAAATCAGTGACAAAATTCTCTTTACAAAAATTTGTATATATCTCAAGTATGGCGCATTGCAAAAGTGCACGCAAAAAAGACACAGCCGAAACATACCTGCATCCACAAATACATTTCTCCTGTGTCTTACTCACATATTTATATTCAATTTTATTGCATACTAAATAGCCACTAACACTACCTGTGTGTGTGTGTGTGTGTGTGTGTGTGTACAGCCTCAAGGCTTTCAGCGTTTGTCTGTTTTAGGTCTTTTTCTTTCATTACTTTTCATCTTCCTTTTTTTACGCAATTTCGATATTTTTTGCTCAATCTATTTTTATTTTAACATTTTTATTTTTCATTTGCAACACATTTTTTATTACATTTGTATTACATATTTGTTACATTTGACTTTCTTCCTTATACCTTATATAATCTAAAATTAAAAGCTTAACTATCGCAACAATAGGTACAGCAAGGAACATTCCAATAATGCCAAAATACGAACCTATCAAAGTAACAGAGAAAATTATAAGTATAGGACTAATCTTTAAAGAAGTTCCTGTTATCTTAGGATTAATTATATTAGCATCAATTTGTTGAATTATTATAACAACAATAGCCATCCATATAGCCTGTGTAATTCCACCAGTTAAAAGAGTAATTATTATAGCAATAACAACTGCAATAATTGCACCTAAGTATGGGATTAAGTTAAATAGTCCTATCATAAAGCCTAATAGAACTCCATACTTTACTTTTAATATCGACATTGCAATCGCTGTTAATGTTCCTACAACAAATCCATCTAATAATTGGCTAGATATAAATTTAAAGAAAATAGCATTTGATTCTCTAAAATACTTTCCTATTGTATGATACATATTATTATTAAATATCGCACCACATAATCTCCTAGCAAAATTAATTATTTCTGACCTTTCTGCTAAAATATAGATTGATACAACAACAGTTACAAATATATCAAATATAGTTGTTGCAAATCCAAGTATTCCTTTTGCATACTCAGTCAATCTTTCTAAATTAAAATAATCTGCTATATTTATAGTATTAAGACTTTCTATTATTGGCTTTAAATTTTCTTTACTAAATATCGAATCCTCTGGAAGTTCATCTAACTTTTCTATTGCAGTATTGTAATAATCTGGAAGTGCACTAGCAAGTTCTGTAACACTTTCACATATACTAGGAACTATAAATTTAATTATTGCAATTATCAATGTTACTGCAATTAAATATACTATAAATATTGAAAGCCACCTTGCCTTCTTTTTTATCAATTTAGACTTTGACTTTTTTAACGAATTTTCTATCTTCTGGCATGGTAAATAGAATAAATACGCAACAAGCAAAGCCATAAAAAATGGCATTAAAACTGTAAATAGTCCTTTTATCCACGCTGTAATATCTGCAAAATTGTCTAGCAATTTATATAAACAAATCGCAAATATTATGAATACAAACCATACTAGCCACTTTTTCCATTCCTGTGTTTCATTTTTCATTAACTATATCATTCCTTGCTTTATAAATTTAGGTTCTTAAACTTGGTATAACCTATAAACCATTTTTCTTAGTTCATTTTATTCTATAAGTTTATATCTAGGCCTACTGGACAATGATCACTACCAAGTATTTTATCATATATATATGCTTCTTGTACAGACTTTTCTATTGATTTTGATACTATAAAATAATCTATTCTCCAACCAATGTTCTTTTCTCTTGCAGATGCAAAATATGACCACCAAGTAAAAGCATCTTCCTTATTAGGATATAAATACCTATATGAATCTGTAAACCCTGCCTCTAAAAGTTCTGTCATCTTACCTCTTTCTTCATCAGTAAAGCCCGCATTTCTTCTATTACTTTTAGGATTTTTTAAGTCAATCTCCTTATGTGCAACATTCAAATCTCCACAAAGTATAACAGGCTTCTTACTATCTAATTTTTTTAAATATTTTCTAAAATCATCTTCCCACACCTCTCTATAATCTAGCCTTTCTAATTCTCTCTTAGAGTTTGGTGTATAGCAATTTACTAAATAAAATTTATCAAATTCTAAGGTTATTACTCTTCCCTCTTGGTCATGCTCTTCTATCCCTATTCCATAACTTACATTTAATGGTTTTATCTTGGTAAATACAGCTGTTCCAGAATACCCCTTTTTTACAGCACTATTAAAGTATGTATAATACCCCTCTACAAAATCTATTTCAAGTTGGCCTTCTTGCATTTTTGTCTCTTGTATACAAAAAATATCTGCATTTATCTCCTTAAAAAAATCTTTAAATCCTTTGTTTATTGCAGCTCTTAGGCCATTTACATTCCACGATATTAGTTTCATTTTTATCTTTCCTTTCTTTATAGCTTTAACATTAAAAGAGTAAGGGAAGTCCCTTACTCTCTAATTCATTTATACTTCATATATATAACATTCTAAGTTTCTTCTACCAAATTTTATACATTCATTATAGGTATTCATATATACATCTAATTTATTATTAGAAATTGCTCCGCCTCTATCTTGAACTACAAACCATCCACCATTTGGCTTATTTGCAAAATATGGTATATATATTATTGTTCCAATTGGATAACCTTTACCTGCTGCAACTGTATGCCATGCTGTTGCTCTAGCTCCACTAGATGTTATTCCATAAGATGGAGATGAAGGGCTTTTCCCACATGTTGATGCAGTATATGCTGATGCATTCAAAGTTTTCTTAGTTGGTGTAATTCCTTTTACTTTATTTGCTAAACTTCCACCATTTGTAGTCGAAGTAGGAACTTGTTTTTCAGCATTATTAACTGCATTACTTCTACTATTAGCACTTGAACTTCTTGTTGTAACATTTGTAAGTTGTACTATTTTATTTACAGGCTCTTTTATTGTTTCTTCTTTTATTATTATTCTCTGCACTTCTATATCATTTTGATACTTTACTTTATATGTTATCCTCTTTATTCCCGCTTCTCCCTCTTGTATTGTTCTTGTATCACTTGATTCACCGAGATTTGAAGTATCGCGTGTTTCTGTTTCGTAAGGTATCTCTTCATCTTCTACTATTATTTTTTCAACTATAGTGTTATATGCACTTAATAGCTCATCTAAATGTATATCTTCTCCTTCTTCTGCAAGTGAGGCAACAACTGCTACATCTTGTGTTACTCCTGTAATTACTATCTTAGCATAATTGTCAGTAATTTCTGAATCAAGATTAGGAACTACATTTTCTTCTGGTAAGACAACTATATGGCTGTCCTCTAATATATCTGCCACCACTGTTTTGGTAGTCAATACTTCAATTTCACAATTATCTGAGAGAACAATCTTAACATTTCTGACATCCGAGCTTGTTGCAAGTACACCCACACTTAATGCAAAAATAGTTATTATAGTGATAAGTGCAATTCTTGTTACGGACAATGAGGCTTGTTCACTTTTTATCATAAGAATTAATTCCTCCTTATTTCCAATAATTGAATTATACTATTTGTTAGCATAATTGTCAAATTTTTGTAATATTTTTATTTTCACTCAGTTCTAGGGATTTAAGGCTTTTCACAAAAAATTTACAAAAATTTTTTAAGCTTGTTTTATACATTATATGTGGGAAATTTTGGATTTAGAACAAAAAAAAATAAAAGAAAAAAAATTTTTTCTTTTATATAATTTTATCAAATTTGAAAGTTTTCTCTAGCTTCTCCTCCAAGTACACTTTAGCAATTAGCCTCAATTCTTCTATTGAATTTTCTGGTATACTAAATGAAAAAAGTTTCTTTGCAGGTGCCATTATTATATATTTAATCGCATAAAGCGTTGCTTCCGATAGCTTTATAACACTTTTATCTAATTTTGAACACACTTCGCACTTTAGACCATTATTTTTAATACTAAAATGTGTTAAATTTTCTTTAGTGCCACAACTTACACATTCCGTAACAGTTGGTAAAAATCCGAATCAGTGATAAAATTCTTAATTTGAATATTGCAAGTACTAGCTCTTTATCCAAATTTGTTTCTGATATTGTATAAATAGTATTTAGAACTAATTGGAGTATATTGTATGATGAGTCATTTTCATTAGTTACATCCTCTACAATTTTTGCAATGTATGCTGCATATTGTAATTTATCTAAATCGACTCTTACATTATAAAAGACTTCGATAGGCTCACAAGAATTTAAGTGATATGTTCCCCCATTTCCACTATATAACACATAGTCCCCAAAGCAAAGAAAACCGTGTTCCAGCAAGCATACTACTAGTTGGTCTTCTTGCTCCTTTGGCAGAACATGATATTTTTCCGAAGGTCTGGAGTCAACATTGTGAGCATTTTATCGAAGTCTCCCATATTACTTTCTCTTAAAATAATTGCTTTCGTTTTTATTATCCCCATTTTGTTCCTCTACCATATTTTCTTCTATATTCTTTGTTTCTATAAATTCTAAGAAAGTATTAATATCTCCTGTTTTTTTAAAAGCATTCCATGCCATATTACTTATCATAAGCAATTCATCTCCATTTTGTCTACTGTTTTCTATTTAATATTTTGCATTTTTTTGACTTATTTATACTTTATCTAATTATTTATTTTAAATTTCTTTACAATAGCATCTTCATTTTGCCAGTCTTTACTTACTTTTACCCAAGTTTTAAGATTAACCTTTTCTCCTAGAGTTTTCTCTATATCTTCTCTTGCGAGACTTCCTATTTGTTTTATTTTATTTCCTTTTTTTCCAATTATTATTAGTTTGTGTGAATCCTTTTGGCAATATATTGTAGCATCTATATTAAATATTGGTTCATTTTGCATTGTCTTGCCTTTTTTTACTCTATCTACTTCTACATAAATTCCGTGTGGAACTTCATCATCTAATAATTTTAATGCTTTTTCTCTTATCATTTCTTCAGCTATATCTCTAATTGTTTGGTCTGTATAAACATCGTCATCATAATATTTTGGGCCATAATCTAAGCTATTTTCTATTTCTTTTAATAGTTCTTCTGTTTTTTCTTTATTAATAGCAGATATTGGTACTACTGCTTCAAAGTTATATGCTTTGGAATATATTTCAATTAAATTAAGTAAATCTTCTTTCTTTACCAAATCAATTTTGTTTATTACAAGTATTGTTTTTTTATTTGCCTCTTTTATTTTATCTAAAATAATACTGTCGCCTTTTCCAATATTTACACTTGTAGCTTCTATCATAAATAGAATTAAATCCACATCTTTTGCAGAATTAAAAGCTGTCTCTATCATAATATTACTTAACTTTGTTTTTGGTTTATGAATTCCTGGTGTATCTAAAAATATTATTTGTGAATTTTCTCTATTTACTATTCCTTTTATTTGTGTTCTTGTTGTTTGTGGTTTATTAGCAATCGCTGCTACCTTTTCTCCTATTAATGAATTTAACAATGTTGATTTGCCTACATTAGTCCTTCCTAAAATTGCTACAAAACCTGATTTAAAATTATCCATACTGATTTATTTCCTTTTTATATATTTTTATGTTTCTTCAAAAGTTATTTCCATTGAAGGTGGAACTATTTGTATATATGTATTTCCGTCATTTACTTTAATTTCATTACCATCCAAATCATTATAAACTGTTCTTCCTTCTCTTGTTTCTTTTAAGCATTTTATCATCTTTGCTCTACCATTTGTTATATAATATCCATCTAAGTTTCCTATATTTTCGATTTCTTGTCTTCCATATCCATTTTCTTCATTAGTCGTATAGTTATTTGCATATGTTATAATTATATTTTTTGTAGTTAAGGTTTCTCCTGTTAGCCAATCTTTTGCAATTTTTCCACCGGCATATCTTTCATACCTTTCTGTTTCTGCATTATATACAAATTTAACTTTTGTTGTTTTATATGGAATATTTACTGTATTTGCTATTTTTCCATCTTCTAACTCAACCTTATCTACTGAATAATTTAGTACATTTCTTTCTTTTGTTGTGGTTCTATAATTTTGAGATTTAGCATATTCCCATATTTGTTTTGTTCCAGTTAAAGCATTATGTGGTGCTTTCTTTTTAGATGTTCTCCAAAATACATTCTTTGGAGATAGTATTCCATTTTCATTATCCATTTTTAATTTTTCAACATCTTCTAATGCTCTATCACTTCCTCCATAATGTACAAATATACTGTCATTTTCTAAAGCATAATCTATAAAGCAAGGTCTTGCACTTCTTGTTGGACCTATTGTTTCTACATTTGCCTTTTTATATATAGCAAGAAATCTTGTAAGGCTACCTTCAACATATGCTTCATATACAAGCATTGCATCATTTAAGCCTGTTTGAGGTACTGCATCTCCTACATTATCTATCACTACTGCAATAGTTCTTTCATCTCCTGCATACATGCTCTTTGCCTCTTCTTTTTTATCTTCCAACATAACTGTCATTAATGAATTTGAATCATCAGCTCCAGATACTTTTAATTCACTAGGAGCCTCGTCTTTTATAAAAAACTTCATTCCAAGTAGAACCCCTACTACAATAACCACAAGTACCAGCAAGATAATTAATATTTTTGTTTTCATACTCATACACCATCCATTTTTAAATTTTTAGGCCAAGTTTTTCAAGTACTGTTTCTTCCTTTGCCCTCATCTTTTGCTTGTCTTCCTTTTCCATATGGTCATATCCCATTAGATGATAAAATCCATGTACAAGCATATATGCAAATTCTCTTTCTTCCGAATGTTCATATTCTACTGCTTGTCTTTTTACGATAGGAATACACACTATTATATCTCCTAATACTTCTTCTCTTTTCTTTGCTTCATTTATTTCTGTTGGTTCAAACATTGGAAATGACAATACATCTGTTGCTTTATCTATCTTTCTATATTCATCGTTAATTTTTTTTATATTATCTTCATCTGTAAGTATCACACTAATATATATTTTATAGTCAAATAAATCTTCTTCCTTAAAGCAAGTTTCAAATACTTTATTTGCTATATCTTCGTATTTTTTGTTTTGTTCTATTCCTTGGTATGATATATCTACTAATTTTCTCATACTCTTACTTTCCTCTTTGTGTAATTTTTTCCTTTACTATATGTATTTTTAACTTTTCTTATTGCACCATACTCAGTAAGCTTGTCCTTATAAAATCTTATAATATGTTTATTTTGAATGTTATTTTGTATTTTTCTTAGTTCATCTTTAATAAATAATATTTCTTTTTGAACTTTTCCCTCTTCTGTATCTTTATCAATTTTCGTATATTCATCCCAGAATTTTTTATAATTATCTTTATCTTGTGGAACTTCCCAGTAAATCTTTGTAGATAATAGCCTTACATTGTAATCTTCAATTAAATTAATTAGAGTTTCATAAGCTTTTTCTTTTTTCTTGTCATTCTTGCTACTTATTATTAGATGTCTTGCTTCTTTTATAAGCTTATCATAGCATTGTTCTGCAACAGTTAAAGGCAAACTATGAGTAAATAGTTTTCTACTTATTGCAAGCAAATACATTCTTTTTTCAATCTTATCTCTAACATCTAGCTTTCCTACTTGGAAATCATCAAACTTTTCAAATTCTGTAAGTATATCTTTATAGTTTTCCTTACCATCTATTTTCATTTTTATAGGTAAAATATTACCTACATAATCTTCTAGTGTATCAAATATACTCTCATAAACAGTATCTTTTTCAATTAAATCTGCTGATATTCTATCTGCAAGTTGTATCGAATAATTTTTAAGTATTCCTTTATATATGCCTTCCATCTTCGATACATAAAATGGGTCATATCTTGTAATTATTTTATTCTTGTTATCATTTTTTAAAGAAATATAATCTAAATCTAGCAAGTATTTTTGCTTTCTATATTTATATTCTAAATATTGAGTATCTTTAAGATGTATTACAGTGTAATATTTAGAAAGTGCATCTTCCTCAAATTGCGTAGCAGTCCTTGCTTTTACCTTTTTATATATAGAATCCATAACATATTTATCAATAGATTCTAAGTATAGGATAAAAGCATCCTCATATTTCTTTTGAAGAACTTCTTCCTTCTCCTTTTCCTCATTCTTTTTACATGTCTCATAATTTTTAAGTACATTATTTCTTTTGATTGTTATTAACATTCCATTAATTCCAATTTTAGTTGGTATTAACAATTTACTTATTGTAGTTGATATTTTAGAAAAAAACGCTCCATCTGTCCTTGCAACTCTTAATCCTCTTTCTTCCATGGTACTCCTCCTTATTAATATATTATCTTTTCTTCGGTTCCGATTTTCTCTAATACTTCATATATGACTTCTACCTCTATTCTATCTTTCTCCTCGTGCGTATTTATTTGTATATTTTTTATATTATCTTTATTTTCTATTTCTTCGGATAGTTCAGTTTTAAGCTTTTGAACTAATTTTTCTTTTGCTTCTTCTAAAGTTAAATTGATTTCTTGTTCTTGTAATTCATAATATGTAGAAATCCCTAAGGTTATCGGTAAATAAAAATCAGAAAATAATTTTAATTTTTTCTCTTCATTTATTGTATCATATTTTTCGAATTTTGGAAGAGTTTTGTACAAATTTATTTTAAAATTATTCAATTTTATATCATACTTTTTTTCTTCATTTCCCGTTTTCACTAGGGATACTTGCTTTAGGTCCATTTTTTCTTTTTTACTATACCATACTTTTGCTTCTATCTCTCCTGTTGCGTGGACATATCTTACTCCTGTATATTTTCCTTCCATCCATCCACCAATTAAAATTGTGCCTTCTGTTACAATATCTCCGTACATTTACAAGGATGGTTCCTGTTCCTGCTGTTATTTTTGTAATTTGTGCCTGTTTATTAGAAACAATATTGCAATACTCATTTGCATCTATTATTTCAGGTTTCTTTGTAGTTTCTACAACTTTTACTATTACATTCGTTCCACTTAAATCTATATTCATCCATGCTATATCATCTCTTTTTAGTCTTAGATTATTTATTATACTTTGCGTATCTATTTTTGATTTAAGAGTTCCAACTGTTAAACCATTTTCAGCAAGTTCTGCTAAAAGTTCATCTTTTTGTATAGTGCTTATTCCTTCAATTTGTATATTCCAAATATACTTTGATGTAATAAATATCACAACTGCTATAACTACAAGTAAAATGAAGAAGATTTTTCTTTTTCTATATCTATTCATTAAAAATGGTAGACCTTTTTTTTGCTCTAATTTTACTTTGCATTTAGTTTTTCTTGCGACTTGCTTTATCTTTTTAAAATCTTGTACTCCAATATTTGCATGCATATATGTAGACTTTTCTCTTTTTACATTCCATAATAGAATACCCTTGCTTAAGCAAATATTTATGAACCTCTCTATATAATATCCTTCAACAAATATATTTACATATCCTAATATGTATCTCAATAAAATCTTAAATATCAAGTTTTTTCACCTACTATTCATTAGCTTCAAAATCTATCGAATCAATCTTTCCTGTTATCATGATGTCATCTTTATTCATTTGAATTAGTTTTAAGTTAAACCCATTTATGTTTATAGCTCCAATATATGTGTTAATTTTGATAAATATTTCTTCGTATTCAAGAATGTTTTTGTAGTTCTCTATTACAAGTTCCTCAAAGCCCAGTATTGTTATCTTTGGTTTATTTGTCGTAATTTCCTCTGGCATTTCTAGAAATTCGTTTATCTTATTAAATCTATTTCTCACTTGCCTTACCTTCTTTCCATATACAGCAACTTTTCATACATATATATTTAATGTATATTTATTAAATTCTAAATTAATACATGTTAATTTTTTCTTAAGATTTAATATAGATAACTTTCACACTCAATTCACACAATGGACAAAATTGATTGGTATATTATAAGTACACTAAAGTAATAGTGAAAAACATCCCCTTTTATTTTTTATTTATGGAAGCTTAAAAAGGCTTCCTTTTTTTATTTAATAGAAAATTTCTACGAAATTTCTATTAAATAAATAGGATGGTACTTTTTTGTACCACCCTATTCTTCTAATCCAAAGCTAACACCTAATGCATTATTTATTTGATTAATTATTTCACTATCATCTATGTGCCCTATTCTCTCTTTTAATCTGCTCTTATCAATTGTTCTAATTTGCTCAGCTAAAACAATCGAATCTGATTTCAAGCCATTATTCTGAGAGCCTATTTCTATATGAGTTGGCAGTTTTGCTTTACCCGTTTGCGATGTAATTGCAGCAGCAATAACTGTCGGACTATATTTATTTCCTGTATCATTTTGTATAATGAGTACTGGTCTTATTCCTCCTTGTTCTGAACCAACTACTGGACTTAAATCTGCATAAAACATATCTCCTCTTCTTATTACCATATTGTTTCACTCCTACTATTACATGTATTTTCAGATATATTTTAATTATTAGTTTTGAGATATTTTAACTTCCAAGTACTTCATCTTTACTTGTTTTGTTTATCTTTATCTCTTTATATAATATGTAAACCGATATGTTTTGGTTAACATCTAAAATCTCCATTTTTGTTGGTAAATTGCTCTTTTCATCTATATATAATTTTCTAAATTTTTCATATCTATTATTACTTCCACTTAATTCTATTTCTATAATTCTTTCATTTGCAACTACTTCTTCTTTTACATTTTCTGCCTTTTTATATTCATCAATAAATCCTACTAAACTTAAATAATTACCCGTCATATAGTTATAATTTTCATACAATTTTTTTAAGTTTAAAGCTTTATTTTCTATTGTAAGATTTGTTCCATCAAAAGTTGTTGTTAATCCTCTTATATTTTCTGGTTCAATTACTTCCTGTTTTAATATATTCGGCTTATAATACTTTTGCCTCAAAACATATTTGCTTGTATTTTTATTACTATATACTTGAACTTCGATTGTTGCTTCGTATGAACTAATATTTAAAATATCAAACTTATCTGATTTACTTATATTATTTCCTGAATTTGATTTTTTATAAGTAATTTGCCAAAAAATAATTATTGAAATTAACAAAATAAAAAAAATAATAAAGATATGTTTTTTCTTCAAATTAAAGTCACCCCTTAAACAAAGCGCCTTGGCGCCCTTTGTTTTTGCCGATTTGAGCTTTCAGACCAAAGGGATGAAAGCTCAAAGGCTGCGTTCAGCTTTTTATTAATTAGAAATTTCTCCTAATTTCCTATTAAATAAAAAGGATGATTATTCATCCCTTTTACTATATATTCATATCTTTATTAAAGTATTCTGTTAATACACTAATAAGCTCATCCTTATCATCTATTGTATTAATAGCATTTCTTATATTACTGCTATTTTTCATTCCTTTTGTATACCACGCAATATGTTTTCTCATTTCTCTTACTGCTGTATATTCTCCTTTTTCTTCTACTTCCAGATTAATATGTTTTACAAGCACTTTCAAAATTTCTTCATTCGTTCTTTGTTTTTTCGTTTCTCCATTTTGCAAATAATTTTTTATATCTTCAAATATAAATGGATTTCCAAGTGCACCTCTTGCAATCATAATTCCATCTGCTTTCGTATATTCAAGCATTTTTTTTGCATCTTCTTCATTTTTTATATTGCCATTTCCAATAACTGGAATGTTTAATATTTCTTTTAATCTTTTTATCGAATCTAAATCACATTCTCCTCCAAAATATTCTTCTCTAGTTCTTCCGATGAAGAGTTATTGCCTTTACTCCGCACATCTTCTAGCCTTTTTCCTAATTCTTCATAAACAATATGTTCTTTATCCCAGCCTTTTCTAATTTTAACTGTTACTGGCTTTGAAGCTGATTTTACAACTTCTTTTGCAATATTAACTGCCAAATCTACATCTAATAATAGTTTACTTCCGTCTCCATTTTTTACAACCTTTGGTGCAGGACATCCCATATTTATATCAATAATATCTGCAATGTTTTCGACATATTTGCTAGCTACTTTCATTGTTTCAATATCACTTCCAAATATCTGCACAATAATCGGTCCTTTTTCTCCTTTAGTATTAAGCAAAAGTTTAGTCTTCTCATCTCCATAAAACAAAGCTTTTGCACTTACCATTTCTGTACATACTGCTCCTGCTCCATATTCTTTGCATATTAATCTAAAAGGCAGGTCTGTAATCCCTGCCATTGGTGCTAATATAAGATTATTTTCTAATTCTACTTTTCCAATTTTTAGTTTGTGTAATAGTTTATTTGATGAGTTCATACTTTCTCCATTTCTAATTAATCTATAAATAATGCTTTCTTACGTCTTGCACTTATATTTAATAATAGTCCAATACAAATTAAATTTGTTATTAGTGAACTTCCACCATAACTTACAAATGGAAGTGGAACACCAGTTATTGGAAGAAGTCCCATTGTCATTCCTATATTTTCTACCATATGGAATGTAAATATTCCGAGCTATTCCTATTGCAATATATCCTCCGCATATCATCTTTTGCAGTTTTTGCAACATAGATTGCTTTAGTAATCATTATTACATATAACACTATAACAAGTGCTGCAACTATAAAGCCCATCTCTTCTCCTATAACTGAAAATATAAAGTCTGTTGTTTTTGGGTATAGATATCCAAGTTGCGTCTGATTTCCCATTAATACTCCCATACCTAAGAGTCTTCCTGAGCCTATTGCAAGTTTTGATTGTAACAAGTTATAGCCTGATCCTCTTGAGTCTAATTCTGGGTTTAAAAATACATCTATTCTTGTTTTTGCGTGGTCTGGTAACACATAAAAATACAAAACTGGAACTAATATTACTACAAGTAATATAACAGATATTATATATTTTTTATTAATACCTGCGGCAAATAACATAAAAGCAACAGCAACTACAAAGGCCATAACCGTTCCATAATCAGGTTGAAGCACTATTAATGCCATAGGTACTCCTGCTACTAATAAGATAACTCCAAGTTTCCAAATTTTATTTATCTCTGTTTTATCCCTCTGTTGGAATTTAACTATAATATATGCCAAAAAAATTATAAGTACTACTTTTGCAAATTCACTTGGCTGTATTGTAACATTTTCTGATAATTTAAACCAACTCGTAGCTCCGTTTATCGGCTCCATAAATAATACACCTACAAGTGAAATTAAAATAATTCCATATAAGAAAGGTGAAATTTTAGCTATTAAATTATAGTCGATAAATACTATAATTATCATGATGGGAATACTTATAAGTGTCCATAAAATTTGTTTTTGAAATTCTTCATATTCATCATCATGAGTTGAAGAAAACAAAGCAACAAATCCAATACATAGTAGTATTACACAGCTTATAAGTATTCCCCATTCTATATTTTTTAACATTTTTTTATTCATTCATAAACCTTCTTTACCTTTTTTCTAACTGCTTCCTTAAGTCTCTTCTTTAACTTTTGCAGGTTCATTTTTTTCTTCTGTATTATCTTCTTTTTTTTCTTCTTTGCTATTATCCGCATTTTCTAATTTTTCTTTAGGTTCATTTTCTTCTTTCTTTTCTTCCTTTTCTTTTGCTTCTTCCTTAGGTTCATTATTCTGTTTTTCTTCCTTCTTAGCTCTTACTACATCATCTTTTACACTAAGTATTGGAATATTTGCATATAATGCAGGAGCACCATTTGTTCCATCATCATTTTGTTTATTAGTCATCCTTACATCAATCGCCGATTCATCTACATCTATGTATTTTTTTATTACTTCAATTATTTCTTGTTTCATAAGTTCAAGAAAGTCTGCCGATACATTTGCTCTATCCTGCATTAAAACCAAATGTAATCTTTCCTTTGCAGTATCCTTTGAATTACCGCTTTTTTTATTTGTTTTTCCGTATATTTTTAAAGAAATTTATAATGCTCTCAAACATTTTTATTCCACCTTTGTTTATAGTTTTCTATTTTTTAAATATTCTTTTTATCTTTGCAAATAATCCCTTTTCTCTTCCAGGTATAGTTACTTCAATATTTTCTCCAAGTATTCTCCTTGCAATTTCTTTATAGGCTTTTCCTGAAGGTGCTTTTTTATTAGATACTACTGGTTCTCCTTTATTAGTTTGAGTAATTATGTATTCATCATCTGGAACAACTCCAGTAAGTTCTATTGAAAGTAAGTCAACAATATCTTCGACATCCATCATTTCGCCTTTTTTTACCATGTTAGGTCTAAGCCTATTTATAACAAGCTCTGAGTTCTTTATTTCTGACGCTTCTAGTAACCCAATAATTCTATCCGCATCTCTTATTGCTGAAATCTCAGCTGTTGTAACAACTATTGCTCTATCAGCTCCAGCGACGGCATTCTTGAAGCCTTGCTCAATTCCTGCAGGGCAATCTATTAATATGTAATCAAAATTTTCTTTTAGATTTGATGTAAGTTCCTTCATTTGCTCTTCATTTACTGCACTTTTATCTCTTGTTTGTGCAGCTGGCAATAAAAATAACTCATCATATCTTTTATCTTTTATCAAAGCTTGTCTTAACTTACATCTGCCTTCAACAACATCAACTATATCATATACTATTCTGTTTTCTAGGCCCATTACGACATCCAAATTTCTTAATCCAATATCGGTATCGACTAATGCTACTTTTTTTCCTTCTAATGCTAGGGATGCACCTAAATTTGCTGTTGTAGTTGTTTTACCAACTCCACCCTTTCCAGATGTTATTACTATAACTTCTCCCATTTTTTCCTCCATCCTGATATTTTATCATACATATCAATTTATAGTTTATATGCTTTATTTTAAAAAAGTAAAACATATTAAAAAATATTTCAATTCGTATTATATTTAACCTTATCATTTGCTTATAATATTTTTTATATATTTTACTTTTGTTTTTTATATAATTATTGTTGAATTATCGATATTATTGTATATCTCATCTATGTTGTTTACATCATTCCCGTATATCTCTTTTATTCTTTGCTGAGCTTGCAAGGTAGTTATCTGATAATTTGTACTTGTCCAATAAAAATTTACTAAAACAGCCATACAAAATAAAAGAGTAATTATTACAAATACCGTAACTGAGCCTCTTTCAGACTTCATCTTTCTCATATGTTCCTCCAAATTCTTTTATTATATGTTTTATATTATATCTTATATATTATTTTTATTCAAGTTTTTTAAAATATTTTTTCAAAAAAAATTACAGTATAATGTTTTTATATTACAGAATAGCTGAAATGATTTATTTGAAAGAGCTGCGTAAGCGATTAACCGGAGCGGAGCGTAGGGCGAATGGAGCAGTCTACATATATATCTTTATTTTGTAGACTGCGACACCAAAGCTCTAAAAATAAATCATTTCAGCTATTCTATTGAAATACCTTTCTAACTCACATATCCTTTTGACAATAAGCTACTTTCAATTTCTCCAACTCTTTTTATTACTGATGTTATTAGTGGTGCTAAAATATAATTTGGTCTTCTTAAAACATTTATCACATTTAATTTAAACCCTTTTGCATTTAATGAATATTTGACTTGAGTTATCTCTTTTTGAATTATTGGAATAAATGCAATTCCTATACATAGCATTATTCCTATTTCTTTTGAATCTACATTAATTATTTTTAAAGGTCTTAATAGCGTTTCTATTACATATTGGAATTTACTTTGTGTCATTTTCTTAAAGAAAATATATGTCATATTGCAAACTAATACAAGTCTTATTCCTATTATTACTCCATAATTAATCCCTGCGATTATCATATTTATACCTGATGTAAATATAATAAATGGCATTAGCTTAAAAATTGCAATTAATGCTTCTTTTATATTTTCTTTTAATATTATCATAAGAAGAATATTAAAAATTGCAATTATTAAAATTAATTCATAGATCTTTATAAAAAATACACAAACTGTATAAACTAAAAATAGTAAAAATTCTATAACATATAGCATTTATTTTTTCCTCTTTTCTTGCACCCCATAAAATTTTTTTAAATTAGCTCATCTAAATTTATCTCTATTCCTTTTTGATTTAATCTTTGCATTGTTTCTACGACCTTTGGTATAGTAATTCCCTTTTCTTTTAAGAATTCTATATTATCTAATATGTTTTCTATGTTAAATTCTCCTGATATTTTACCATTTTCTAATATAATAACTCTATCTGATATAAATACTTCATCAATTACGTTTGTTATATATACTATTGTAAAGCCTAAATTTTTTAAATTTCTTACAATTCTTTTTATATCTTCTTTTCCCTCTGGGTCAAGCATTGCAGTTGGCTCATCCATAACTATTACTTTAGGTTTTAGGCTAAGTACACCTGCGATTGTAACTCTTTGCTTTTGGCCTAATGATAACTCATAAGCTTCTTTATTTAAAAATTCTTCCATTCCGTACATTTTCTAATGCTTCTTTTATTCTTTCCTCTTTATTATCTAAATTAAGATTATTTAGAGCAAATACTATATCATCATGCACATTATTAAATATTATTTGATTTTCTGGGTTTTGAAAAACAATTCCGCACAGTTTTTCTAAGTTCTATAAATTTTTTTGAATCTTTAGTATTTATATTATCTACTAATACATCTCCCTGTGTTGGCTTAACTATTCCAGATATTAATCTTGCTAAAGTTGATTTTCCTGAGCCATTTTTTCCAATAATGCTTACAACTTCTCCTTCTTTTACTTTTAAATTAATATTTTCTAAAACTTGTTTTCCATTTTTATATTTATAACCTAAATTGTTTATTTCTATCATTTATTTACCCTTTCAAGCCTTTAGTTTAATTTCTCTAGTATATTTTTTACATCTTTATATACATAGAAACTTCCGAATTATCATAATTACATCATTTTTATATTTATTTTTTGCAACTTTTATTGCTTCCTCTAATTCATTAGCATAAATATTTTCATTTAAGTATTTTTTAGCTTCATTGTATAATTCTTCTTTAGCTACATATCTATTAGCATCGTTTCCTGTTGTGAAAATAAAGATTCCACCTTTGTCTTCTGTTAGAATTTTTATTACTGTTTTATAATCTTTAGTTTTTAGTATAGAAACAATATATACCTTTTGCTTTTCAGGATAATATTGATTTATTGTATTTCTTAAATTATTTATTGCATTCTCGTTATGGCCTCCGTCAAATATTATCCTTGGGCTTTTTTCCAAAAGTTCAAATCTAGCCTTATGAATTACTGTCCTCAAACCTTTTTCAACCGCTTCTTCTTTAATCTCATATCCTTTTTGTCTTAATAAATCTATGCACTCCATTGCTATTGCTGCATTATATATTTGACATTTTCCCTTTAAATTTATGCAAATATTCTTATGTCTTTTATAATCTATTCTTTGATAATCTTCATCAAAAGAATAATTTGTTATGTCTTCTTTATTTATTATGTGTAATTTGTTATTTTTCTCTTCACAAGTTTTTGCTATAATATCTGTAACTTCATTTTGATAATTCATTATTGTATCATTGTTTTGCTTTATAATTCCTGCTTTCTTTTCAGTTATCTCTTTGATAGTTTTTCCTAAAATATCCATATGGTCATATCCAATATCTGTAATTATAGAAATCATTCCATCTGCAATATTAGTACAATCATCTATTCCTCCAAGCCCTGTTTCTAATACAACTAAGTCGCAATTTTTCTTAGCATAATAAATAAGTGCAAGTGTAGTAACAATCTCAAATTCTTTTACTGGGATTTCATGTTCTTTATTATATTTTTTTACCTTTTCAGCAATTTGTTCCAGAATGTCACTCATTTCTTTGTCTGTAATTTCTACATTATTTACAGTTATTCTTTCGTTATATTTAATTAAATGAGGCGAAATATATTTTCCAACTGTAAAGCCAGCATTTACTAATATATTATTTATCATCTCGCAGACACTGCCTTTTCCATTAGTACCAGCAATATGTATAAATTTTGTTTTTTTATGAGGATTTCCAAATTCTTGCATAAAATATTCCATCGCATCTAATGTTGGATCTTTTGTAACTGCATCAAAATTTTTCAAATACTCTTCTATATTCATTTTTTATTTTTCTCCTTCTAGTTAAAATAAAGTTATTATTACTACTAACAAAATAAATATTTATCAGTAACAGGTTTTAATAATTTTATTAAAACAAAAATTGTAACTATTTGTATTGGTATCATTATTAATTGTGGAACTATTCTTACAGAAAGCACTGCAAGAAAAGCTTTATCATACATTATAACTAGCCATGTTGCATCCATTAAAATATTTACAATTCCCACAACTAAAACACATGCTATTATAAGCCTTATAATAAGTTGTTTATTTGTAAGTGGTTCTCCCTTTTTATAAAGCACAAGTCCATATATTAGCCCTTTGCAAATTGCGCTTATTGTAAATCCTACAAAATATGTTCCAAATGGAAATAATAATGCCCCTATTAAATCTGCTAATCCACATATTATACATGCGTATTTAGGTCCAAGCCATATTGCAGAAAGTATCATTGGTACAAAGCTAAAGCCTATTGATAGTAATGGTGTGTTAATTGATAAAAATCTTGATAATACAATTGTTATTGCAAGTAACAATGCTGATAAAATCATTTTCTTTGTTTTTGAAATTGTTTGCATAAAAAAAACTCCTTTCATTAGAGCTCCCTGAAAGAAGATTAAAAAATATTTTCTTCTAGTTCATAGCGGAATGCAAAAACAAATGAGCAAGTTTTTTTACACAAATTTGTTTTCCAAAAACTTTTGCCTTACTATCAACTTCCCGTATAGTAAGTCTTAACTATTTGCTTTTTACTCTATGTATACTATAATACACCTTTTTCCATAATTCGTCAATTATTTTTAGGAAAAGCACCATTTTTTACCGTTTTTTTTAATATATAAAATAGCTTAACACTTGTCATCAAGTATTAAGCCATCTAACTTTTCATCATAGGTTTAAAACCTATGGCATTGGCATACCGCCTCAAATATCTGTTTTTAGTATAAAATTTTTAATACGATAAGTCAAATCTAAATATAAAAATTATTTTTTATATTCATAAATTTTTTTATTTCTTCATTTGATACATCTATTCTTATAGAATAATTTCACTTTATCTAGTATATACTAATATAATATTATAAATACATTGTATTGACAATATCTTTATGTTATGTTAAAATATTATTTGAAAGAGGTGATATTTATGGCACAAACATTGGTTAATTTTAGAATAGATGAATCAACAAAAAAACAAATGGAACAAATTTGCAATGAGCTTGGAATAACAATGTCTACAGCTTTTAATATATTTGCTAAAAAAATGATTCGTGAAAAAAGAATTCCTTTTGATGTATCTATTGATCCATTTTATTCTGAAAGCAATATGAAAGCTATAGATGAATCAATTAAACAATTAGA
>CANQLH010000027.1 GCA_947624655.1 uncultured Clostridia bacterium | reverse complement strand
ACTTCACTAGCTACTTCATATTTGAATTTATCTAAAGCGTCCATAGCTTCTGGAACTACTTTTCTATTGTTGTTTGATGTTGCCATTACCCAATTCACCTCCTAGGAAAGTTAATCTTTTTGTAAATATTAAAAAACAAAATAAAATAATGTATTTCGTTTTTCAATATTTATAATGCACAAAAAAATAAATAATAAAACAAGAAATTTTTGTAAAAATAAAAATGTCTAAAAATGTTGAAAATAAAAAAAGCAAATGATATAATTTTTGAGCAAAGATGGAGGGAAAAATGTATAAACTTATTGCAATAGATTTAGATGGAACGCTATTAAATTCATATGGAGATGTATCGGATGAAAATAAAAAGGCAATAGAAAATGCACAAAATAATAATATAGAAGTTGTTTTAACTTCAGGGAGGACGATTGACTCAATAACTCGAATTGCAGAAGAAGTTAAGGCACAAAAATATATTATTGCAGGAAATGGTGCACTAATTTATGATTTGCAAAACAAAAAAATAATATACAGTAATTGTATACCAAAAGAAAAAGTTATAAAAATTATGAAAGTATGTGAAGAAGACAACATATATTTTACTATTAATACTGAAAAGTATATTTTATCAAATAGCCTTGATTTTAATCTTAAATATTATTATTACGAAAATAGCAGAAAACCCAATGGTAAAAAAACAAAAATAAAAATCATTGAAGATATAGAAAACTATATAAAAAGCAATGATATAGGAAAAGTAACTAAAATAGCAATCAGTAATAAAAATAAAACAGCTATTGATGGAGTTATAAATAAGCTAAAAGAAATAGAAAAAATAAAT
The DNA here is from genome assembly GCA_947624655.1 of uncultured Clostridia bacterium. GTDB lineage: Bacteria > Bacillota > Clostridia > TANB77 > CAG-508 > JAAWPK01. The sequence continues at coordinate 23,427 of CANQLH010000027.1, read as the reverse complement.
ATATTAGAAGTTTCGAACATGTCAAAAAAGATAATTAAATCAGATAAAAAGGAAGAAAGCTTAGAATATTATTATACAGAAATTACCAATGAGAATGTTAATAAATGGGAAACCATAAAAGTCTTAGCAAAATATTTAGGTATAAAACAAGAAGAAATTTCAGCAATAGGGGATAATCTCAATGATGAAGAAATGATTAAAAATTCAAAACTTCGGTATAATAATGGGAAATGGCGTACTTGCACACAAAAAACTAGGTAAAATAATTGTAGCTGATAATGATTCAAATGGAGTAGCTGAAGCAATCAATGAATATATTTTAAAAGAGTAAGAATGTTACAAAAGTATTACAATTAGATTACAAAACAGAAATTTTATTGTATATTTTATCTGAATATAGTATAATTAAAATTAACATGAAATACTTTATCATAATATGTCTAAAGAATATAAGGAGGAAACGAATATGGCAATGAATCCAATGCAAAAGAAAGCAAGAATATCATTTTTATTAGGTATGTTTTTAACATTAATTATTACAGGACTTGTTATTGTATTTTTATTATATCAATTAATGGATATGAAACAAGAAGAAAAATCAATAGAATTAAAAAGTGTATATGTAGTAAGTCAAGAAATAAAATCAGGAGGTACAATAATTGGTAATGTTGAATTAAAAGAAATAGATAGTACATTGATTCCTGCAGATGCTATTACAGATAAAGATACAGCAGATTATATAAATGAAACAACAATATCTAAAATAAAACTAGAAGAAGGAACTGTTCTTACTCCAGAAATGGTAAATACAGAAGGAAAATTAGATACATCTGATGTAAGATATCAAGAATATAATATGCTACTTTTACCTCAATATTTGGAATCAGGAGACTATGTAGATATAAGACTAAGAATGCCATCTGGCGAAGATTATATAGTTTTATCAAAAAAATGTGTTGAAGATGCAAGTGCTGACACAATATGGATAAAAGTATCAGAAGATGAGATACTAACAATGAGTAATGCAATAGTTGAAGCATATATTATGAATGGATCATTACTATATGTCACAACATATTCTGATTCAGGAATGCAAGACAAAGCAACACCTACATATATAGCAAAAAATTCAGTAATAAATTTGATGAATTCAAATCCTAATATAACACAAGAAGCAAAAAATGCGCTTGCAGCAAGATATACAGAGGCAGCTAGAGGACAAAGAGACATTATAAACCAAGCAACAAATAGTTATACAAATGATGCACTTACAAACGTAGAAGATAAGATAGAAGAAGAAGTACAAAAGCAAAAAGAAGCAAGACAATCATATGTTGATTCATTAGGAGTTGAGTAAAACAAATTAACAAAACCTAAGTAAAAGTAAAAGCAATAAGCCTTTACTTTTACAATGTTATATGATTATATAAAGATTGGAGATATAAGAATGAGAAGGATTGGCTTTTTAGGCGGATACGATAAGACAGACATGTTACTTTATGTGGCAAAGATTTTAACAAGAATGCAGAAAAAGGTATTATTGATTGATACAACAATAATACAAAAAACAAGATACATTGTACCAACAATAAACAAAGCCCAAGCATATATAACAGAATTTGCTGGTTTTGATGTAGCAGTTGGATTTGATAGTATGGATGAAGTTAAACAATATATAAGTAGCAAAGAAGAAAAAATAGAGTATGATATGATCTTAGTTGACATAGATACGCCAGAAGCCTATGATAACTTTGAAGCAAGCACATATGATGAATATTATTTCGTAACAGCTTTTGATCTTTATTCTTTAAGAACAGGATTAGAAGTACTTGAAGCAAGTAGCGAAACAATCGATGTTACAAAAATTATATATACAAATGAAATGAGCAGAGAAGAAAACGAATACTTAGATTATTTAACAAGAAATTGCAAAGTAAAGTGGAAGGAAAATATTATAAACTTTCCAATAGAATATAAAAATTATAATATTTCAATGAACAATCAAGCTACTGCAAGTATTAAAATTAAAGGATTAAGTAAACATTATTTAGAAAGCTTAAATTATCTTTCTTCACTTATATTAAATGAAGAAGTTTCACTAAATGAAATTACAAGAATAATAAAAACAATGGAAAAGGAAGTATAGAAGTATGGCAATAGTTACATTTTGGAATGATAATACAGGAAAAATAGGACAGACTCATTCAGCAATTGCAATAGCTGCACATATGGCAATAGAACATAATTATAAAATATTATTAATGTCAACAGGGTATAAAGACAATGTCATAAGACAAGCCTTTGGAATTGATGATGTTGCTACAAAATTATTTGGAAAAAAGAATAATTCAATGGAACTTGAAGGCGGAATTGAGTCAATGGCTAAAATGGTTGCAGCAAACAGAATTAATCCAGAGATAATCCCTACATTTACAAAAATGATTTATAAAGATAGGTTAGAAGTTCTATCTGGACCAAGATGTGAAAGAATAGATTATGATAGAATATATGCAACTTGTAAAAATATAATAAATGTTTCTAATGCCTATTATGACGTTGTATTTGTAGATTTAAACCATGGATTAGAAGGCGGAGCAACAAGAGATATATTAAATTCATCAAATATAATTGTTTTAAATATGGAACAAAAAACTTCAGAAATTGAAAAGGTAAAAGAATTAAAACATCAATTTCCTAATAAGAGTGTTTTAACATTAATGAACAAATATGATAGAGAATCAAAATATTCTTTAAAAAATTTTTCGAGAGAATTATCTGAAAGAAAAGAAATTTTATCTGTTCCATATAATCTTCTTTATGCTGAAGCTGTACAAGAAGGAACGGTAGCTGATTTATTTATAAATCCGAGAATTAGAAAATTATCAGGAATAGAAGATAAGAATGCATTTTTTATAAGCGAGTTAAAAAGAGCAGCTGAAGTAATTGATCTTAAAATACAAGAAATACGAATGATGGGGCGATAAACAAAAAGGAGGAATACTAATATGAATTTATTTAATATACTAGCGATTTTATTAGTATTAGTAATTGCAGGATTTATAGTTGTTAAAATATTGAATGCAAGAAAAAATGAAGAAGTCGAAGAAGAAATTGAAGTTGATGATAAAACATATACAATAGAGAAAATGACTGAGTTTATCAAAAAAAGACTTGACGAAATTACAAAGATAAACTTATATGATATAGGTTTATCTGAGGCTGAATTACAAAGAAGAAAAGCAAAGAAATACGAATTAAAAAAAGCATTAAAAGGTTGCACATATGGAGATGTTAATGATAAACAATATGTTAAAGAATTGATATTTGATTTATTATCAAAAGAGTATGGAACAGATGAAACAAATATATCAAAAGCAATTCCTTTTGATATTCCATCTCTATTAACACCACAAGACAAATTTGATATTTTAATATATATGTATAAGCAACAATTCGGATATGAAGCATTAACAGAAATTATAAAGAAATATAATTTAGCAACTTTAAAATACATAGCAGGAGAAGCTAAACCTTCTTATGTTATAACATCTGAAGAAATTAATGATATATATGAAAAAGAAAATTTGGTATTAAGTTTTGCAGATAAACTAAATATAGTTACACAAAGAATTTACCAAGCATATAAAGGATATAGTAGCATTGATGAAGTAAGAGACATGAATATAGATGGTGTTTCTGGTGGTGTATCTGGATTGCCAGAAAGCTTTTTAAGCCAAGTTGCACAAACAGATGGAGATTATCTAGACCAAATTCTAGAAAACAAAGTACCAAGAGCTTGTGACAGTATTTGGATATTCTTCCAAGGTAAATCAATAAGACTTGCATTTTTAAGTTTTGGAACAGAAAGCGAATTAAAAAGGGTTTGCCAAAATATATATAAATATAATAACCCAGGACAATTATCAGACTCAAATGGTTATAAAATTAACGAAATGAAGGACGGTTCACGTGTCGTTGTTGTTAGACCATCATTTTCTGAGACATGGGCATTCTTCGTAAGAAAATTCGACGTAAAACGTGCAACACTAGAACAAATAATAACATGTGGAGGAAAAGAAAAAGCAATAGACTTATTAAAATTCTTAGTAAAAGGAGCAAGAATAATATCACTTACAGGAGAGCAAGGTTGTGGTAAAACAACAATGCTTATGGCAATGATAGAAAATATATATGAAACAATGAACATAAGGGTTCAAGAGGTTGCATTCGAGTTACACTTAAGAAAAATTTATCCAACAAGAAATATATTGTCATTCAGAGAAACAGAAACAATTTCTGGACAAGAGGGACTAGATGTTCAAAAGAAAACCGATGGTTCCGTAAACATCATAGGAGAGGTTGCGACAGACCCAGTTGCATCTTGGATGATACAAGCAGCTCAAGTTGCATCTAAATTTACATTATTTACACACCATGCTAAGACTTTCCCTAACTTAGTTACAGCGTTAAGAAACTCAATGTTAAGAACTGGTGTATTTACAGATGAGAAAACAGCAGAAGAGCAAGTTATACAAGTTTTAAACTTTGATATACACTTGGTAAAAGACTTTAAAGGAAGAAGATACATAGAAAGAGTTACAGAATGTATACCAATAGAAAATAAAAATGAGTATACATTTGACCATAGAAAAGAAAAGACACTCGAAGGAAAACTTGATAAATTTATGGATAATGCAACACATTATTTCACAAAGATAACAGATAGAGAGACATATAGATATGTAAATATACTTGAATATATTGATGATGAATATGTTATAACAAATAAAATTTCTGACAAAAACTTAATAGAAATGAGAAACAATATGGATGATAACGATATTGAAGCCTTTGACAAATTTGTAGAAGAAAATTGGCAAGTAAAAATAAAAGATGGATATGGTGGAGTTGAACCAATAAATGATAAAAAAACAGAAAAGAAAGTATCTAAAAAAACAAAAGTAGAAAAATAGGAACAAAGGAGGTGCTTTAAAATATGTCAAATCAAATGCTTTTATACTTAATGGGTGGCTCAGTTGCTGGATTAGTCATACTTATAGTAGCGTTTATAATTTATAATAAAGCAATAAATAAAGGCGAAAGAAAATACCTAAAAGAATTAAGAAAAACCACAAAGACAAGTGGCTTTTCTATGGAAATAGTATATCAAAAACTATATGTGATATATGTAAAAGTACCAGGAGTAAAAAGATATTTACTTAAATTAAGAAGAAAGCTTGAAATAATAAACATAGAAGATGAATATAAAACTAGAATGCAGGCATCAGCTATATTAACTAAAACATTAATTGGAGTTATTATATTAACTATCTTAATTGTAGCTATAACAAAACACAATTTTTTACTTATGTCTATATTACTTATATTTGAGTTATTTATGGTAGAAACATTAATTGATGGAATGGTTGGAAAGTTAGATGGCAAACTTCTAAAACAACAGGTAGAATTCTTCTCAGAAATTAGACATGCTTATCATGAATACAACATGGTTGAGGAAGCTATATATCAGGTATCGCAAAATGACGAATTAGAAGTATCAAGACAGGGAGAAAAAATATATGAGATACTTATATCAGATGACCCTGAAGAGGAACTAGAAAAGTATTATGATATTGCACCAAATAGCTATTTAAAAGAATTTGCAGGAATATCGTATTTAACAAGAGAATTTGGAGATAGAAAGACATCAGATGGGGCATCTCTATATTTAAAGAACTTAAATAATATAACACAGGAAATGCAAATCGAAATATTAAAGAGAGACAAACTTGATTATGTATTTCAGAGCTTATCATTTATAGCTATTGCACCAATTCTTTTTATTGAAATACTTAAAAATTGGGCTTTATCAAACTTTAGTTTTACAAGTTCATTTTATAATGGAACAGGTGGATTAATTGTACAAATTGGAATTGTTATTTTGACATTTTTATGTTATGTATTAATTAGAAAAGTTAAAGATACATCTACAAAAGATAATGTAAAAAATACGCAAAATCCGTGGCAGGAAAAGTTATATAAAAAACCAGTAATTAAGAATATTGTTGACATGTTTATACCAAAAAAGGGAACAAAACAATATAAAAAGCTAATAAAGTTGCTAAAAGATGCTGCATCAAGTGATAAAATAGAATGGATATATGTATCAAAAATTACGTTAACAATTGTTGTATTTATTGCTTCTTTATTTTTAATGGATAGAATTCATAAAGTAGCTATTGATTATGTTTATTCAAGCCCTACGTCTGAGGTTAACTTAATTTCTATGTCTAAAAAGCAAGAGCAAGAGGCAATGGTTGTAACCAACTCAGATAATGTCTTTTTGGATATGTTTAGAGGAGATACAAGTGTTACAGTAAATAAAATTAAATTAGCTGTAAAGAAGTCAAAGGACTATAGAGATGCAACAGATGAAGAAATTACTGCAGTTGCAGAAAGAATTTATACAAAATTACAAACAATTAATAGTGAATACATAAAGTGGTTTGAAGTTCTTATTGCTCTAGTTTTCTCAGCAGCGGGTTATATGCTTCCTACGTGGTTAATTTTCTTCCAAAAGATTTTAAGACAACTTGAAATGGAAGATGAAGTAATGCAATATCAGACCATAATACTTATGCTGATGAAAATAGAGAGAGTTAATGTTGAAATGATACTAGAATGGCTAGAAAGGTACGCTAATATTTTTAAAGAGCCAATAACAAGATGTGTAAACAACTATGAAAGTGGTGCATGGGAAGCCTTAGAATCATTAAAAAATGAAATATCATATCCACAATTAATTACAATAGTAGAGAGTCTTCAAGCAGCAGTTGAAAAGATACCAATTAGAGAGGCTTTTGATGAGCTAGATACAGAAAGAGAATATTATCAAGAAAAAAGAAAAGCATCAAATGAAAGATTAATATCAAGAAAAGGAATGATAGGAAAAGTTATAGGATTTGCCCCAATGGTTGTGTTATTTGTAGGTTATTTAATAGCTCCATTAGTAGTTGTTGGTTTGTCAAGTATGGGTTCGGCTATGAATCAGATGGGAACTATGATGTAACACTTGTTTTAAGATAAAAATACTTTAGACAGAGTAGAGTAATTAAATTTTTGTATTAACAAACATAATCAGAAAGGACAGTGGTTAAGTATGGAGAACGCATCTAAAGCATTGCTTATTGCAGGTGGAGTATTAGTTGGAATGATTGTAATTTCATTGTTCTATTATATGTTTGGAAAAGTAGGCATGCTTGTTTCAGAAACAGACAGAAATACTCTTGAGGAAGAAGTTATAGCATATAATAAAGGCTTTGAAGCATATAATAAAAAGCTAATGTATGGAATTGATGTAATTAGTGCATTAAATAAAGCAATAGATAATAACAAAAGAAATAAATGTGAAGATGACAGCTCAAGTGAATATTATGTAGATATAGAAATAAAATTAAAGGAAGATTTTGGGGATTATATAGAGATATATACATTTAAACCAGAAGAGCGTAGGTATGAGAAAACAGGTGATAGAAAGCCATCATATAATGTGTCTATGGATGGTAATACTGAATATACTTTATCTGAGAATGGAAATCTATTAAAGAATGTATTAATTAATGGAACAGATTATGAAGACAAAGATGGAAATGTACATGAAAATTTGGGAAAATCTATTGATGAAAGTAAAAAAGAGCGGTTTTAAATTTGGAACAACAACAACATATACAATTACATATCGTGCACTTGCGGATTTTAAAAGAAGAACTTTTAAATGTAAAAAAACCGAATATAATGCTTCGGGTAGAGTCAAGAAAATAAGTTTTGAACAAATATAATGAACTAAAAAATAATTAATTTTAGGAGGACTATATGGAGAATGCATCAAAAGCCCTCATTATGGCGGGAGGAATATTAATTGGGCTGGTTATTTTTGCAATGTTTGTATATGAACTAACCACTTTTGCTGGTAATTCGAGAATTTATGATGAAAGAGTTGCAAAACAACAAATTGAAGAATTTAATAGTCAGTTTGAAAAATATACAAATCAAAGTCTAACAGCACAAGATATAGTTACAATAAATAATTATATAATAGAATGGAATAAAAATAATCCAGAAGATGATGTAGAAATAGTTTGGAACAACAATGCTAATGCTGCAAAAAATTTAGTGAATGAAAATGAAAAATTTCTTACAGAGTTTAAAGATGAAAGATTTGAATGCATTATAAATAATAGTTATTATGACGAATGGGGAAGAATTAGAACAATCTATATAAAAAAAACATAAGCAATTTGTCGAAAGATATTGCATAAAAGCAAATTACATGTTATAATTAAATGAGGTAGGTAAAGTGAAAAAAACTATTGTTTTTGTAATATTAGTGCTTATTATTGTATTAACAGTTGTCCTTGTAAGTATTAGTGATAATAATAAAAAAAAGGCAGAGATTTCAGAATATAATGCACAGTTTAATAAATATGAACGGTAAAACCTTATACGGAGCTGATGTTCTTACAATTATTAATAAAGCTATTGATATCAATAAAATAAATGGAATACCAAAAGATGAAAATGGCTTTTATATTGAGAATGATAATTCGTCTGTAAAAGTAGAAATAACTTTTTTATCAAAAGATGAAAAAGACAATATAAAAGAAGTTGTATATCAAATGGAAAACCTTGAAAAAAGAGGATTAACTGATTTTATAGCAGGATTTGGTGTAACACAATTTGAATGTACAAATTTAGAATATAATTCACAAAATAAAGTAAAAAAAATATGCGTAAAGCAATTAGAAATTTAATAAAATTAAAGTCTTTAATATTGACATTATTATAAAATAATGTTAAAAATATAATATATAAACAAAAGTCAAATTTAAAGGAGGAATTTTAATATGGAGAATGCATCAAAGGCTCTAATAATTGCAGGAGCTATCTTAATATCAATAATATTAATTAGTTTAGGAATAATGGTAATGAATTCAACAGGAGATGTAACAGGAAGAATGGAAGAGGAAATGCAAGGAACATCAATATCAGCATTTAATTCTAAATTTACGCAATATAATGGTAAGCAAAAAGGATCAACTATAAAATCATTGATGAATGAAATGATTTCAAGTAATGCTTCTTCTGACGATCATAAGGTAAGTGTAACTGGAGTATTAGGAACTACTGCTTCTGCTGTTCAAGCTGCTGCTAAATCTACGACTAGCTATAAGGTAACGATATCAGATAGTGATGATGATGGTTATGTTGATACTATTGATATACAAAACTCGTAATTGTAAATATTGCTAGAAAGGAATGTTCTAGGTTATGGAAAGTGCTGCTGATGCTTTAAAATTAGCTTTTGGAATATTTGTGTTTTTGCTAGGACTAGTAATTGTATTTAATATGACATCACAAGCAAGGGAAGTTTCTAGAGTGTTAGTCTCAGAGACAGACAGAACAAATAGTTATTTATATTATGATTCAAGTGAGTATGAGGAATTAGTAGATGGAAATGGAAACAGAATAGTTACTATGAATGATATAATTCCAGTGCTATATAGATATTCACAAGAAAATTATGGCGTAACAATAGTTAATAAAAGTGGAAAAATAGTTGCAAGATTTGACCTAGATACAGAGGTAATATGCAATAATTGGGACAAATTGCCAAATCCAAGTTTAACTGACGAAGGCGAAGAAAAAGAAAATTTTTTTAATGAATTTAGAGGTATCTTTACCAAGGTTAATGAATCTTCTAATAAAATATCAGGACATACAGTTAACATGGGTAATATAGATACTATAGATAAACTAACAGACTTATTTAAAAGCATATATGAACAAAAAACGAGTGATACTGTAAGAAGAAGATATTATTGCTATTGGGCTGGTAATATGGGATGGACTGCACAAAGAATTGACTCAGACTTATCTCGGAATACAGGTTTATTTTAATTCAAGCGATATAGGTAACCAAGGAACAGAAGAAACAGCACCAGGAAATCATATACCACCCAAAAGTGGAGATAAAGCTGGCTTAATTAATATGTTTGCAAGTTCAAAGTTTACAGAATATATAGTTGAGATAGATAGAAACAGTTATATAGAAAGTGATGATGGAGAGGACAAATTATTTTCTTTTGGTGAAATAATGACACCAGTAAAAAGAGAAATTGTATATGTAGAGATTTAAAGATTAGTATAAAAGGAGGAAGTTATGGGAGGAGAAACATTAACAACAATAGTTGGAATATTTTTAGCAGCAATACTTATATTCATTTTTCCTATGATGTCTATTGCAGATAGAAATGATGATATAGCACAACTTTCAGTTCAGACTGCTGTATCTGAATTTGTTAATAATGTTCGCAAAACAGGTGTTATAACAAATGAAAATTATGACAGATTGTATGCAAAACTTGGTACAACTGGAAATACATATGATGTATTAATGGAAGCACAAATTTTAGATGAAAATCCTTCTAAAAAATATGAAAGTGTTGATGATGACAAGCTTGGCGAAAATATTTACTATTCAGAATATACATCACAAATAGAGAAAGCGTTAGAAGATAATGATGGAAAAGGAAAATACAAACTAAAGAGTGGAGACAGAATAACAGTAACTGTATCTAATACTAATCTCACAATAGCTCAAACATTAAAGAACTTCTTTTATAGTTTAACAGGAAACAATACATATAGCATTGTTGCTTCTCAATCTGGAATGGTTGTAGTTACAGGAAGTTAGAAAATAAATCAAAAAATAAATGGTGTCTTTATTCTAGTGTAGTACAAACTATAGGGTAAAGACATTTTTTAAAGGAGAAAACTTAAGATATGAGATTACAGGATTTAATAATAATATTTGTAGTAATTGCTTTGCCATTAATAATCATATTATCTGTCTACATTGGTTATCAAGTAGATACTGCTACATTACAAGCTTCATATGATAATAAACTCGTTGATGCAACTCATGATGCAATAGTTGCATTTGAGTATAATAGCACAAATAATAAATATTCAGCATTATCAGATTCAATGATAAGAGATGTTGAAGCTGCTATTAATATATTTTCATCAGGTCTAGCAAGTAATTTAGGAATGAATGGAGCAAGTAAATCAGACATAATGTCTAATGTCCCAGCAATACTCTTCACTTTGAATGATGGATATTATATATATACTCCAACAAGAGATGAAGAAAATGGGACATTTTCTCATTCATTAAAGCCATATGTTTATTATACAAAAGAATACAGAAATGGCAATAAAAAAATGGTCATAAACTTTTCTTTAGATAACTATGTAGCAGTTTACTATTATGATTTAGATAATGAATCTTTTGAATCAAGGGCCGGTTATCTTGAGGTGCTTACCGAAGATAAAGATAGCACGATAGGACTATATGTTAAAGGAGAACAAGATTATAATACAAAAGATGGAGAATATAATTCAAGTGGTTCGATAACTGTGAAATTGCCTGAAACAATAAAATATAATGGAATTACAATAAAGGAAACAGGAAATGTAGAAACTTTAAAAAGAAATAGGAGAGATTATGATTATGGAGTTACTCCTGTTGGTGTTACAGACACAAATCCAGAAGAGCAAACAATAAATGCATATCAATATTATAAGGAAGCATCTGAATTTACAAAATGGTTTAATGGCAAAATAATAGATATAACTAATAATAATTCTGATAGTGAAATATATAAAACTTTATATATAAATGAAAATAATTCACCAATTCAAGGTGCTGAGTCAAGCTTTAATGATGAAAAAATAGAGGTAATTAAAAATACAATAACAAATAATTTAGTACAGAGTATGTCGATATACAGGAGTGTAACGTCAGTGGATTTTAAAATGCCTGAGTTAACTCCACTTGATTGGGATACAATATTAAATAATGTTTGTATTATAAGTTTTCTTCAAGGTTTGCCACTTGGAACTGCAGTATATAATGATTATGTAATATTACCAAGTACAGAAAATAATTTGTATGTAGATAACAAAAGCTTGTATTTTATTGGAGATGATGATGATGATGATGTATATTACCATAGGATAGGGTGCGAACATATAGAAGGAAGTAATATAACACGGCTTTAATAGAAAAGAATTTCAAAGACAACAAGTGATGATACTAGGAGTACCACAACCCAATCAATATTATGATAATCATAGGGAGTATGCGTGTTACTATTGTATGGTAAATGCATCTGATGCGAGCTTAGATGGTGTAAGTAACAATGAAAAATTACGTGCATTTTATACGGCCTTAGCAAGAGAAAAATATAGACTAGTTAGATTATCAGACTATGTAAATGGTAGTAAAGAACAAAAATAATAAATTTGTAGAATAGAAGATTTAAAAATTTTTTTGAATCTTTTATTTTTTTATGAAAATTTGGTTATACTATTAAAAACAAAGAAGATGAGAGGATACAAAATGAAAAAAGTTTTTAAGAAAATATCAATATTTTTCATATTAATTATTCTTAGCATATTATTAATATATGTGAGTGATATAGACAATCTTCCTGATAGCATTATAATTTTTGAGGGGGAAACTCTAAAGCTTAATACAATATTTGGAGTTAATATTGAGACAGAAGAAACGAGTAATCCAAACATAGAAAAAATTGATAATTATGAGACTATTACTGTATCAGCAGAAGCTCAAAATACACAGGAGCTTGACTGCACAGGAACTATAAATTTAAGTGTAAAAGTACTTGGAAAAAAAGTAAAAGAAATTAGTGTAAATGTTATAGAAGATGTAGAGGTTGTTCCTATTGGAGATTTAATAGGAGTTAAGCTTTATACAAATGGAGTATTAGTTGTTGGAATGTCCGAAATTTCAGGAACAGATAGCAATAAATATAAACCTTATGAAGGCTCTGGAATTGAAGAAGGAGATGTGATTGTTGAAATAAATGAAAATGAAATTACAGGAACTTATGAGCTTACAAAGCAAATAAATAAATCACAAGGCTCAGATATGGCAGTGACATATATAAGAGATGGAAAAATATTAAATACAACAATGAAGGCAATTAAAGCAAATGATAACACCTATAAAATTGGCTTATGGGTAAGAGATGCAGCAGCAGGTGTTGGAACAGCAACTTTTTATGAACCAAAATCTAAGAAATTTGCCAGTTTAGGCCATGGCATTGTTGATGCAGATACAGAGGAATTAATTGATATTGCATCAGGAGAGGTGGTTACTGCAGATATTTTATCAATTATTAAGGGAGAAGATGGAGAACCAGGCAAAATACAGGGCTCAATAGAAGGACAACCTACAATAGGAACCATATATAAAAATACACCATATGGAATATACGGGCACTTAAATAATATATCTGCATTATTTATAGATAAGAATAATCTTATGGAAGTTGCATTAAGAAATGAAATTCAGGTTGGAGATGCGACTATTTTATCAACTCTTGAAAATGGTAAAACAAAGGAATATGATGTAAGAATTGAAAAGATATATTTGAATAATAATATAGATAATAAAAGTATGGTAATAAGAGTAACAGATGAAGAATTATTGAACCTTACAGGTGGAATTGTGCAAGGAATGAGTGGAAGCCCAATAATTCAAAATGGTAAGCTGGTGCGGGGCTTTAACTCATGTAATTGTGAATGATGTAACTATGGGGTATGCAGTTTTTGCAGAAATTATGGCAAAACAAGCATTAGAATGAATGAAAAGTCTTCTAGCATAAGGGATACAATTAAAAAGAACAGCATATATTAAATTTTCGAGACACCGCGCAGCGACCAAGCGAAGCGCGAATGGAGCAATCTACTTTGTTTAACAAAAATTTGTAGATTGCGACAGCAAGGTGTGAAGAAAATTTAATATATCCTGTTCTTTTAATATAAGTTACTTCTCTTTTTTTAGTTTATTTCATTTCATTTATTATTTCAATAACATTGGTCCTATATCGGTAACTGTACCTGCACCAAGTGTTAATATAATATCATTTTTCTTAACATTTTTCTTTAAAAAATCTACTATTGTATTAAAGTCATGCATATATTGAACAGTCTTGCCAAGAGAAACTAGTTTATCAGCTAAGTCTTTTGAAGAAATATTAAAAGTATTTGTTTCTCTTGCAGCATATACATCTGCAAGTATTATATGGTCAAAATCAAGTAAAGCTTCTGCAAAATCATCAAGTAAATTTTTTAGTCTGCTATATGTATGAGGTTGGAAAACCACCCAAGATTCATTGAATGTTTTTTTATTTAAGGCAGATGAAGTGGCTTTAATTTCAGTAGGATGATGAGCGTAATCATCATATACGGCTATATTATTAAAAGAACCTTTATATTCGAGTCTTCTATTAGCACCAGTAAATGTAGAAAAAGCATCTTTAATTGCTGAGTTTGGAATTTTATAACTATTACATAATGCAATACATGCTAAAGCATTTAGAACGTTATGCATACCAGGAATAGAAAGAGTAAAGCTATCAAAAAATGCTTTATCTTTATATACATCAAAACTTGCAAAACCATTTTTATCAAATTTTATATTATTTGCAACAAAGTTAGATTCAATATTTTCTATACCGAAAGTTATAGTTTTAGCTTTAGTATATTTATCTAAACCAATACTATTTTTATCATCATTATTAAAAACTAAAATGCCATCATCAGGGAGCAATTTGACATATTTAATAAATGCATTTTTAATATTGTCTAGATTTTTAAAATAATCTAAATGGTCATTATCTATATTTAAAATTACTTCTGCTTTTGGATGAAAGTGTAAAAAGCTTTCTACGTATTCGCAAGCTTCAAGTATTAGATAATCACTATTTCCAATTCTATAATTTCCATCTAATTGCTTTAAAATAGCACCTACTTGAACATTAGGATCAAGACCCGCTTTAATAAAGCATAAAGATATTAAAGAAGTAGTGGTTGTTTTTCCATGAGTTCCAGAAATTCCAATAGTATCTTTAAAAGCACTGGTAAGTTTACCTAAAAATACTGCTCTTTCGCATGTTTTAATATTTAAACGTCTAGCTTCTACAAGTTCAGGATCATCTTTAGAGATTGCAGCAGTATATACAACTAAATCAGCTTTTTTAATTTTTTCTAAATCAGAACCAATGGTTACATCAATTCCATCAGAAATAAGCCTATCAGTTATCTCTGATTTACTCCAGTCACTTCCAGTTACATGAACTCCTAAATTCTTTAAAGTTTCAGCAATTCCACTCATGCTGATTCCACCAATACCAATGAAATGGATAGTATTATATTTTTTAATATCTTCAATTATTGTTGGCATTTTTCTAACCCCCATTTATTAACTTTGATAATTATATAATTATTATATGAATATTTCAAGACTTTTTTGAAAGATTAAAGGTTTAATAATTACAAAACATGTATTAGTAAAAAAGTTTTTACCTACGTTTGGAAGTAATATATTTAATTTGACTCGTTCCTTGTTGGTCGTCTCATAGAGAATGTATGAAGCAAAGCTTCAACATTCTCTAATTCGCTCCCATGCTACGCGTCACTTCGTAAATTAAATATATTACTTCCAAACGAATTATAATAACTCATTGTCCTGTAAGTTTTAATAAAGTAAAGTTATTTTATTTCTGTCTTGTTTTATAAAGTTTTCCTTCTTTAGAATAGCAAGTTCTCGACTCATTGAGCTCCTATCAACAACAAGGTAATTGGCAAGTTCTGTAATAGAAAAAGGCAAAGTAAAGCTTTTGCCGTATTCCTTAGAAAGCAAATTAAAATATCCAAGAAGCTTATCTCTAGTACTTTTCCTAGATAATAGTTCTACCCTAGAGGTCAAGTCTGAAATTTTAGAAATTAAGATATTTGGAAAAGCTTCAATAAGTTTTTGATGGAAAGAACAATGTGCCTTGCATTTTTGATTTATATCATCATAAGAGAAAAGCAAAACTTTGCATTTATCTTTAGCTTCTACAACGAATTCACTATTAGTGTTAATTTTGTAAAATATCTCGCCAAAAATAGAGTTATCTGAAAAACGTTCAGTAACAGTTTTATTTCCATTATAGTCGTATCTTACAAGGTCTGCAATCCCAGAAATTAATATACAGAATTGATTACGATTTACTAAGAAGGTAGTTATTGTTTCTCCTTTTTCAAAATTTTTTATTTGAACTTTAGAACAATTAGAAGAAAAGTCCTTTGTAAACTGCGATATTTCAAGATTATTTTTCATAGTTTGCCTCCAATGACAAAATAATATCACAACATTGTTGCAAATGCAACATAAATTTTAAAAAATAAAAAAAGTCTTAAGAGCTAAAACACAGTAATATGAACACTTATAGCAAAAATAAAAAATATATAATATTTATGTATTAAATTTGTAATGAATTTGTAATAATTCATAAAAACCTTACCGGAGAATTGAAACAAAAATTAGTCAAAAAGGTTGTTGCAAATGCAACAGAAATACTAAAGATTGTAAATATATAATAAACCTGAAATTAAACAAGGGAGGAAAACTATGAAAGTTATAAAAAGAGATGGAAGAGCTGTTGAATATGAAAAAGATAAAATATTAACAGCTATTGAAAAAGCAAATAGTGAAGTAAGAGGAAAAGAAAAAGCAAGTAAGGAAGAAATAGGCAATATTATTGACTATATAGAGGATTTAGGCAAAAAGAGAATACTTGTTGAAGACATACAAGATATAATCGAACAAAAATTAATGGAAATTGGAAAATATGACTTAGCAAAAAAATACATAGTTTATAGATACACAAGAGCATTAATAAGAAAACAAAATACAACAGACGAATCAATCTTAAGTTTAATTAAAAATTCTAATAAAGATGTAATGGAAGAAAACTCAAATAAAAATGCAACAATTGCATCTACACAAAGGGACTTAATAGCAGGAGAGGTTTCAAAAGATTTAACAAAAAGAATGTTGCTTCCAGAAAAGATTTCTAAAGCACATGAAGATGGTATTTTACATTTCCATGATGCAGACTATTTCTTACAACCAATACATAACTGCTGTTTAATAAATATAAGTGATATGTTAGATAATGGAACTGTAATGAATGGAAAAATGATAGAAACACCAAAGAGTTTCCAAGTTGCATGTACAGTAATGACTCAAATAATTGCATCTGTTGCAAGTTCTCAATATGGAGGACAATCAGTTGATATAAGACACTTAGGCAAATATTTAAGAAAGAGTCGTGAGAAATTCAGAAAACAAATAGAAGAATTAAATGAGGATGGCTCATTATCAGAAAAAATGATAAATGAATTAGTAGAGCAAAGATTACAAGCAGAGCTTAGTTCAGGAGTTCAAACTATTCAATATCAAATAAATACATTAATGACAACAAATGGACAATCTCCTTTTGTAACATTATTCCTAAATCTTGATAAAGATGATGAATACATTGAAGAAAATGCAATGATTATTGAGGAAATTCTAAAACAAAGATATAAAGGAATTAAGAATGAAAAAGGTATATATGTAACACCAGCATTTCCAAAATTAGTATATGTTCTAGATGAACATAACTGCTTAAAGGGCGGAAAATATGATTATTTAACTAAACTAGCTGTAAAATGTTCTTCAAAGAGAATGTATCCAGATTATATCTCAGCTAAAAAGATGAGAGAAAATTATGAAGGAAATGTATTTAGTCCAATGGGATGCAGAAGCTTCTTGATACCTTGGAAAGATGAAAATGGAAAGTATAAATTTGAAGGAAGATTTAATCAAGGTGTTGTTAGTATAAATTTACCACAAATTGGAATAATTGCAGGAAATGACGAAGAAAAGTTCTGGAAGTTATTAGATGAAAGACTAGAACTTTGCAAAGAAGCTTTAATGTGCAGACATTATGCACTTCTTGGTACATCTTCTGACGTAAGCCCAATACATTGGAGATATGGAGCAATTGCAAGGCTTGAAAAGGGAGAAAAAATTGATAAATTACTAAAGGGTGGATATTCAACATTATCACTTGGATATATTGGAATATATGAAATGACAAAAGCTGTAAAAGGTGTATCACATACAACAGAAGAAGGAAGAGAATTTGGTCTAAGAGTAATGCAACATTTAAAAGATACAACAACTAGATGGAGAGAGGAAACAGGACTTGGATTTTCTCTATATGGAACACCAGCAGAAAGCTTATGTTATAGATTTGCAAAAATAGACAGAGAGAAATTTGGAAGCATAAAAGATATAACAGATAAGGGATATTATACAAATTCATATCATGTAGATGTAAGAGAGAAGATAGATGCATTCCATAAATTAAAATTTGAAAGTGATTTCCAAAAATTATCAGGTGGAGGAGCGATTTCTTATGTAGAGGTTCCAAATATGAGACATAATCTAGATGCATTAGAAGAAGTTGTTAAATTCATATATGATAATATACAATATGCAGAATTTAATACAAAATCAGATTATTGCCAAGTATGTGGATTTGATGGAGAAATAAAAATAAATGACCATTTAGAATGGGAGTGCCCAAACTGTGGAAATAAAGATAAAAGCAAAATGAATGTAGTTAGACGTACTTGTGGATATTTAGGAGAGAATTTCTGGAATGAAGGAAAGACTAAAGAAATAAAATCAAGAGTATTACACTTATAAAAAATACATTCTAATATAAAGTCGAAATGAATACTTAAAGCAATTAGTATCATTTCGATTTTATTTAAAATTTTAATAAAGACAAGGAGAAATAAAAAATGAATTATGCAACAATAAAAAAATGTGATGTAGCAAATGGACCTGGTGTACGTGTATCATTATTTGTAAGTGGATGTAATCATCACTGCAAAGGATGCTTTAATCAAGAAGCTTGGGACTTTAATTATGGAAATAAATTTACAGAAAAAGAAGAAAATGAAGTAATGGAAGCACTAAAACCAGATTATATAAATGGATTGTCATTATTAGGAGGAGAGCCATTAGAACTTAAAAATCAAGAGGGCTTGCTTCCTGTTGTTAAAAAGGCAAAAGAATTATATCCTAACAAAAAGATATGGTGCTACACAGGGTTTCTGTTTGATGAGCAAGTATTAAATGGAATGGACAAGACAAATGAAACAACACATGAGTTATTAAAATATATAGATTATGTTGTAGATGGTAAATTTGTCGAAGACTTGAAAAATCCAAGCCTAAGATTTAGAGGCTCATCAAATCAAAGGATTATAGATGTAAAAGAAACTATGAAAAATAATAAAGTTGTTTTATGGGATAAAATGGATGCGTAAAACAAGAAAATTCACATATAATATAATGATTAATATTATAAAATGCTTGACAGAAACGCTGACAAGACTGTATAATATTAATAACAAATGTATTTTGCCACCCTATTGGCATAGCTTTGAGATATAAGTGATAAATAAGTAGGTGAACAAATAATTAGAAAGGTACTTTTGTTATAAAGTACCTTTTACTGTTTTAGCAAAAACAAAAGCATACAAAGTTTTTGAATTGGTTAGAAGAGGAAATAAAGGACTAGTTTTCCCAGATATAATTAATATAAAAAAAATTATGCTAGAAGAACTAAAACAGTATAAAAAACTTTAAATTAAAGATACTAATTTTAGGTGATAAAAAATGAAAGTATCTTGGCTTAAAACAAAAAATGATACAAAAAGTTTTAAAGTATTCAAAAATTTAGGCTTTGATGTATATGATATCGAAGAACCAGAAAATACAGACAAAAAAATAGAAGAATTGATAAAGAATGATTGTAAAACAATTATATTATCTAATGAAATTGCTTCTTTTTCAAATGATATAATCACAAAATATAATAAACAAGATGATATAAGTATTATTATTGCATCAGGAAAGAATTATGAAGATAAATGAATATAAATATAATTAATAAAAAAGAAATATAATATTTTATTTTTAGAGTTTTGGTGTCGCAATCTACAAAAGAAAAGTTTAAATGTAGATTGCTCCATTCGCCCTACGCTAACGCTCCGGTTAATCGCTTACGCAACTCTTGCAAATAAAATATTATATTTCTTTTTAAATTTTGTGCCTTTGTATATTATTTCAAAATATGGTAATAATTATATTAGATTGAGAAATACAAGGAGGTACATAGGTTAGATGGATACAAATCAAATGAAAAATATTATAGTATTGAAAGACTTGCCATCAAATATTGTTGATGAAGCAATAGTAATACTTAAAAATAATAGCAATGTGAAAAAGAAAGAGACCATAGAAAATAAAAATGCAAATAAATTTGAGGAACAGTCAAACGGAAGTTATGAATTGGCAGTTAGAGAAGCAGAGTATATAATACATGACTATATAAATAATATTGAAAAACCAAAAGAAAATAAAGTGAGTCTTGCTAAAATGAAAGTGAAATATAAAAAATTGCAAGTATCTAGTATATTACTAGGTATAACAACAATAATTGGGATAATTATGTGTGTAGTTAATTAAGGTATGTGCTAAAAAGCTTTTCCAAAACATATAAATGTTATATAAACATAAGCTTTAATTATAGGAGGAAAAACAAATGGAAAGGCTTTTAAGTCAAGATGAAAGAATAAGAAGAGCAGAAGAAATTTATGCAAGAAGACAAGATTTAAGGGAAAGAACCAAAAGAGCAACTTTGAATGTATCTAATGAAACAAGAAATTTTAGATTACTAAAAAAATTAGCTTTGCAAATTACTATATGTATGTTAATGTATTTTATATTTTATTTAATAAATACAACAAATTATAGCTTTTCCGAGACAACATTAAATAAGACTGAAAATCTTATATCTTATGATACAGATTTTGCTTCAATTTATAATACAGTAATAGAAGCAGTAAGAAATTATATTTTCTATAATAGAGCAGAAACAAAACAAAATACTGAAACTCAGGAACAAAATGTAGAAAGCCAAGAAAACGAAGAAAATAGCAATAATCAGGAGCAAGGCACAGAAGAACAAAAGGATGAAAAACAAGAAGAGAATGGTGAGCAAAATAGTAGTGAAGAAGAAAATCAAGATGAAACAATACAAACAAATGCAGAAGTGTCAAATGCACAAGGAGGAGAAATCCGGAAGCGGAGAGGATGAAACAACTGGGCAAGAAGAAATAAGTTCAGTTGAACTTAGTGAAACTGATAGAATAAAGAGTGAGTATTCCTTTATACTTCCCACAACAGGCTATGTTACTTCAGAATATGGGACAAGAGAAGCAACATCTAGCATAGTATCTACATATCATAAGGGAATAGATATAGGAGCAAATACAGGGACATCAGTAGTTGCATCAACTAAGGGAAAAGTTGTAATATCACGAAATTCACAAAGTTATGGTAATTATATAATGATAGAAGAAGGAGAAATAAAGACAGTATATGCACATTGCAGTGAACTATTAGTACCAGTTCGGAGCAGAAGTTACACAAGGACAAGAAATTGCAAAGGTTGGTTCAACACGGAAATGCAACAGGTTCGCATTTGCATTTTGAAATCAGAATAAATGATACTTGTATAGACCCAAGACTAATATTAAACTTTTAAATGAAAAGGGGTAGCTCAAATTGCAGATAAAATTTAACTTAAAAGTTTTTATATTTGTCTTATTTTTTTGCCTAAGTGGAGAAATAGAAATTTATTTATTACTTATGTTCTTTGCCTTTTTGCACGAACTTCGGACATATGATATGTGGAATGCTTTTAGGACTGAAGATACAAAAACTGTGCATTATGCCAATAGGTTTTGCAGTGTCTTTTAAGATGGATATAAATAATTATAATAAAAAAATCCTTAAAGCGAGTTTGCTGACAATAAAAAAGCTAATAATTGCTATATCAGGCCCAATGGTAAATGTAATATTTATAATAGTATTTTTGCTAAGCAAGAGGCCTTTAATATTTAATATAGAAACTAACTTATTAATATATACAAATGTATTAATTTTTTTATTTAATATGATAATGATATATCCATTAGATGGAGGAAGAATTTTAAAACACATATTACATATTTTTGGGGGAAGAGTTTTTTCTTTAAAATACACAAATATAATATCAAATATAATGACAGCTATTCTTACAGTTATGGCTACATATATTTGTATAACATATTGTAATTTTGCATATTTTTTTGTATTAATATATATTTGGATTATGGTATTAAAAGAAAACAAAGTGTGCAAGATGAAATTAAAAATGTACGAAATTTTGCAAAATTATAGACAAAAAGACATAAAAAATAATTGATGGAAATATATAAAAATGATGAAAAGCAACCTAAAATTGAACTATTTAATGATATATTTTGTGTTACTTTTTTATAAAAATTGAATAAAAGGTGGTAAAGAGTTGATTTTAGTGATATAATAAAAATGTAATAACTTAATATATTTATGAGTGAGGGAATTTATGAATAATATAGATTTAATGAATTATTGGATTGAAAGTTCTAATGAAGATTATAATGTAATGAATTTATTATTTAGTAATAAGAAAAATAATTATTGCTTGTTTTTTGGACAAATGGTAATTGAAAAATTATTAAAAGCATTATATGCAAAGAATAATAAAGAAACACCACATGCGCCAAAAACACACGATTTATTATATTTAGCAGAAAAAATAAATTTAGAATTAACAGAAGAGCAAGAAGCAATTTTAAATGAAATAACTACATTTAATTTAAGTACCAGATATGATGATTACAAAAGAGCATTTTATAATAAATGTACTGATGAATATACAGAAGAACAAATGGTAAAAATAAAGGAGGTAAAATTATGGCTGGAAAAAATGTTAAAAGAAGAAACTTAGTAAATAAAGAAATAGCTGAAATAGTAGATAAATATATTGCTGTGGTAAAAGCAAATTACAATGTAGTAGCAATAATATTATTTGGCTCTTATGCAAAAGGAACACAACATAAAGATAGTGATATTGATATAGCGGTAATTACAGATGATATAAAAACAGATACATTTGATGAAGAAGTAAAGCTAATGATATTAAGAAAGGGGATAGATTATAGAATAGAGCCACATATTATTACTGTTTCAGACTATGAAAATGATGAAACCCCTTTTGTAGTAGAAGTAAAAAATACAGGAATAAAAGTTGCTTAAACGATACAATATAATTTGAATATTTAAAAAAGAAAATTATATTAAAAAATTAAGAAAATTCATTGACAAATGGAAAGCACAAATATATAATAAGCACATACTTAGGAAAAGTAAAAAATAAACTCAAAAGAGGAAGAAAGAAATGAAAATAAATAACGAAGAAGCTAAAAGCCTTGGGGCTGTACACACACACACACACACCAGACTGTTGAATGATTGGATTTTGTGAATGACAAAAATAGATATAAAAATAATTAAAA
>CANQLH010000026.1 GCA_947624655.1 uncultured Clostridia bacterium | reverse complement strand
GATTTATTGTGTTTTTATTTGCTTTTCTATTATTTTTATGTGGATAACTTTATTCTTAGGGCTGAGTAGTAACAATTATTATAAACTTAATTATAGAATTTTACAAAAAGTGCTTGACATACGGCTATAAGCGATGTATAATATTCAAGTACGAAAATTTGCGATGAAGCAAAATGTGGCTACATCTTTACAACGCGTAAGGAATGGAGGGAACTTTTGCAGAGCATGTCGTGGCTAAGACCAAGGCGATAAGTTTTTATTAAATAAACGCTTATCCCAAGAAAACATAAGAATTACTTGGGATTATTTAATAGATAAGGTGGAAACACCAGGATGCGTTTTAAACTTGCCAAGGTATCATTATTGTTAAAGGAGGGAATTTATACTATGGCAGTAAAAAACAATGTTACAGGTAGTGAAAAAATTAGAATAAGACTAAAGGCTTATGATCATGTTATTCTAGAACAGTCTGCTGAAAAGATAGTAGATACTGCTAAAAGAACAGGAGCTAAAGTATCAGGTCCTATTCCATTACCAACACAAAAAGAAGTAGTAACAATTTTACGTTGTCCTCATAAGTACAAAGACTCAAGAGAACAATTCGAAATGAGAACACATAAAAGAGTTATTGATATTTTCTACCCAACACAAAAAACAGTTGATAGCTTAATGAAATTAGAGTTACCTGCTGGTGTTGACATAGAAATGAAACTATAATCAAAGTTATAGTTTAAAACCAAGCTGATTTATTTATCAGCCAATAGTTAGGAGGAAAGATTTAAAAATGAATAAGACAATTATAGGAAAAAAAGTAGGAATGACACAAATATTTGATGAAAAAGGATTAGTTATTCCTGTAACAGTTATTGAAGCAGGTCCTTGTACAGTTACTCAAATCAAAACAGTAGAAACAGATGGATATAACAGTATTCAATTAGGATTTGGAGAAGTTAAAGAAAAACATTTAAACAAACCTTTAAAAGGACATTTTGCAAAATCAAAATTAGCACTTAAAAAACATTTAAGAGAATTTAGAGTAAATTCTACTGAAGAAACGAAAGTAGGAGACGAAATAAAGGTAGATGCTTTTGAACAAGGAGATAAAATAGATGTTCAAGGAACTACAAAAGGAAAAGGATTCCAAGGCGTTATTAAACGTCATAGCCAACATAGAGGACCAATGGGACATGGATCTATGTATCATAGAAGACCAGGTTCAATGGGACCAACATCAACGCCAGGAAGAGTTTTCAAAGGAAAGAAACTTCCAGGACATATGGGAAATGTAACTGTTACTATTCAAAACTTAGATGTAGTAAGAGTTGATTTAGATAAAAATGTAATGTTAGTTAAAGGTAGTGTACCAGGTCCAAAAGGTGCAATACTAAAAATTAAAAAGTCAGTAAAGACAGCATAATGTAGGGAAAGGAGGAAAGTTAGATGCCAAAAATAGATGTTTATGATATAAAAGGAAAGAAAGTTAATACTATTGACTTAAAAGAAGAAATATTTGGAATAGAGCCAAATGAGACAATAGTTCATAGTGTACTTGTAAATTATTTAGCTAATCAAAGACAAGGAACACAAAGTACAAAAACAAGAGCAGAAGTTTCTGGTGGAGGAAAGAAACCATGGAAACAAAAAGGAACAGGTAGAGCAAGACAAGGAAGTACACGTGCTCCACAATGGATTAAAGGTGGTATAGCATTAGGCCCAAAACCACGTTCATACACATATAAAGTAAATAAAAAAGAAAAAAGATTAGCTGTTAAATCTCTATTAAGCTCAAAAGTTTTAGAGAACGAATTAGTAGTTGTTGATAAATTAGCATTCGAAGAAATTAAAACAAAGAATATGGTAAATGCATTAAATAATTTAAAAGTAGAAGGAAAAGCACTTATACTTTTACCAGAAAAAAATGAGAATGTTCAAAAATCAGCAAGAAATATCGAAGGAGTAAAGACAAGTTTAGTAAATACAATAAATGTTTATGATTTATTAAAATATACAAAGCTTGTACTTACAGTAGATACAATCAAAAAACTAGAGGAGGTGTACGCATAATGAAGGCAGAAGATATAATAGTTGCACCAATAGTAACAGAAAAAAGTAGTAGCGAAATACAAAATGGAAGGTATACCTTTGAAGTTAATAAAAAAGCTACAAAAATAGAAATTGCTAATGCAGTTGAAAAGCTTTTCGGAGTTAAAGTATTAAAAGTTAATACTATTTCTGTAAAAGGAAAAGAAAAAAGAATGGGAGCTCATACAGGTATGACACCTGACTGGAAAAAAGCAATAGTAACAATAGATACAAATCCATCTGATAAAACTTATTTATCAAAAGGTGGAAAAGAAGTTAAAATATCTAAGAAGTATAAGGATACTATTGACGAATTCATGGGAGCGTAAACGAATGAAAATCAGCAGCTTGCTTCGTTAGACTTCATTTGAAATTAAATCAACGTGCAAAAGCACGCCTCATTAATTTCAAACTCGTCTGCCTTGCAATCTACTAATTTTGCTTCGTTTACTAAAGAAAACAAATCAGAAATATCGAGAAAATACTCGGATAATAAATAATATCTGCAATGCGGAGTAGGAAAAAATCCGCGATTATAATCAATAAAGGAGAGAAATAAAAATGGGAATGAAACATTTCAAAGCCTATACACCTTCAAGAAGAAACATGACAGTATCTACATTTGAAGAAATAACAAAAAAGACTCCTGAAAAATCTTTACTTGCAAAGAAAAAGAAAAATGCAGGAAGAAACTCATATGGAAGAATAACTGTTAGACATCAAGGTGGAGGAAATAGACAAAAATACAGAATAATTGATTTTAAACGTCAAAAAGACGATATGGTAGCTACTGTAATTGGAATAGAATATGATCCAAACCGTAGTAGTAACATAGCACTAATTGAATATGAGGATGGAGTAAAGACATATATACTTGCACCACTTGGATTAAAAAATGGAGATAAAGTAGTATCAGGAGAAAAAGCTGATATCAAACCAGGAAATTGTATGCCAATTGAAAACATACCAGTTGGAACAATGATTCATAATATTGAATTAAATCCTGGTCAAGGTGGAAAAATGGTTAGAGCAGCAGGTCAAGAGGCACAACTTATGGCAAAAGAAGGAAAATATGCTCACGTAAGACTACCTTCAGGAGAAATGAGACTAGTTTCAGTTAGATGTAGAGCAACAATTGGAACAATAGGAAATACAGACCACGAAAATGTTAAATTAGGAAAAGCAGGAAAAAAGAGACATATGGGAATTAGACCTACAGTTAGAGGTAGCGTTATGAACCCAGTAGATCACCCTCATGGTGGTGGTGAAGGTAAAGCACCAGTTGGACGTCCAGGACCACTTACTCCTTGGGGAAAACCAGCACTCGGATATAAGACAAGAGCAAAACACAAGAATTCTGATAAGTTTATTGTTAAGAGAAGAAAATAATAGAAGGGAGGACATTAGAAAATATGTCAAGATCAAGCAAAAAGATGCCTTTTGTTGAACCTAAGCTATTAAAGAGAATTGAAGCTTTAAACGAACAAGGTAAAAAAGAAGTATTAAAAACATGGTCAAGAGCATCAACAATATATCCACAAATGGTTGGACACACAATAGCAGTTCATGATGGTAGAAAACATGTGCCAGTATATATTGCTGAAGAAATGATAGGACATAAATTAGGTGAATTTGCTCCTACAAGAACATTCAAAGGTCATGCAGGAGAAAAGTCATCAACTGTTAAAAATTAGAGAATAAAAATTAAGGAGGATTAGCAATCATGGAGGAAGTAGCAAACTTAGAAGCTAGAGCAACTCTTAAATATGCAAGAATTTCAGCTAGAAAAGTTAAAATTGTTGCAGATTTAATAAGAGGAAAAGATGTAAATGAAGCGTTAGCAATTGTTAAATTTACACCTAAAATAGCATCAGAAACTATTGAAAAGCTATTAAAATCAGCAATTGCAAATGCTGAAAACAATCACAATATGAAAAGTGAAAATCTATATATTGCTGAAATCTATGCAAATCAAGGTCCAACTCTAAAAAGAATTAGACCAGCAGCTAAAGGTTCAGCAGTAAGAATAAGAAAAAGAACAAGTCATATAACAATAGTATTAAAGGAAAGAGTATAGGAAGGAGGAGCTATATAATATGGGACAGAAAATGCATCCACACGGATTAAGAATTGGTGTAATTAAAGACTGGGATTCAAAATGGTATGCAGATAACAAACATTATTCAGATTACCTAGTAGAAGACCACAAAATTCGTGAATATGTTAAGAAAAAATTATTTGTTAGTGGTATTTCAAAAGTTGTTATTGAAAGAACTACTAAATTAGTTAAAGTTAATGTTTATACAGCAAAACCTGGATTAGTAATAGGAAAAGGTGGAACTTTAGTAGAAACATTAAAAACAGAATTACAAAAAATGATAGGAAAAGATGTTAAAATTGACATCATCGAAGTTAAAGATTTAGATACTAATGCACAATTAGTTGCAGAAAGTATATGTGCACAACTAGAAAAGAGAGTATCATTTAGACGTGCAATGAAACAAGCAATGGCTAAAGCTATGAAAGCAGGTGCTTTAGGAATAAAGACATCTGTATCAGGAAGATTAGCAGGAGCTGATATGGCAAGAACAGAATTTTATAAAGAAGGTACAATACCTCTTCAAACTTTAAGAGCTGATATAGACTATGGTTTTTATGAAGCTGATACAACTTATGGAAAAATAGGTGTTAAAGTTTGGATATATAAAGGAGAAGTTCTTCCTACTAAGAAAACTAAAACAGAAGGGGGAGAAGAATAATGCCATTAATGCCAAAAAGAACAAAATATAGAAAAATGCAAAAAGGTAGAAATAGAGGTAAAGCAACAAGAGGAACAACTGTTACAGACGGAGAGTACGGACTACAAGCAACTGGAGCTGCACTAATCAAATCTAATCAAATAGAAGCTGCACGTATTGCCTTAACACGTTATATCAAAAGAGGAGGCAAAGTTTGGATAAAAATATTCCCAGACAAACCAATAACAAAGAAACCTGCCGAAACTCGTATGGGTAAAGGAAAAGGTGCTCCAGAATATTGGGTAGCTAGAGTTAAACCAGGAAGAGTTATGTTTGAGATTGAAGGTGTTACAGAGGACGTTGCAAAAGAAGCTTTAAGACTTGCAGCAAATAAGTTACCAGTTAGTTCAAAATTCGTAGCAAGAGAAAATAAAGTAGGTGGTGATAATGATGAAGATTAATAAAATAACTGAAATGTCTTCACCAGAACTTGAAAAAGAATTAGGTGAATTAAAAACAGAATTGTTTAAATTAAGATTTAGCCTAGCAACAAATGGATTGGATAATCCAATGAAAATAAAAGAAGTGAAGAAAGATATTGCTAGAATAAATACAGTACTAAGACAAAGAGAACTAGAAACTGCTAAGAAAGGAGAATAAATCTTATGGAAAGAAATCTTCGTAAAGTTATGATTGGTACAGTTACATCTAACAAAATGGATAAGACAGTAGTAGTATCAGTTGAAACAAGCGTTAGACATAGTACTTATAGAAAGACTATGAAAAGAACATATAAATTAAAAGCTCACGATGAAAATAATGAGTGCAATATTGGAGATAAAGTAAAAGTAATGGAAACAAGACCTTTATCTAAACAAAAAAGATGGAGAGTTGTTGAAATACTTGAAAAAGCAGAATAATTTAAGAAAGCAAAATAACTTGAGAAAGTAGAATAAAAAATTAATCAAAAACGAAGTTTTTCATTAATTTTTAATAAAAATCAAATCAAAAGCGAGTAATGCAAGGAAAACAAGGCAAATAACCGCAGATAAGGCTAATGCCTATCGAGGATTATTTGACCGCAGTTTGACGAAGCAGTACGAAGATTTTCATTTGATTTTAGGGAAGGAGGAAAACAAACAAAATGGTACAACAACAAAGTATATTGAAAGTCGCAGACAATACTGGTGCAAAAGAAATAATGTGTATCAGATGTCTAGGAGGATCATATAGAAGATATGCTAATATAGGAGATATAATAGTTGCTTCTGTTAAAGATGCTACACCAGGAGGAGTTGTAAAAAAAGGCGACGTTGTAAAAGCAGTTGTAGTAAGAAGCAAAAAAGGTGTAAGACGTGCAGATGGTTCATACATTAAATTTGATGAAAATGCAGCAGTAATAATTCGTGAAGATGGTACACCAAGAGGAACTCGTATATTTGGACCAGTAGCAAGAGAGTTAAGAGAGAAAGATTATATGAAGATTCTTTCACTTGCTCCAGAAGTTCTATAAAAAACGAGTGAAAAGCGGCATCTTGCGTTGTCAAGCGTCACAAAAAATCTTTCAACATACAAAAAGTATGCTATCAAGATTTTTTGCTAGCTTTCCTAGCAATATACCACTTTTGCCTCGTTTCACTAGATGCGATTATTAAAATTAAAGAGGTGAATAAGAATATGAAAATAAAAAAAGGTGATACAGTTTGTGTTTTATCTGGAAATGATAAAGGCAAAAAGGGAGAAGTCTTAGAAGTTATACCTAAAACAGAAAAAGTAATAGTTAAAGGTGTAAATATAAGAAAAAAACATGTAAAACCTAGAAAGCAAGGAGAAGAAGGAGGAATTATACCAGTTGAATGTGCTATACATAGTAGCAAAGTAAACGTGGTATGTCCAAAATGTGGTAAACCTGCAAGACTAGGATATGTTATAGAAAAAGATGAAAAAGTACGTGTTTGTAAAAGATGCGGAAGCAAATTAAAATAATATTAAGTAATGGAAAGGAGGATATTTAGTCCTTATGGAAAAATTAAGAGAACAATATGAGAAAGAAGTAGTTCCAGCATTAATGAAAAAATTTAATTATAAAACTATTATGCAAGTTCCAAAGCTTGATAAAATAGTTATAAATATAGGATTAGGAGATATAAGAGAAAATCCAAAATCACTAGATAATGCTATGCATGATTTAGAGTTAATTACTGGACAAAGACCAATTGTAACAAAAGCAAGAAAGTCAATAGCAGCATTTAAAATAAGAGAGGGTGCAAATGTAGGATGCAAAGTTACATTAAGAAAAGAAAAAATGTATGAATTTGCATATAAACTATTTAATGTTGCATTACCAAGAGTTAGAGATTTTAGAGGAGTATCAAAAGATTCTTTTGACGGAAAAGGAAATTACTCAATGGGAGTTAAAGAACAATTAATATTCCCTGAAATAGAGTATGACAAAATTGATAAATTAAGAGGTATGGATATAATTTTTGTAACAACAGCAAAAAGCAATGAAGAAGCTCAAGAATTATTGACTCTATTAGGAATGCCATTTAAGAATTAATTAAATGAAAGGAGAAAATTATGGCAAAGAAATCAATGATTAGCAAACAACAAAAACCACAAAAATTCAAAACAAGAGAATATAACAGATGTAAATTATGTGGTAGACCACATGCCTATATTAGAAAATATGGAATTTGCCGTGTATGCTTTAGAGAATTAGCTCACAAGGGTGAAATCCCAGGTGTAAAAAAAGCAAGCTGGTAAAATTGAAAGGAGGATAAAATGAATACAACAGATCCAATAGCTGATATGTTAACAAGAATAAGAAATGCAAATAGTAGCAAACATAAAACAGTTGATATACCTGCATCAAAGATGAAAGTTGCTATTGCTGATATATTATTTAAAGAAGGATATATAAAATCATTTGAAGAAATATCAAATGATGTTCAAGGTACAATTAGAGTAGCTCTAAAATATGACGAAAAAGGAAATAGAGTTATTGCAGGAATTAAGAGAATAAGCAAACCAGGACTTAGGGTATATGCATCAAAAGAAGATTTACCTGAAGTTTTAAATGGCTTAGGAATTGCAATAGTATCTACATCAAAAGGAATAATGACAGATAAAGAAGCAAGAAAGGCAGGACTTGGAGGAGAAGTTCTAGCTTACGTATGGTAATAAAAACTAAGAATAAAGAGGTGAATATAAAATGTCAAGAATAGGAAATAGCCCTATTACAATACCTGAAGGCGTTGAAGTTAAAGTAGAAGGAAGTCATGTTACAGTTAAAGGACCAAAGGGAACTTTAGAAAAAGATGTACATCCTAAAATAACTGTTTCAGTAGAAGAAGGAAAAATTCATGTTAAAAGGCCTGATGATGAAACAGATTCAAAAAGTCTACATGGTTTAACTAGAAGTCTATTAAACAATATGGTAATAGGTGTAAAAGACGAATTTAAGAAAGAACTAGAAATTAATGGTGTTGGTTACAGAGTACAAAAACAAGGAAATGACTTAAATTTAACATTAGGTTATTCTCATCCTGTAATATATAAAGCACCACAAGGAATTTCTTTTGATGTACCTAATCCAAACTCAATAATAGTTAAAGGTATAGATAAAGAATTAGTAGGTCAAATCGCAGCAGAAATAAGAACAAAGAGATTACCTGAAGTTTACCGTGGAAAAGGTATTAAATACGTTGATGAAGTTATTAGACGTAAGGAAGGTAAGACTGGTAAAAAATAGAATAATCAAATGAAAAGCTTCGTCTTGCGTTGTCAAGCGTCGGCCAAATAATCCTCAATGTACAGCTAGTACATTTCCGGTTATTTGCCTGGCTTTCCTAGCAATACTTGCTTTTGATTTGATTAAATAGTTAGAAAGGAGTAAGAAATGGTTTCAAAGACAAATAGAAAATTTGAAAGAGTTAGAAGACACGTTCGTGTACGTAATAAGATATCTGGAACTGCACAGCGTCCTAGATTATGTGTATATAGAAGCAATACAAATCTTTATGCACAAATTATAGATGATGTAGCAGGAAATACTTTAGTTTCAGCTTCAACACTAGATAAAGAAGTAAAGACAAAACACAGTAATAAAGAAGCTGCTAAAGAAGTTGGAACTCTAATTGCAAAGAGAGCAACAGAAAAGAAGATTAAAGAAGTCGTTTTTGATAGAGGCGGATATATTTATCATGGTGTTGTTAAGGAACTTGCAGAAGCAGCACGTGAAGGTGGTCTAGAGTTTTAAAACAAATAAAATTTAGAATAAGGAGGAAATCTCATAAATGGAAGAAAATAATACACTAGAATTAAAAGAGAAGGTAGTAGCCATTAGCAGAGTTGCAAAAGTTGTTAAAGGTGGTAGAACTTTTAGATTTAGTGCTGTTGTAGTTGTTGGAGATGAAAATGGACACATTGGTGTAGGTAATGGTAAAGCAGCAGAAGTACCAGACGCTATAAAGAAAGCTATCCAAGATGCTAAGAAAAACTTAGTAGAAGTTCCAGTAGTAGAAACAACTATACCACATGAATATATAGGAGAATCTGGAAGTGCAAGAGTTATGCTAAAACCAGCAACAAAAGGTACTGGAGTTATAGCAGGTGGTAGTGTTAGACCAGTATTAGAGCTTGCAGGATATAAAGATATAAGAACAAAGGTTATAGGAACAAATAACCCAAGAAACGTAGTATATGCTACAATAAACGCTTTAACAAATATGATGACAGTTGAACAAGTTGCTAAAAAAAGAGGTAAAAAAGTTGAAGAAATAATGTAAGAAAGGAGTGAAAAGAATGAAACTAGGTGAATTAAAACCAGCAGTAAAGAAAACATCAAGAACAAGAGTAGGTCGTGGTGTTGGCTCTGGACTTGGAAAAACATCTGGTAGAGGTCATAAAGGACAAAAGGCTAGATCAGGTGGAGGAGTAAGACGTGGTTTCGAAGGTGGTCAAACTCCATTATATAGAAGATTACCAAAAAGAGGATTTACAAATATTCACGCAAAAAATTATGTAGAAGTTACATTAACAATGCTTAATAAATCTAAATCTGAAAAGGTAACAGCTGAAAGTTTAATGAATGAAGGAATAATAAGCAAAATAAATGATGGAATAGTAATATTAGGAACTGGTAGTTTAGATAAAAAATTAGAAGTAAGTGCAAAAAGATTCACAAAAACAGCAAAAGAAAAAATCGAAGCTGCAGGTCGGAAAGATTGAGGTGGTTTAATTGTTTCAAACAATAAAAAACGCTATAAAGACTCCAGACGTAAGGAAAAAGTTATTATATACACTATTACTTATCGTAATATTTAGACTAGGTTGCTATATAACAGTTCCAGGTGTAAACAGTGTTGCACTTGGAGCAGCACTTGGTGCTTCAAATGGACTTACAGGTTTAATAGATTTAATATCAGGAGGAGCTTTTTCAAGATTTTCATTATTTGCAATGAGCATAAGCCCATATATCACAGCATCAATTGTTATTCAATTATTAGCTATGGTAATACCTGCACTTGAAAGACTTTCTAAAGAAGAAGGAGAAGCAGGTAGAGAAAAATTAAATAAATATACAAAAATCTTAACGATAATTCTTGCACTTATAGAAGCATTAGGAATATATCTATCATACAGAAGCTCAGGAATATTCGTAGATAATTCATTCTTAACAGGAGCACTTGTTATTTTATCTTTAATAACAGGTACATCAGTGCTTATGTGGTTAGGAGATTTAATTACTAGTAAAGGCATTGGTAACGGAATTTCAGTAATAATTTTTGTTGGTATTGTTTCAGGACTTCCAAGTGCAATACTAACAATATGGAATTTGATGTTTACAGTAGTAGGATTTTCTACAACTGGATTAATTACAGCAATTGGAATTGCAATTGGTACACTAATTTTAGTTGCAGCAGTTGTATTTGTACAGCAAGCTGAAAGAAGAGTACCTGTTCAATATGCTAAAAAAGTAGTAGGTAGAAAAATGTATGGTGGTCAAAATACTCACATACCATTGAAACTTGCAATGGCAGGAGTATTACCAATAATATTTGCATCATCATTTTTAACATTCCCTGCAATGATAATATCAATGTTTAATACAAATATTGCAACACAGACAGGATTTTTAGCATCACTATATAAATTCTCGATTGCAACATCATCATCTGGTGTTCCAATTGGATACACAATAGCAAATGCAATTGTATATTTGATATTAATAGTTGCATTTACATTCTTCTATACTTTTGCAACATTTAACCCAGCAGAAGTATCAAATAATATAAAGAAGAATGGTGGATTTATTCCTGGAATAAGAGCAGGAAAACCAACAACAGATTACTTAACATCAATAATATCAAAAATAACATGGTTTGGAGGAATTTATCTTGCAATAATTGCGATAATTCCAATGTTACTTAGATTTACAAGTATTGATATAGCATTTGGTGGTACATCAATATTAATCGTAGTTGGTGTTGCATTAGAAATGGTAGAACAACTAGAGTCACAACTTGTTATGCGTCACTACAAAGGCTTCCTAGAATAGAAGTTGAACAATAATTGCCATTTGGCGTTGTTGTTCTGCGAAAGAAAATCCTCAGCGTACAAAAAGTACGCTTCCGGTATTTCTTTCTTGAACGCCTAGCCAAATAACAATTCTTGTCCAACTTGTAAATTAAATAAAAGGAGAAGAAATATGATAATAATTATGCTTGGAGCACCTGGTACAGGTAAAGGTACAGTTGCAGGTATTCTTTCAAATAACTTAAATGTGCCAACAGTATCAAGTGGTGATATATTTAGAAAAGCAATACAAGAAAAGACAGAACTTGGAAAAGAAGTTGAAGGCTATCTTTCTCGTGGAGAGTTAGTTCCAGATGAACTTACAATAAAAGTTATAGAGGCAAGACTTAATGAGCCAGATTTAGCAAATGGAGTAATCTTAGATGGTTACCCAAGAACAACTGCACAAGCAGAAAGGCTAGATAAATTCTTAAATGAACATGGCAAAAAAATAGAGCTTGCAATAAATCTAGAAACTCCAAGAGAGGAACTAATAGAAAGAGTTGTAAATAGAAGAATTTGCGAAAATAGTGAATGTAAAACTATATATAACTTAAAATTAAATCCACCAAAACAAGAGGGAATATGCGATAAATGTGGAAGCAAATTAATGCAAAGAAAAGACGATAATGAAGAAGTTATGAATAACAGACTTGACACTTACTTTAAACAAACACAGCCAATTATAGACTTCTATGATAAAAAAGGAGTTCTATGTACTTATGAAGTAAGTGTAAAAATAAATAGAATGGGAACTGATGTAGCAAGAGAGCTTACTGAGAGGTTAAAAAAGTAAAATGATAGAAATAAAGTCTAATAGAGAGATAGAATTGATAAAAGAGGCTTGCAGAATAGTTGCTCTTGTGCATAAAGAAATGGAAAAAGCAATTAAACCAGGAATATCAACGGGAGAACTAGATAGATTAGCTGAAAAGATAATCAGAGAAAACGGTGGTATTCCTGCCCAAAAGGGATATCCAAGCTATGAAAAGGGTGTACCAGATTTCCCAAGCACAATTTGTGCATCAATAAATGATGAAGTAATACATGGTATACCAAGTGATAGAGTACATTTAAAAGATGGAGATATTATAAGTATAGATTTAGTTGCTTTAAAAAATGGATATAATGGAGATGCAGCAAGAACATTTATAGTAGGAAAAGCAAGCAAAGAAGCAGAAAGGCTAATAGAAGTGACCAAAAAGGCTTTCTTCGAAGGAATTAAATTTGCAAAACCAGGTTTTAGAATTGGAGATATATCACATGCAATAGGTGAGTTTGTCGAAAAGAATGGATTTGGTGTTGTAAAGGAATTTCAAGGACATGGAATTGGTCGTGGAATGCATGAAGACCCAGGAATCCCAAATTATGGGAAAGCAGGTCGTGGACCTAGAATAGAAAAACGGCATGACACTTGCAATAGAACCAATGGTAACTTATGGAAAGCCTGATATATGTGAGTTAGATGATGGTTGGACAATCGTAACAGAAGATCGGAAGTCTAGCAGCACATTATGAAAACACAATATTAATTACAGAAAATGAACCAAAAGTATTGACAATACTTTAAAAATAAGATATAATACATTAGTTAATTGTAGGAAAAAATCAAAGACAATTTAGCATAAAAAATAAGAGGAGGAAAGTAGATTGGCAAAGGATGATGTTATAGAAGTTGAAGGAACTGTTGTAGAAACATTACCTAACACAACTTTTAAGGTTGAATTAGAAAATGGACATCAGGTACTTGCTCATATTTCTGGTAAACTTAGAATGAATTATATAAAAATATTACCAGGTGACAAGGTTAAACTTGAGCTTTCACCATATGATTTAAGTCGTGGAAGAATTACTTGGAGAGCAAAATAAACAATCTACAATAACAGTAGTTAACCATCAAATAAAGGGAGGTTTAAACAATGAAGGTAAGACCATCAGTTAAAAAAATGTGCGAAAAGTGCAAAGTAATTAAAAGAAAAGGTGTTATAAGAGTAATTTGTGAAAATCCAAAACACAAACAAAGACAAGGTTAATTTAATAATTTAGATATTAGCACAAATTTAGATGCGGCTGTATTTTACTAAAAAATATTTAGTAAATATATCAAAATTTGTGTTTATATATATTTTTTTAAAAGTCTATCTCTTAGAGACAAAAATTTAAGAGAAAATAAAAATGGAGGTGCTAAAAAACATGGCTCGTATAGCAGGAGTTGATTTACCTAGAGAAAAAAGAGTTGAAATAGGGCTAACATACATTTATGGTATAGGTGTTGCAAGTTCTAATAAAATTCTTAAAGAAGCTGGAGTTAATCCAGACACTAGGGTAAAAGATTTGACAGACGATGAAGTTAACAGTATAAGAAAAATAATCGATGGAAGTTATAAAGTTGAAGGTGATTTAAGAAGAGAAGTTGCTCTTAACATTAAAAGACTTACAGAAATCGGTTGTTATAGAGGAATAAGACATAGAAAGAGCTTACCAGTTAGAGGACAAAGAACAAAAACTAATGCACGTACAAGAAAAGGTCCAAGAAAATTAGTAAGCAAGGCAAAAAAAGCAAATTAATGGTAGTAAAGTTTAAGAAAATAAGGGAGGTTAATACCAAATGGCTAATAAAAGTGTAGCAAGAAAAACACCTAGAAGAAATAGAAAGAACATTGATAAAGGTTCTGCTCATATTCATTCTAGTTTTAATAATACAATAGTTACAGTTACAGATGTACAAGGAAATGTTATTTCTTGGGCAAGTGCAGGAGAACTTGGCTTCAAAGGTTCAAGAAAGAGTACACCATTTGCAGCAGGTCAAGCTGCAGAGACAGCTGCAAAAGCTGCAATGGAACATGGATTAAAGACTGTAGAAGTATTTGTAAAAGGACCAGGTTCTGGTCGTGAAGCTGCAATAAGAGCTCTTCAAACAGCAGGATTAGAGTTAAGTAGCATTAAAGACGTAACTCCAATACCTCATAATGGTTGCAGACCACCAAAAAGAAGAAGAGTATAAAGTTTTTAAGAAAGAAAGAGGTGTAAAAAACACATGTCAAGATATAAAGACGAACAATGTCGTATATGTCGTAGAGAGGGACAAAAATTATTCTTAAAGGGTACAAGATGTTATACAGACAAATGTGCAATTTCAAGAAGAAATTACGCTCCAGGAGAGCATGGACAAAAGAAAGCAAAGCTTTCAGAATATGGTATCCAATTAAGAGAAAAACAAAAAACTAAAGCTTTTTATGGTGTAAGAGAAGACCAATTTAGAAAATATTTTGAAATGGCTGAAAAAACTAAGGGAGTAACAGGTGAAAGATTACTTCAAATCCTAGAAAGCAGACTTGATAATGTTGTATATAGATTAGGATATGGTTCTTCAAGACCACAAGCAAGACAACTAGTAAATCATGGATTATTTGAGGTTAATGGCAAAAAGGTTAGCGTTCCATCTTACTTAGTTAAAGCAGGAGATGTAATTAAGGTAAGAGAAATTAAAAAGGATAGAAAGATTGTTAAGGAGAACGTTGAAATAAATAAAGCAAGACCTGTTCCAGCATGGTTAGAAAAAAATGAAAAAGACTTAAGCGGAAAAGTCGTAAGACTAGCATCAAGAGAAGATGTAGATATTCCAGTAGAGGAGCATTTAATAGTAGAGCTATACTCTAAATAGTATTTAAAAATTTAGGAGGTAAAAATGATAGAATTTGAAAAGCCAAATATTGAATGTACAAATATGGATGAAAAAAATAACTATGCAAAATTTGTGTGCGAACCACTTGAACGTGGATATGGCGTAACAATAGGAAACTCATTAAGAAGAATATTACTTTCATCTCTTCCAGGATGCGCCATAACAAACATAAAAATTGATGGGGTTGTTCATGAATTCTCAACAGTACCAAATGTAGTAGAGGATGTTTCTGAAATAATAGTTAATTTAAAAGGTGTAAGATTCAAATCATATGACAACGATGAAAAGAAAGTTAAAATCAACTTTGAGGGAGAAGGCGAGGTTAAAGCTGGAGACATTATCACTGATGGAACAATAGAAGTATTAAATCCAGATTTACATATCGCAACAGTAGCAGAACGGTGGACATTTAAACATGGAGATGACAGTTGAAAAAGGTAGAGGATATAATACAGCTGCAAAAAATAAAAAAGACAATCAAGATATATCTGTATTACCAATCGATTCAATATTTACTCCTGTTAAAAAGGTCAACTACCAAGTAGAAAACACAAGAGTTGGTCAAATGGTAGATTTTGATAAACTAATTATAGAAGTATGGACAGATGGAAGCTTAAAAGCTTATGAAGCAATAAGCTTAGCCGCTAAAGTTATAACAGAACATTTAGCTTTATTTATAGATTTATCAGAAGCTGCTAAAAATACTCAAATAATGATAGAAAAAGAAGAATCTAAGACAGCCAAAGTCCTAGAAATGTCAATAGAAGACTTAGAGTTAACAGTAAGAAGCTTTAACTGCTTAAAGAGAGCAGGAATTTCTACTGTACAAGACCTAGCAAATAAGACTGAAGCTGATATGATGAAAGTTAGAAATCTAGGAAAGAAATCACTAGATGAAGTAACAAATAAGTTACATTCGTTGGGACTTGATTTTGCACAAGAAGAGTAAATTTTAACATAAATCAGCATCTTGCGTCGTTGTTCATCGGAAAGAAAATCCTCATCGTACAAAAAGTACGATTCCGGTATTTCTTCCTCGAACGCCTAGCAATATACTAATTTCTGTTAAAATTATTACAAAAAATAAGAAGATAAAGGAGTGAAATAGAAAGTGGCAAGAAATAGAAAGTTAGGAAAAACAACATCTCAAAGACTTGCAATGCTAAGAACACAAACTACTGACTTAATTTTAAATGGAAAGATTACGACAACAGAAGCTAGAGCTAAAGAGGTTAAAGCAATAGCTGATAGTATAATAGCACTTGCAATAAAAGAAAAAGATAACTTTGAAGAAGTAGAAGTAAAAGTTACTAGAGCTAAATTAGATAGCAAGGGAAACAAAGTTACTGAAGTTGCAAAAAGTAAAAATGGCAAAGAATTCTTAAAAGTTGTTAAAGAAGAAGTTACAGAAAAAAGACAAAAAGATATGCCATCAAGATTAAATGCAAGAAGAAAAATAATGACAAAGATTAATAAAGTAAAGGATAGCGATGGTAAAAATGTAGATTTACCAGCAAAACTATTCAATGAAATAGCTCCAAAATACCAAGATAAAAATGGTGGATATACAAGAATAATCAAACTTGGTAAAAGAAGAGGAGA
Organism: uncultured Clostridia bacterium; assembly: GCA_947624655.1. Lineage (GTDB taxonomy): Bacteria > Bacillota > Clostridia > TANB77 > CAG-508 > JAAWPK01. The sequence goes on along the minus strand of CANQLH010000026.1, from coordinate 8,819 downwards.
TTCTGCAGAAATTGTATTACTAGAATTATTATAATAAATAATATAAAAGCCCTTATTTTTAATATGGGTTTTTATTTATTTTATATTGTATTTTTTTATATTTTGTGATATAAAATATTGATAGAAAGAAAAGTAAGGCATAAGATATAGGAGGAAGAAATGGAAAAGACAAAAAAAGAAAAGAAAGAAAAAAAGGAAAAGAGACAAATAGATAAGAAAAAATTGATTACAAACGTTATAATAATTGTAATAGTTTTAGCAATGTTATTATCAGTTGGGGCATCTGTTATATATAGTCTAATTTATTCTGTTTAGATAGGTTAATAAAATGGAAGGAAAGAAATATGGGAAGTTATCTTATAAATGGAATGACTAATAATCTAGGGGACATATTAATTTCTTATATTCAAGAATTATATACGAATCCACTAAGATTAGTAGTATTTTTTATTGATATAGGGCTTGTAATACTTATATTCACAAAGCTTTTTAAAATTGTTAAAGATTCAAGAGCGTGGCAATTACTTAAAGGAATGTTAATAATAATGATTGTTATGGCAATAAGCTCAGTATTAAAATTAACAATTTTAAATTATATATTAACTTCATTTATGACATATGGTTTATTTTTAGTTGTATTATTCCAACCAGAACTTAGAAGGTCATTAGAAGAACTTGGAAGCAATAAATTAACCAGGTTTTTTGGAATAGATAAAGATATAGAAACAAAAACAAAGGAAGAAATATATAAGGTAGCAATAGCTACATTTGAATTATCAAGAGAAAAAACAGGAGCTCTTATTGTATTAGAAAGAGATATTGAAATAAAAGATATAATTGCAACAGGAGTTTCACTAGATGCTGAAATTTCACCTCAAATATTAGTTAATGTGTTTGTACCTAATACTCCATTGCATGATGGAGCAGTTGTAGTAAGCGGAGGAAGAATTAAAGCAGCGGCCTGTATGCTTCCACTTGCAGGCGATAAAGACATTGCAAGAGAATTAGGAACAAGACATAGAGCTGCAATTGGAATATCAAAAGAATCAGATGCAATAGCTATTGTTGTATCAGAAGAAACTGGTAAAGTATCTATTGCAAAAGATGGAGTATTAATTGCAGATGTAAAAGAAGAAACACTTAAAAAAATACTTATAAAGAACTTAATAACGAAAAGATATTCAGATGTAAATAAAGATAGATTCAAATATTTTAAAGAAAGAATGAAAAAGAAAAAGGTAAATGAAAATTAGAGTAATATAATAATTACAATTTATTCACATTTGTGTCACAAACATAATGTAAAATAAAAGCATAAAAAGTTAACGGAGGTAGTAAAAATGGAAGAAAATCAAAATAATTATACTTTTAAAAGTCTTGAAAATAATTATAAATCAAAGACAAGTTTTTCTAAAAGTGTATTATTACCATTTATGTCAGGAATAGTAGGAGCCTGTTTGGTTATTGGAGCTTGCTTAGGAGTTCCAAGTATAAAAAACCAAATATTAGATAGTGGAATATTAGGCTCAGAAACAAAACAAGAACCAACAACTTCTAATCAAGTTAATGCAACAGCAGTTTCTCTAAAAGAATATTCAGAAACAGGAATTGGAGTAGCTAGCAAAGTTTTACCTTCAATTGTAGGAATAGAAATTGAATATGACATTAATTCAATATTTGGAAGAAGTAGCTCAAGTGCAACAGGTTCAGGAATAATTATTTCAGAGGATGGATATATTTTAACAAATAACCACGTAGTTAGCACAAGTACATCTTCATCGTCGTTATATTATGAGGTATCAGATGCAATTTCTGTTAAAGTAAAGTTATATAATGATGACAATGTATATGATGCAAAAATTATAGGAACAGATGATGATACAGATTTAGCCGTAATTAAAATTGAAAAGACAGGACTTACACCAGCAGAACTTGGAAACTCAGATGATGTTAAGGTAGGAGAATATGCAATGGCAATAGGAAATCCATTAGGACTTGCTACAAGTGCAACATCAGGAATAATAAGTGCTGTAAATAGAGAAATAACTACAACAGATAATGAAAAATACACAGTAATACAAACAGATGCTGCAATTAACTCTGGAAATAGTGGTGGAGCTTTAGTTAATAGCGAAGGTAAAGTAATAGGAATAAATACTTTGAAATTATCAGGAACAGGTGTTGAAGGAATTGGATTTGCTATTCCAATAAATAGCACAACTGATATTACAAAACAATTAATTGAATACAGTAAAGTTATAAGACCATATATTGGTATAAGCGGTAGAGGATTAACAGATGATGAAATTACTAGATATAAATTGGTTGAAGGTGTATATGTATTCGAAGTAGAAGATTTTACAGCAGCACAAAAGGCAGGAATTAAAGTAGGAGACGTAATAACTGAAATAGACGGAAAAAAGGTAACAGAAGTTGAAGAAATAACAAATATTAAAAATGAACATAAAATTGGAGATACAATAAAAATAAAGTTATATAGAAACGGAGAATATAAAGAATTAGATTTAACTTTAGAAGAAGAACCATAATTGAGATATTTATGAGAAAAGAGGTACAGCATAATGTATCTCTTTTATTGTAAAACACTTGAAAAATGTATATATTATGATATATAATATGAGCATGAATTCAAAAGACGAAAGGAGTTTGATTTTCTTGACACCACATAATGAAGCAAAATTAGGAGATATTGCAAAAACAGTAATAATGGCAGGAGACCCACTTAGGGTAAAATACATTGCTGAGAATTTCTTAAAAGACTACAAGTTAGTAAATAGTGTTAGAGGAATGTACTGCTATACAGGATACTATGAAGGAAAGAGAATATCAGTAATGGCACATGGAATGGGAATACCAAGCATGGGGATATACTCGTATGAGTTATATCATATATATGATGTTGACACAATTATACGAGTTGGCTCATGTGGGGCATTTTCAGAAAAACTAAAATTACTTGATACAATACTTGTAGATAAGTCATATACAGAGAGTAACTATGCATATACATTTGATGGAGTTAAATGTAATGTGGCTTATGCTGATAGTGAGCTTAACAAAAAAATAGAAGAAATTGCTCATAAAGAAAATATGCAATATGTAAAAGGAACAGTACTTTGCAACGAATGTTTTGACTTATATATTCCAGATAAAGACGCAATTCAAAAAAGAGCACCAGAGGGAATAGAACTAATTGCATCTGAGATGGAAGCATTTGCACTTTTTTATAACGCAAAAAGAGAAAATAAAAAAGCAGCATGTTTGCTTACTGTTGTAGATGTTCCAAAAGAAGAAAAGGGAATGACGACAGAAGAAAGACAAACTTCATTAAATAATATGATAAAATTAGCATTAAAAACTGCAAAAACAATTTAAAAGTAAAAAGGAGAATTAAAATGGAAAAAGTATTTATTTTTGGACATAAAAGTCCTGACACAGATACAATAATGTCAAGTATTGTAATGGAAAATTTAGAAAGAAAACTTGGAAATACAGAAGCAAAAGCATATAGACTAGGAAAACCAAACAAAGAGACAGAATTTATATTAAATTATTTTAAAGTAGAAGCACCAGAATTGCTAGAAAAAGTAGAAGAAAAAGCAAATGTTATATTAGTAGACCATAATAGTTTTGCACAAAGTGTTGATGGAATAGAAAAGGCAAATATTTTAAAAGTTATAGACCATCACTGTATTTCTGGATTTGAAACAGCCACACCATTATTTTATTATGCAAAACCTGTTGGATGTACAGCAACAATTCTTTATGAGTTGTATGAAATGAATAATGTAGAGATAGATTCTACTATTGCAGGACTTATGTTAAGCGCAATTATTTCAGACACTTTATTATTCAAGTCACCAACATGCACTAAAAAAGATATAGAAGTTGCAGAAAAGCTTGCTAAAATTGCAAATATCAATATAGAAACTTATGGAATGGAAATGCTAAAAGCTGGAACAGATTTGAGCGATTTTTCAGCAGAAGAATTAATAAATATTGATTCAAAGGAATTTGATGCAAATGGTATAAAAGTACAAGTTGCACAAGTAAATACAGCATGTATCGAAGACGTATTAAAAGGTAAAAAAGATATAGAAAATGCAATTAAGGATTTTATGAAATCTAATGGTACTAATTTATTTTTACTTGCAATAACAGATATAATTAATAGTAACTCACAAGTAATAGTATTAGGAGATAGAGTAGATATAGTTGAAAAGGGCTTCAATGTAAAATTAGAAGACAATATGGCATTTTTACCAGGTGTTGTATCAAGAAAAAAACAGATTATTCCTGTAATAAAGGAAAATGCTTAAGATTTTAATTAAAAGAAAGTAGGGAATGCTTATGGCAAATATAAAGGTAAATCTTGAAAATTCAAAAATCAGTATGGAAAATATATTAGATTATAAAGAGGAAGTTGAACAAATCGATAAAATAATGAGAAAAGATCCCAATAGCATGAATAACTTTTTAGGATGGATAGAACTTCCTACAAATTATGATAAAGTAGAATTTGAGAGAATAAAAGAAGCGGCAAAAAGAATACGCAAGAATTCTGAAGTGTTTGTATGCATAGGAATTGGTGGCTCATATTTAGGAGCAAGAGCGGTTATTGAAGCTTTAACTAACACATTCCATAATTATGCAAAAAGAGATGTACCTCAAATATTATATGCAGGTAACAATATAAGTCCAACATATATTACTGATATGATTGATTTGATTGGAGAGAGGGACTTTTCGATAAATGTAATATCAAAATCTGGTACTACAACAGAACCCGCAATAGCTTTTAGAATATTTAGAGAAATTTTAGAAAATAAATATGGTATAAAAGAAGCAAGAAAGAGAATATTAGTCACAACTGATAAATCAAAAGGAGCTTTGAAAGAACTAGCAGATGAAGAAGGATATGAAACATTTGTAGTTCCAGACAATATTGGAGGTAGGTATTCAGTACTCACGGCAGTTGGACTTTTGCCAATAGCAGTTGCAGGAATAGATATAGATGCATTGATGCAAGGTGCAAAATATGCACAAGATAAATATGCAGATAATAATTTAAAATATAATGAATGTTATCAATATGCAGTTACAAGAAATTTGCTATATAAAAGCAAAAAAGACATAGAAATTTTGGTAAATTATGAACCAAAAATGCACTATTTTACAGAGTGGTGGAAGCAATTATATGGAGAAAGTGAAGGAAAAGACGGAAAAGGCATTTTCCCAGCAGGAGTTGATTTTACAACTGACTTACATTCTATGGGGCAATATATACAACAGGGAAGAAGAAATTTATTTGAAACAGTTATAAATATTGTAAATTCAAATGCAGATATTCCTTTAAAAGAAGAAGCGGATAACTTAGATGGATTAAATTATTTAGCAGGAAAGACAATGGACTTCGTTAATAAAAAGGCAATGGAAGGAACAATTAAAGCACATGTAGACGGAAAAGTGCCAAATATATTAATAAATATAGAAAAGTTAGATGAAAAAACAATTGGCCATTTATTGTATTTCTTTGAGCTTGCATGTGGTATGTCTGGCTATATTTTAGGAGTAAATCCATTTAATCAACCAGGAGTTGAGGAATATAAGAAAAATATGTTTAGCTTACTTGGTAAACCTGGATATGAAAATAAATAAAAGAAAATAAGATTTGTTTTTCTACTGTTGTAATAAAAAAGAACAATAAATAATTTTTTTAGCTTCTTGGTGTCGTAGCCTACAAGATATTAATTACCAATGTAGGCTACTCCATTCGCCCTGCACTAACGCTCCGGTTAATCGCTTACGCGAAGCTTTTAAAATTATTTATTGTTCTTTTTATTATAAATATGAAACAATATTATTATTTTATAATGTTGTATTTGGAAAAATTCCACTATTTAGGTATCTATTTACATTTTTTACGCTAATTCCAGTATTTATAGATATATTATCGATAGATTGATTAGAATTTTCTTCAAAATAACTTTTTAATTTATAAATATCTAATCTATCTTTAGGCATGCAACTACTGCAAACATCACCTTCTGTTACAAAAAAACAACCACAACGTGCACATTTTTTAAATTCCATTTTATTTACCCCCAAAAAAATAAAATTTTCATTTGTAATTCGACATTATTTTACCACAAATATAATCAAAATAAAATACTTTTTTGAAAATAAAAATATTTTTATTTGTATATAATTTTTGAAAATTTGCAAATAATAAAATTACAAAAACATTTAGGAGGTAAACAAAATGGATAAAAATCAAAAAATAAATTGTACAGTTAATAGTTGTAAGTACAACGATTGCGAGAATGAAGAATGTACTTTAAAACAAATAATTGTTGAGCCAATTCAAGATTGCGAAACATGCACTCCAGATGAATCTATGTGTGGCAGTTATGAATATCAAGATGAGGATGAGCAATAGTTAAAAAAAGAATGGAATATATTTATTTAATATATCCCATTCTTTTTTACTTAATATGAAATTTCTATAATTTTTCCATTTAAATAATTTAAAATACCAGAGTCAGTTACAAAATCAAAAGATAGTTTATATGCAACTAAGTCTTGAGTTTTTTTATTGAATTTTTTATTAATTTCATTAATCCCATATTTTCCGATCGCCAATTATAGGATGATTAATATATGCTAAATGTGCACGAATTTGATGTGTTCTACCTGTGTGAAGGATAACTTCAAGTATGCTAGTATTTTCACGGATATTTTCTTCTAATACTGTGTATTCAGTTGTAATTGGTCTATAACCTTTTTTATTCTCATCACTTACATAAACAATAGATTTTTTATTATCTTTAAAAAGATATGCATTCAAAATGTCATGTTTTTTATTTAATATACCATAAACTTTGCACTTGTAATATTTAGTAATTTCTTTTGCTTTAAATTTAGAAAGTAATATTTTTAAGGCTTCATTATTCTTGGCAAATATAACTAATCCTTCAGTGTTTCTGTCTAGTCTATGGCAAGGCATAGGAGTAATCTTGGCATAATTTTTTTGAACTAAATCAGTTAAAGAATTATTGCCGAGTAACTTCTATATTTTTCTTTTTATTTACAATTAATATATTTTCATCTTCATAAATAATGTTTAAAGTTTGCTTGCCAAAAAGATAATCATCAAGTATATATATTTTTATATTATCTCCTTCATGGACTGCAACATTTTGAGAGACTTTTATATCATTTATCCTAATATCTTTTTTTCTCAAAGCTTTATATAGCGTATTTTGGCTAAGACAAGGAAATTCATTCATAAGGAATGAACTTAAAAGCTTATTATCGAATTTATTATTTACAATTAAACTTTTCATATAAATATTATATAAGAAAATATAAAAAAGAGCAATATTTGCTATTGATAAAAAAAAATAAATCATATATAATAAAAAAGTAAGAAGTTTGTTAAAGGAGATTTTGAATGATGAATATAAAAAATAATAAAGGTATAACATTTGTTGCATTAATAGTATCAATAGTAATACTTATAATTATTGCAGGTACTTCTATTTATGTTGGAATGGACATATCGGAAACAGCAAAATTTGAAAGTGTAAAAACAGATTTAATATCTTTGCAGGGAAAGTGTAAGATAGTTGCAGAGAAAAATGCAATAGAGGGTGAACAGTTATATGGAACAAAGCAAGAGAGTGGAGATTATCAAGGATGGTATTTATTATCAAAGGCTGATTTAATAGAAATGGGATTTGATAATTTAGCAACAGGAGATAATTATTATGTCGATTATGAAAATGATGATGTTGCTTATGGAAAGGGAATAACTTATGATGGAATTACATACCATAAATTGTCTGAAATACATGGAAATGATGAGTAATATATACGTTATTTGAAAGGTAATAATAAATAAATGACTGAAAAGGAATTTAATAGACTAACAAAATTAAAACAAATAGAAGAAAATTTATACAAAGATGGGACAAAATATATTTGTGGGATAGATGAAGCAGGGCGTGGACCACTTGCAGGCCCAGTAGTTGTTGCAAGTGTAATAATGCCAAGGGATTCTATGATTGAAGGAGTAAATGACTCAAAGAAAGTATCTGAGAAGAAAAGAGAAAGAGTATATGAACAAATTATAAAAGAAGCTCTTAGTTACAGTGTTGGTATAATTGATGAAACGAAAATAGATGAGATAAATATTTTGCAGGCAACGAAGATGGGACTTACGAATTCTGTAAAAGAACTTAAAGTAAAGCCAGATATTATACTAGTGGATGCTTTGACTAGTATAGATACCTGCGGAATTCCGTATATGTCTATAATAAAGGGAGATGCATTAAGCTACTCAATTTCGGCTGCATCAATTATTGCTAAAGTTACAAGGGATAGAATAATGCTAGGATATGATAAAATTTATCCAGAGTATGGCTTTGCGAAGAATAAAGGATATGGAACAGCTTATCATATTACAGCTATAAAGGAACATGGACTTTGTCCAATACATAGAAGAAGTTTTGTAAAGAATTTTATATAATTTTATTTTGTTAATTTTGTAATGTAATTGTAATATAAATGTAATAAAAAATATATTGTAAAGTGAAAATAAAAATGCTAGAATAAAAATATGTTAAAGTAAAAAATATCAAAAATGTATAAAAAAGGAAGTAAAAGAAGAATGAAAGAAAAAGACCTAAAACAGATAAACGCTGAAAGCCTTGAGGCTGTACACACACACACACCAGACTGTTGAATGATTGGATTTTGTGAATGACAAAAATAGATATAAAAATAATTAAAAATAT
>CANQLH010000025.1 GCA_947624655.1 uncultured Clostridia bacterium | reverse complement strand
TTCTGGAAAATGGACATTGCAACTTTTTATCAATTCTATTTTGCAATTTTTTATCAATTTTATATTGACATTTACAAGATGTCCTTACCACGAATCTGCATATTAGTGACGTAATACACACCAAAAAACACCGGGACCGTGTCTCCGCTCCCTAATACTCCTTGTAGCTATATGGTACTGTGTACGGCCAGTTAAGAATATTAATTCTCTCATCAGCGGGTCGGTGTCCCAACTATCGCAATCATAGCTTCTGAAATTTTTGCTGAGCGTTAGAGTACTAGCTAATGACAAATCAGGTATGTCTGTGTATAAAGAGAACTGCTCACTTGGTTCTAAAAATCCCCTAGCTGAACCTTCAACAGATTGATTCTTTTCATCTGGAAAAATGGCCGGCCAATACTCATTCGTTCGTATATACTCTCCTTCCTCACGCCTATCTATGTAGGCAGACGGCACATATTTCTCGATGTCCTCCAAGCAAATATTCCTAGCGGATGCGTTAAATTTTGTACTACTGTATAAGGTTTTACAAGCATCGTTTAATACGTAGACTGCGTTACTATATCCAGAACCGACCCTCACAGGGAATATTTGCCTTTATGACGTCCGCTGAAATCAAACAAATACTATCTGCGTCCTTTTCAAAGATCCTCCATTTAACAGAGGAGTCGGTGAAATAGCTTATTGGGCGATATGTAGAACTAAGCGCCGTTTCGCAATTCCATACATATTCCCTCTCATCTGGAGTATAAGCTACATAATCACCCACTTTAAGTTCTTTCTTTTTTGTTAGCTGAGTAATGCCCGTGCCAGCATTTGGGTTTCCCGCCACATCTGTTATAAGTACTCTTAGTTCATACTCAGTATTTGCAGTAAGATTTGTATAGATGTGTGTCTGAGTTTCTGCATTAGTTGAAATGGCCGAGCCATGATTTTTCCATGTAGTCTCACTAGATAACTTATATTGGAACTCATAACTTGCAATTCCTGATGTATTATCTGCTCCTGTTGCTTGCACTGTGATTGTCGTTTCATCATATGTCGTTACTGATAATGTTGCTGTTCTTGGCGGTGTTACATCCCTTTTTATTGTTTCTGTTGCTTCTGCTGTTGATTTATTTCCTGCTTTGTCTATTGTTTTTGCTTTTATTGTTGTTGTTCCATCTGTATCTACTAATACCTCTTGTGTTGTTATTCCTGCTTCTGTTGTATAAGTATTTGCTCCTACTGTGTATTCTATCTGCCATTCTCCTGATTGTGCATCTTGTCCTTCTGCTGATATTGTGGCTGTTATATTTCCTTGTTTATACCATCCATTTGAACCATTGGCTTTTATTGGGTCTAGTGTTATTGTTGGTATTTCTGGTGCTACTCCATCTATTTTTACTTGTACTTCTCCACATTTCTCTGATATATTTCCTGCATTATCTACTGTTTGTGCTGTTATTGTTGTTATTCCATCTAGTGTTATATTTTCTTGTACTCCTGTTTGTACTGGATTTGTTACTGCCTTCATCGTTGCTCCTGTTATTTCATATATTACTCCTTTTGTTTCTGATACATCTGTTACTCCATCTTTTTTTACATCTTCTCCTGCATTTATTGTGACTGTTACTGGTCCTCCCTTATACCATCCATTATTTACTGGTGTTGCTCCTGTTACTTCTATTGTTGGTACTTTGGGTGCTGTTTTGTCTATCTTTATTTCTTTTGTACTTTCTTTTGTTATGTTTCCTCCTGTTCCTGTTCCAAATGCTATTACGTTACTTATTCCTTCTTTGGTTGCTTGGAAACTTACTTTTCTTCCTTGCTGTGTTCTTTGGTCTAACTTATTTGTTCCTTCTACTCTGTATGTTATGCTTTCTAAGTCTGAGCTGTCGTCTGTACTACTATCTCTTATTGTTACGTCTACATCTCCTCTATACCAGTCACTTGTCTCATCATGTTCTCCTTCTAATTCTATTGTTGGTGGTAGTACTTCTCCTTTGGTTGTGACTTGCATATTTGTGCTTATTCTTTTGTTTCCTGCTTCATCTTCTGCTTCTACATATACTATATATGTTCTTTTTGGTTCTAGCTCTCCTATTGTTCCTTTTCCATCTTCACTACTTTCCTTTAGTATATCTTCCCCATTTATGTTTACAAAGAAGTTGTAGTTTACTACGCTTGAGTGTTCATCTGTTGTTGCTGCTGATATGTCAAAACTATATGGTCCTACGTTTGTGTATAATGCTTGAAAATCTCTTGGTGGTTCATTGTCTTTTTTTACTGCTACTGTTTTTACATCTGATTTATTTCCTGCTTTGTCTTCTATTACTAATAATATTGTTGTTCTTCCGTTTTTCTTTACTGTTATTTTTCTATCTTGTCCTGATACATATGTCATTTCTTCTATGCTTGGTATTTTATTACTTTTTATATCTTCCTCTGTTGGTATCCAAAAGTAATATCCTGCAACTCCTGAGTTTGCATCTTCTGCTTTTTCTGCTGATACTATTACATCACTTATGAACCAGTCGTTGTTTCCTTTTTCTCCTTCTGCTTCTATTTTATCGATTCTTGGTTTTACATTGTCATATTTTACATCTTGTGTTACATATTCTGATTCGTTTCCTGCTCCATCTTTTGTATATCCTGTTATGATTGTTCTTCCTGGATTTGTTATTGTTACTGTTGCTTCTTGTCCTGCTACACTTGTGTCATCTTGCTGTGTTACTCCTCTTAACATATAGTGTACTTCTGTTACTGTTTTATCCTCTGTGCTTATTGTTACTTCTACTGGTATTCCATCTCCTCCATACCAACCGTTTTGTATCTTTCCTTGTGATGTTATCCTTATTGTTGGTGCTCTTAATTTCATTGATACTCTTACTGTTGTATATGCTACTTTTCCTGAGTTTGCTGTTGCCTTTACTGTATATGTTCCTGATTTACTTACTTTAAATTCTGCTGTATCTCCTTGTTGCGTTCCTACTACTTCTCCTCCATATATTATCTCTATTTTCTCTATTCCTGTACCTTCGTCATATGCTTTTGCTTTTATACTTGTACTTTCTCTTTCATATTCTGCTTCTACTTCTGGGAATGACTCTCCATCACTTTTTCCTACTTCATGTATATGTTTTTCTCCTGTTTCTTCATCATATTCTACTTGAAAATTATCTCCTTCTTCTGTTTCTACTAATATGTCATTTGGGTTTCCTTCTTCACCTTTCCTTACTTCTGCCTTTTTTATCCAATCTTCTTTCTCTATCTCTTCTGCTAGTTTTTCTGTGGTTAACTTTTCTCCTACTATGTCATATTTCAAGATTGTATCTTCTACCAAAGCCTCTAGCCTCGACCTATTTTGCTCTGTCCCATATGTATCTGCGACTTCTGTACTTATATCTATTATTCCTAATCTTCCTGTTATTGTTCCTATTGTAATTAACGCTAGTATGATTAATATGATTATCATTACTACTAACGATACCATTGTTATACCTTTTTCATTTCTTATTGTTGTCTTTTCTTCTGTATTTTGTTTTCTTCCTGCTTCTTCTCCTAAAAAGTACATTTTCTTTGATAAATCCGCTTTTAATTTTCTTTCTGAATTTACTTTTATATTTTCTATCATGGTCTTTTCCTCCCTTATTTAATTCTTTTGTTCACTTCTCTCCTTATGGTTAGAAACCTTAAATAGCTAAAAGACCAAACAAAAAATGCTATTTTTAGGTTTCTAACCATAAAGAGAGACTTTGTTTTACTTTTCTCTTTGTTCGAGATTGTATCAAATTTTTGAAAAAGTAGTGCTGGAATGTTTTGAACTAGAAATTCTTAAAAGACTTGATGGAAAGCGTTCACGCTTGCCGTGGAAGGGTGCCGTCAAGGATTTTTAGAATTTCTGTGAAAAACCAATGACAAAACTACTTTTTCAAAAATTTCGATACATTTCGAACATTCTAAAAATCAATGTTCTTCTTTCTCTTGTTTTTATTAACAAGGATAACTATATTTAATTTTGAAGACGACGCGTAGCGATGGGTCGAAGCGTCAGCAAAGGGCGAATGGAGCAATCTACATTTAAACTTGCTTTTGTAGATTTTAGGCACCAAGGTTATGAAAAAAATAAATATATTCATCCTTGCGTAACTCTTGTTCAAAATTGTATTGAGTTTTAAGCACAACAATAAGACACAGACGAAACATATCTGCATCCACAAATACATTTCTCCTGTGTCCCACTTACATATTTATATTCAATTTTATTGTATACTAAATAGCCACTAGCACTACCTGTGTGTGTGTGTGTGTGTGTGTGTACAGCCTCAAGGCTTTCAGCGTTTATCTGTTTTAGGTCTTTTCCTTTCATTCCTCTTTTTCTTCCTTTTTTGATATTTTTTGACTAAATTTATTGTAGCATTTTTATTTTTCATTTGCAACATATTTTTTATTACATTTGTATTACAAATTTGTTACACAACTTTATTAAAAACTATTTATTTTTTACAACCTCTTTTGCTTTTTCTAGTTGTTCATTTGCTCCAGTTACTTCGTAATCAGGAGTAATTCCTACCTCATTGATTTTATTCTCCTTTGGAGTATAATATTCTGAAGTTGTAACCTTTAACGCTCCTCCATTAGATAAATTTACAAGTTCTTGTATAACACCTTTTCCAAAAGTCTTTTCTCCAACTATCTCTGCCTTTTCATTTTCCTTAAGAGCTGCAGCAACTATTTCCGATGCACTAGCAGAATATTTATTTGTTAGCATCACAATAGGAACAGTTATAGTAGGATCTGATTTTGATTTTGTAACTTCCTTTTTATTATCTTTGTCAACTGTAATAAGCATTACATCATTCTTGTCACAGATTAATTCTGTTATGCCCAAAGCCTCATCAACTAATCCTCCACCATTATCTCTTAAATCAATTATAAGCGACTTTAAACCTTCATCCTTTAATTTATTATAGGCATCAAGAAAATCATTAGTACAGCCTTCGTCAAACGTTGAAATTGATATATATCCAATATTATCCTCTAGCATTTTACCTTCGACATAATTTATATGAACTTGTTTTCTTGTTACAACCACATCAGACACATTTCCTTCTCTTTCAATAGTTAATGTAACTGTTGTTCCTTCTTCTCCTTTTATATAATCAGAAAGTTCTGTAAGCTCTTCCGCTTTGTATTCTACACCATCTACTTTAAGTATTTTATCTCCACTTTTTATTCCCGCTTCTTCTGCTGGAGAACCAGCTATTGGATATAATACTGTAATAGTATTATTCGTTAAATCAGCTTGCATATATATTCCAACTCCTACATAATTTCCAAGAGTTGAAGTTGTAAAATCATCAAGTTCCTCTTTAGTATAATATTCTGTATATCTATCTCCTATTGAGGCAACCATACCTTTTAGAGCACCTTCAACTAAAATGTTCTTATCTATGTCACCAATATATTTTTCTTCAATTATTTTTGTAATTGCTGACACTGCTGTATTTATTTTTTGTGATATATCGGCTTCTGTTTTTCCAGAAATTATATATCGTATAGAGCCATCATAGTTTATAATGCTTGTTACAACAAATGTAACAATTGCTACTACTACGACAAGCATAATCGTTTTATAAATTCTTTGTCTTTTATTTTCTTTCATAGAAATTTCATTCCTTTCAATTTTTTATATAAATACACTTTTTTATTGCATCAATAAAATTTCAATACAATCATAATTATATTATTCTCATTTATTTAATTTTATTTCTTTATCAATTAAATTCACTTAAAGATTTCTCTTTAAGTGAATTTATATTTATATTACTTGCCTAAATATGGAGCTGGATTTACATATGTTCCATTTAGAAGTACACTAAAATGTAAATGGTTTCCAGTCGAGTATCCTGTACATCCTACTGTACCTATTGGCTGTGCTCTACTTACGGTGTCTCCGACATTTACATTAATAGATGTGCAATGACCATATAATGTAACTAGACCTCCACCGTGAGATATCATTATATAGTTTCCAAATCCTCCTCCGCAGTGACATCTTGTTGATGCAGTTTTTGCATAGTTGTGAGTACAAGTATTAGAAACTTTTATAACAACTCCTGTATCTGCCGAAACAATAGTTGTTCCCTTTGGTGCTGCAAAGTCCATTCCTTTATGATTAGATGATCCAACTCCTCCTGTCGCAGCAGAACCTCTATATCCAAAATATGATGAAATTCTTGTATAATTACATGGAACTGCAAGCTGTCCTCCTGAATATGTATATCCACTTGGTGCACTTAGAGCATTTTGTCTTGCTATCTCTTGTGCTTCTCTTTCAGCTTTTTTCCTTTCCTCTAAATACTCATCATTTTGTTTTTGTATTTCTTTTTGTTCATCAGATAATTGTGCTATATATTTATTTTTATTTGCCTTTTTATTTGTTAAAATCTTTTGCTCTGTATTTAACTGTGTTTGTTTTTCACTAAGTGATTCTTTCTTTTTATCTAATTCATTTTTTGAGTTTTCAATTTCTGTCTTTTTCGTTTTAATAGTGTTTAATAAATTTTCGTCAAATTCTGCAACCATTTCTACAAAATAATATCTAGATACAAAATCTGATAAGCTACTTGAATTTAATATAACATCTAAAAAAGAGGTTTTTCCAGCTTTATATTGAGCAAGTATTCTTCTACATAATAAGTCATATTGTTCATCATATTTTTGTTGTTCCTCTTTTAGCTGTGTTTCAAGTGTTGATATTTCTGAACTTAAAGTGCTCAATTCTCTATTTAGATTATCAATTTCGTCTTCCTTTTCTTCTATCTCTGAATTTAATGTTTCTAGTTCTTTCATTGTAGCATCTTGCTCGCCCTTAATTTCATCCATTCTTTCATTATTCTCTTCAATTTTTTCATTTAGCTCATCCACTTTGTTTTGCAACTCTTGTTCACTTGTTGCAAAACTAATGACTGAAACTGAAAGAATAACTAGAGCCATTATGATACTCACTATTTTCTTTGTCATATGATTTCCTCCTTGTTTATATACTGCATATTTTATACCTCTAAATATTTTCTCATTGAAATTGAACTTCCTACTACACCAATTCCAACTCCTAATATAATATATGTTATTATCAACATTTTGAACATATCTGCAAATGTATATAATTTTACGCTAAGTTCTTGGAAGGTTGTGTTTTGTGTTAGTCCATTTGTTACTAAGTTATATATAATTCCAACTAGTAATATTGTAATTAATGCAGATACAACTCCTATTACAATACCTTCTACTATAAACGGCCATCTTATAAAACTATTCGTTGCTCCAACATATTTCATAATAGATATTTCTTTTCTTCTTGCATGTACCGTAAGTTTTATTGTATTTGTTATTATAAATATTGATATAAATACAAGTATTATAAGTATTCCAAATGTTACAAGCCTTATACCTCTCGTTATATTAAATAACATCTCTATTGTATGATTACTACTCTTTATTTCTTTATCTACTTTGTCTATTTGTTTTATCTGTGCTTGAACACTATCATTTAATTCTAGATCTGTTAATGTTACAATATATGATTCAGGCCATATTTCATCTAGTCCTTCCATTAATGTATCATCAACTAGAACATCTTTATATTCATCTAACCCCTGTTTAGCAGTTACACGTTCAACAGTATTAACTCCGGTCTATCGCTCTAATTTTTGCACCAATAGTTTCAATTTCTTCTTCTGTTGCTCCTAAATCAATAAACACCTGCATTCCTTGCTCTTGTGATATTTGATCCATCATATAGTTTATATTTTCTCCAAGGATGAAAAATAGACCAAACATGAACATAGCCATGCACATGATGGTTAATGCTGCTACGGTTGATTTTTTGTTCTTTAACGTATTTTTAAGTCCTTCTCCAATTAAATAACTCATTACATTATATCTCACTGTCATACCCACCCTTTTTATCATCTCTTACTATATTGCCTTTTTCAATTTGTATAACTCTTTTCTTCATTTTATCTACTATGTCTTTTGCATGTGTTGCAACAATTACAGTCGTTCCTCTCATATTAATTTCATTAAGCAAATTCATAATTTCCCATGCTGTATCTGGATCTAGGTTTCCGTGTAGGCTCATCTGCAATTAATACAGATGGATTATTAACCAAAGCTCTCGCAAGTGCAACTCTTTGTTGTTCTCCTCCTGAAAGCTCGTTTGGATACATCTTTGCTTTTCCACTTAATCCAACTAAAGACAATACCATTGGTACTTGCCTTCTAATATGTCTTTGAGTTGCTCTAACTATATACATTGCATATGCAACATTATCATATACGGTCTTATCTGGTAATAATCTAAAGTCTTGAAACACAATTCCCATACTTCTTCTAAGATATGGAACTCTATTTCTTTTTAAAAATGTAGTGTCTTTTCCATTTATTATAATATTTCCTGATGTAGGTTCTTCTTCTTTTAATATAAGTTTTATTAATGTCGATTTACCTGAACCAGAACTTCCTACTAAAAATGCAAACTCTCCTTTTTCTATTATAAAATTAGCATTATGTACAGCTTCCGTACCTGTGGAATATTTTTTATTAACATTTCTAAATTCAATCATCTTTGTTCTCCATGACCTATATTTTCTCTTTATAATCATAACAATTTTTTTCTATTATTGCAATAGTTTTTTTTGTAAAATAATGATATTTTTTCACATTATTAGCTTTCATATTTTGTAATATTTTGAATTTTATTATACTTTGGGCGTTCACAAAAAATTTACAAATTTTAAAATAACAAATACAACAAAAAGTTAAATTTCATTCTTTTACTTTTTTATTGTATTTGTTACATTATTAACTATTCTTCATTTTTTCTATTTCTGCCTGCCTTTTTACCTTTTGAGTTGTAGTCTTTACCATTGGTTCATCTGTTAATACTAGTTTTTTCATGTATTTATATTTAGGTAAACCAGTGTTAATTTGTTTTATATCATTCCAAACAATACTTCTAAATTCTTCTTCTGGGATATTTGGATATTTTTGATTTACATATTCTTTGTTATATACAATCTTTACTGAAACAACTAAATCGTCATCTTTTTCTTCTCCATATACCATACTTTCTGCAACATATGGTAGATTATTTATTAATACTTCAAGCTCTTCTGGATATATGTTTTTTCCATTTTTTAAAACTATTACATTTTTTTGTCTTCCTGCAACAAAAAATACGCCATCTTTATCCATATATCCTAAATCTCCAGTATAGAACCATCCATCTTTTATTACTTCATTTGTTGCTTTTTCGTCTTCATAATATCCAAGCATTACGTTTGGTCCCTTTGCCATTATTTCTCCTATTCCATCTTCATTAGGATTATTAATCTTCATTTCAATTCCTGGCATAGGAAGGCCAATTGAACCATATTTAATCATATTCTCGTTTTCTGCTGAAAGTACAGGAGATGTTTCAGTAAGTCCATATCCTTGGATTGTAAGTATTCCTAAGTCATTAAGTCCTTTTGCAACTTTTTTATCTAATGCAGAAGCACCACTTACTATAAATCTTAATTCTCCTCCAAGTTCATCTAAAACTTCTTTAAATAGCTTTCTTCTAATATCAATTCCAAATTTCAATAAGAAATTAGATAAACATTTTGCGACTTTAATTAATTTAGTTTTACCCTTTTTCTCAATTCCCGCTTCTATCTTTTTATACATAGATTCTATCAAAAGTGGCACACATATAAATACTGTTACTTTATATTCTTTTAAATTTTCCTGAACGTGTCTTAATCCGTCACAGAATACGTTTTTCATTCCTCTTGATAGATATAGTAAAATACCTGTTGAACCGAATGTATGATGGAATGGTAAAAATGCAATATTCGTATCTGTTTCGTACAATTTTTCTACTTTTGCCATTGCATTTATATCACTTACTATATTTTTTTGTGATAGCATAACAGCTTTTGATAAAGCAGTTGTTCCTGATGTGAATACTATTGTTGCCATTTTTTCTGGTTCGATTTTAGCATCTAGATAGTCCCTATTTCCTTCATCTATAAGCTTCTCGCCTTTTTTTATTAATTCATTAACTGACGTAATATTGGGTGCATCATCTAGGCAAATAACTTTTTTTAAAGATGTCTCACCTCTTGTCATTATATTATTTATTGTTTCTAAATAGCTTTCCTCACAAAATAGAAGTTCCACCTTAGCCTTTTTTATTGACATTTCTATCTCGCTTTCTGGCAAGCCTTTATCAAGAGGAACAACGATGCCTACTCCATTAATAATAGCTGTATAACAAAGTGCCCACTCATACCTATTTTTACCAATTATTGCAATATTTTTTCCTTTATAGCCAGTTTGTATAAGCTCTGTTCCAAGAGCATTTACTTCTTTCCCAAATTTTTCATAAGATATATTCTCATATGATACTTCTTTACCTTCTTTATGTTTTATAACAAAAGCTGTATTTTTTGCAAATTTTTTGCACGCATAATCTATCATTTCTTTTAAATCTCTAAACTCTTTTACTTCATATAAAGCCTTATTTTTCATAAAATAACTCACCTTTTCTTATCTAGTTTCAAATACTAGATTATCATATATGAAAAAATAAGTCAATCATTTCGACCGGTTATTCTATAATCATTTACTTAATTTATATAAAGCGTATTGGTTTAAAGACACACCTTCTTGTTCTGCTTCTACTGATAATCTGTAATGCAAAGATTTTGGCATTCTTATTATAAATTTACCACTATATTTATTTTGTTCTATTGGCAATGGTATATCAAATCCGTTTTCAAGTTTTGTTTCTATCCAGCCTCTCATTGCATCTTCTAAATTTTTATATGCCTCATCAAACGTTTCTCCAGTTGTCTGACATCCATCTAATTCTAAAACATGTGCATAAAAATAATGTCCACTTTCATCTGAAATTGACTGTATTATATAATTATATGGAAGTTTCATATAATCTTCAACACTTTTCATAAAATTTTCCTCCCCACCGTATAGTTTAGTTATAAAATGGCATTTTATTCTTTTATTCTTCTAAGAACATCTTTAACATATACAGCCTTCAAAGGATTATCTTCTTTAATAGTAATAACATTTCCTTTTTCATTTATAAAATTTCTATGTGATGTTCCCTTTTTTGTTTTCATATTATACCCATAATATTCTAACACTTTTTTTAGTTCATTAAATCTAATGCCATTTGGTTGTCTTTTCATTTTTTCTATTAATTTATTTATGTCTGGCATAAAATTCCTCCATTTTTTATACCATTAACTATATGATACTATATTTAGTATCTTTAGTCAAGGTTGTATTAATTTAATTTTGAATTTATTTTAGGCGATTACCTAAAGAAATAATTTTATTTGAATAAAAAATGTTTTCAATTATTTTATACCTCATATTTCTTTATATGTCAATGAAATTATTTTTACATATTTCGACATAGCTACAAGATAATGATTTATTATAAAAGCAATTTTTAATTCGTTTGGAAATAATATATTTAATTTGACTCGTTCCTTGTTGGTCGTCTCCTAAGAGGAATGTATGGAACAAAGTAGCTCGATGCTTTGTTCCAACATCCTCTAAGTCGCTCCCATGCTACGCGTCACTTCGTAAATTAAATATAAAAACTTTTTTGGCTAAAACCATTATCTTGTAACCGACAATATAATAATTCTATTCGAATCATTAACATTATCTATTTTCTAATCTCCTTTACTATTCTTTCAATATTTTCCACTAAAAAATCTACATCATCTTTTGTATTCTCTTCTCCAAAAGTTACTCTTAGTGAACCATTTATATATTCTATTGGCGTTCCGAATTGCAAGTAGCACATGAGAAGGCTCTGTACTTCCAGAATTACATGCAGAGCCAGTAGACGTACAAATTCCGTATTGGTCAAGCTTTAAAAGAAGCGTATTTCCATCTACTCCTTTAAAAGATATATTTGCATTTCCTGGAAGCCTATCCTTCCTTGATCCATTTATATAAATATCATCAATCTTCTTCTCTATACTTGAAATATAATATTCTCTTAAATTTAATAGTTTTTCGTTGTAATCATCTATACTTCTATATGCTAATTCTATTGCCTTGCCGAAGTCCAACAATTCCTGCAACGTTTTCCGTTCCTGCTCTTTTATTCTTTTCCTGATGTCCGACCGGTCTTGAATTTTTGCAAACTCTATTCCGCTTCCTAACGTAAAGTGCACCTACACCTTTAGGTCCATAAAATTTATGGGCAGACATAGATAGCATATCAACATTTTGTTTTTTTACATCTATCTTTATATTTCCGTATTGCTTGCACTGCATCTGTATGAAAATACACATTGTGTTTTCTAGCAATTTGGCCGTATTTCTGATATTGGTTGTATAGTTCCTATTTCATTATTTGCTGTCATTATAGAAATTAGAATTGTATCATCTGTTATAGAATTTTCAAGTTCACCTAAGTTTATTTTTCCTTCTCTATCTACTCCAAGATATGTTACTCTAAAGCCCTCTTTCTCAAGTGTCTTGCAGGTATCAATTACAGCATGATGCTCTATTTTGCTTGTAATTATGTGATTTCCTTTTGCTTTATTTGCATATGCTATACCTTTTATAGCTAAATTATCACTTTCACTTCCACATCCTGTGAAATATATTTCTTTTGTATCTGCATTTATTACCCTAGCCACCTGTTCTCTTGCCTTTTCAATTGCTCTTTTATTCTGCCTCCCTATACCATAAATAGAAGATGGATTTCCAAAGCTTATGCCAAAATATGGTAACATTTCTTTTATAACTTCATATTTTACATATGTTGTTGCTGAATGGTCAAAATATCGTACTTTTTCCAATTTCTATTCCTCCTCCTATATCTTATAATATGATTATTATAAGATATAGGTTATTTTTAGAAAATGATATAAATTCGTTTGGAAGTAATATATTTAATTTACGAAGTGACGCGTAGCATGGGAGCGACTTAGAGGATGTAAAAACAAAGGATGCAAATGCACCCTTTGTTCTTACATCCTCTTAGGAGACGACCAACAAGGAACGAGTCAAATTAAATATATTACTTCCAAAAGCAGGTAAAAATTTTTTCGTTTAAAACATTATCTAGTTCATCTTATATTTACTCTTATTTTGCAACCTCAACACCAATTTTAAGCTTCTCGCCATTAATATTACATTCTGTGCAGTGTTGTTGTTTTTCTCTATTTATTATCTCTAATGTTAGTGTTTCTTTCTTTATAGTTTCTTCGTTTTCTTTTATAATATTTTCTAACATTTGATTTCCAGATATATAAAGATTTATTCTATCTAATACTTCAAAGCCTCTTTCTTTTCTTAGGTTTTGTACTTTAGATATTATTTCTCTTACATATCCTTCTTTCTTAAGTTCTTCAGTAATAGTTGTATCAATAACTACACCTATTGTTCCATTTCCACCAAATGCAAATCCTTCTTTTCCTTGCATTGTTACAAGTAGGTTTTCTTCATTTAATTCTATCGTTTCGTCTCCTACTTTTATTTCTTTGCTTCCACCATTCTTAACAGTTGTTGCAAGTTCCATCTGATTTAATTTTGAAATTTCTTGCTTTATTTGTGGTATTAATTTTCCATATTGCTTTCCAAGTACTGGTAAGTTAGGTAATATTTCAAAATTAACATATTTTGAAAGGTCTGCTCCAAGCTCTACTTTCTTGATGTTTAATTCATCTTTTATTATATCTCCATAGTATTTAGGAAGTGAAGTAACTGAGATTAACATTTCTGAAAGTGGTTGTCTGTTCTTTATATTAGCAGAATTTCTTGCACTTCTACCATATTGTACTAAAAGATAACTTAAGTCCATTTCTTTTTCTAATTCTTTGTTAATTGCTTTTTCATTTACTTCTGGCCATTTGCATAAATGAACACTTTCTATTTCGTTTTTGTCTAAGCTTATAACTAAATTTTGATATATTTCTTCTGCGATGAATGGTACAAATGGAGCTATAATTTTTGATAAAGTAACTAAAGTTCTATATAGTGTAACAAAGGCTCCTAGCTTATCATCAGTTAATTTATTTTCCCAGAATCTGCTTCTATTACGTCTTACATACCAGTTTGATAATTCATCTACAAATTCTTCTATCTTCAAAGCTGCTCCTGTTATGTCATAATCATTTAAGTATTCATCTACAACTTTAACTAATGTATTTAGTTTAGATGTTATCCATTTATCCATTACATTTTCTGATTCAAAATCTTTATATTCTAATGGATTTATTTTATCAATGTTTGCATATAGTACGTAGAAAGAGTATACATTCCAAAGTGTTCCTAAAAATCTTCTTGAAGTATCGCCTACATCTTCAAGTGAGAATCTAGTTGGAAGCCAAGGACTACTTGCTGTGTAGAAATGCCATCTTGTTGCATCTGCTCCTTCTTTATTCATTACCTCAAATGGGTCTACTACATTTCCTTTTGATTTAGACATTTTCAAGCCTTTTTTATCTAGGACATGTCCTAAAACAATACAGTTCTCAAATGGAGCTTTACCAAAAATTGATGTAGAAACTGCAAGCAATGTATAGAACCATCCTCTAGTTTGGTCAACAGCTTCTGATATAAATTGTGCTGGGAAATTCTTTTCAAATAGTTCTTTATTTTCAAATGGATAGTGAAGTTGTGCAAAAGGCATTGAACCTGAGTCAAACCAGCAATCAATAACTTCTCTAACTCTCTTCATTTCTTTTCCACATTTTTCACATTTTAGATGTACTTCATCTATATATGGTTTATGAAGCTCTATGTCGTCTGGTACATTTATTCCTTTTTGTTTTAATTCTTCTATGCTTCCTATACATTCTTTATGTCCGCATTCACATTCCCATATTGGAAGTGGTGTTCCCCAATATCTATCTCTTGAAATTCCCCAGTCTATTACGTTCTCTACGAATTTTCCAAATCTTCCTGTTCTAATTGTATCTGGATACCAATGAATTTTGTTGTTGTTTTCTACTAATTGGTCTCTCAATATAGACATTGCAACAAACCAACTTTCCTTTGGATAATACAAAAGTGGTGTATCACATCTCCAGCAATGTGGATATGAGTGCATATGTCTTGAAGCTTTAAATAATTTGTTATTCTCTTTTAAATAATTTACTATGCTTTCATCACATTTTTTTACAAATTTTCCTGCCCAAGGTGTAACTTCTGGTACGAATTTTCCTTCTTTATCTACTAGGTTTACAAATGCGATTCCATTTTGTTTAGAAACTACGCTATCATCTTCTCCATAAGCTGGTGCTATATGAACAATTCCTGTTCCTTCTTCTAGGCTTACATAGTCTCCATGAATTACAACAAATGCTTTTCCATCTACTTTTGCAAATGGCATTAATTGTTTGTATTTTGTTCCAAGTAATTCTTCGCCTTTGAATTCTTTTATTATTTCGTATTTTTCTCCTAATACGCTTTCACACAAATCTTTTGCAAGTATGTATGTCTCATTTGGATTTATGCATTCATTATCACTTTCAGTTACTTTTGCTTCAACATAAGTGTAGGCTTTATTTAGGCATAAAGCTAAGTTTGAAGGTAATGTCCATGGAGTTGTTGTCCAAGCTAATATATAAGTATTTTTTCTTCCTTCTACTTCAAATTTTGCAATACATGTTAAATCATTTACATCTTTATATCCTTGAGCTACTTCGTGTGAAGAAAGTGCTGTACCACATCTAGGACAATATGGCATTACTTTATGTCCTTCATAAAGTAGATTTTTGTTCCACATCTGTTTTAATGCCCACCATACTGACTCTATATAGTCATTATGATAAGTAACATAAGGGTTATCCATATCTACCCAATATCCTATTTGGTTTGTCATGTCTTCCCACATAGAAACATAAGTAAATACACTTTGTTTACAATCTTTTATGAATTTTTCTATACCATATTCTTCAATTTGTGATTTTCCTGATATTCCAAGTTTCTTTTCTATTTCAAGTTCTACTGGAAGTCCGTGTGTATCCCATCCTGCTTTTCTAATTACTTGATAGCCTTTCATTACTTTATATCTAGGTATAATATCCTTCATTACTCTTGTTAAAATATGCCCTACGTGTGGCTTTCCATTAGCTGTTGGTGGCCCATCATAAAATGTAAAATATCTTCCACCCTTATTCATTTCAAAGTTCTTTTTTATTATGTCATTTTTCTTCCAAAAATTTCTTATTTCTATTTCTTTTCCGGCAAAACCATTTGGTAAATCTACTTTTTTATACATACCCCTTGCATCTCCTTTTCTTTTTTAGGCTGTTTCTACATTCTTCTTTTCTTTCTTTTTTGTATCTATTGGTTTCTTTCTAATATGTCTCTTTTCAACTTTGTTCTCGTTTATTTCAAGTTTTGGCTCTTTATTTTCTAATACTGTTTCTTTGGTTATTATACATTTTTCTATCTTTGGATTTGATGGTATCTCAAACATAATATCTCTCATAATTTCTTCTATTATTGAACGTAATCCTCTTGCTCCAGTATTTCTTTCTATTGCTTTATCTACTATTGCTGAAATTGCATCTTCTTCAAACTCTAGTTCAACTCCATCAAATTCTAATAGCTTTTTATATTGTTTTATTAAAGCATTTTTTGGTTCTGTAACAATTTTTATTAATGCTTCTTTGTCTAATTCCTTTAATGTTGTTACTATTGGAAGTCTTCCTACAAACTCTGGAATTAGTCCGAATTTAAGTAAGTCTTGTGGCAATAATTCTTCATATATCTTGTATTTATCAATTTCTTTTTTACTCTCAATCTTAGCTGAAAATCCTATTGCCTTCTTTCCAACTCTTTCATTTATTATATTATCTAATCCTTCGAATGCTCCTCCACAAATAAATAGAATATTTGATGTATTTATTTGCAAAAGTTCTTGATGAGGATGTTTTCTTCCTCCTTGTGGTGGAACTGATGCAACTGTTCCTTCAATAATTTTAAGAAGTGCTTGTTGTACACCTTCTCCGCTTACATCTCTTGTAATTGAAGGGTTTTCAGACTTTCTTGTGATTTTATCTATTTCGTCTATATATACAATTCCTCTTTCTGCAAGTTCTATGTCGTAATCTGCTGCTTGAATTAGTTTAAGTAAAATATTTTCTACATCTTCTCCAACATATCCTGCCTCTGTAAGAGTTGTTGCATCTGCTATTGAGAATGGAACTTTTAAAATTTTAGCAAGAGTCTGTGCAAGTAATGTTTTTCCACATCCTGTTGGTCCAAGTAATAGAACATTACTCTTTTGTATTTCTACATCATTTGCATCTTCTTCATTATTAATTCTTTTGTAATGATTATATACGGCAACTGATAAAGTCTTTTTGGCTTCTTCTTGCCCTACTACATATTCATCTAGTATTTTCTTTATTTGAGCAGGATTTGGTAATTCCTCGTCCTCTCCTAAAACATATTGTGCCTCTTCATCTTCAAAACTATCTTCTTCTACAATATTTTTACATATTCCAATACATTCATCGCATATATATACTCCGAGGGCCTGCGACAATCTTCTTAACATTTTCTTGAGTCTTGCCACAGAACGAACATTTAACATTTCTTATTTCATTATCATCATTATTTTTAGACATTTGTTAATCCTCCATTCAAAATTATTAAAATTAGATATTAGAAAATTCTAATATCTAATTTGCACGCTTAAAGAAGTAACTACATAATCTTAAGCTCTTTTATCAAGTATTCCATCTATAAGCCCATATTTTAAAGCTTCTTCTGCTGTCATGTAGTTATCTCTTTCTGTATCTCTATTAATAATCTCTAGTGGTTGACCTGTTCTTTCACTTAGTATTTTATTTAATTTTTCACGAGTCTTAACCATGTGGTCAGCATGTATCTTTATCTCAGTTGTTTGACCAGAAAGTCCTCCTGATATTAATGGTTGATGTATTAATATTTCTGAATTTGGTGTTGCAAATCTTTTACCTTTTGTTCCTGAAGCTAAAAGTACAGCTCCCATACTAGCTGCCATTCCTACACATATTGTAGAAACTGGACACTTAATATAATTTATTGTGTCATATATAGCCATTCCATCTGTTATAGAACCACCTGGACTATTTATATAAAGGAATATTTCTCTATCTGGATCTTCTGATTCCAAAAATAGAAGTTGTGCTACTACAAGTCCTGCTGAAGTTGCATCTACCTGTTCTCCTAAAAATATTATTCTATCTTTTAATAATCTTGAGAAAATGTCATAAGACCTTTCTCCTTTATTTGTCTGTTCTATAACATAAGGTACTAAACTATTATCTAACATAAATTTCCTCCTATGATTTTAATTTTTCTATTTTATTTTAGCATTTTCTCTAAGAAAATCGATAGCAGATTCATGAGCTAATTGATTTTTTATGTATTCCATGAATTGTTCATTTTTCTTTAAGTCTTCTTTATCTCTTCCATAAGCTTTTGCCATTTCTTCAAGTCTTTCTTCTACTTTCTTCTCATCTGCTTCTATTTTTTCTTCTTTGATAATTTGCTCTAAAACAAGTCTTGTTTTAACAGTTTCTTCAGCTTGCTCTTTTCCTTCTGCTCTAAAGTCTTCCATAGTCTTTCCTACCATATTCAAATAATTTTCCATATTCATTCCTTGATAGCTAAGTCTTGTTTCAACATCTTTAACCATGTTGTCAAGCTCTGTTTCTATCATTCCTGATGGAATATCTATTTCTGTTTCTTTGCAAACTGCTTTGATTAGCTCATCTTCTGTCTCATATTTTGCTCTAGTTTTGTTTTCTTCTTCAAGCTTTTCTTTTATACTATTCTTTAATTCTTTAAGTGTTTCAAATTCACTTGCATCTTTTGCAAAATCATCATCTATTTTAGGTAATTCTTTTTTCTTTATTTCATGTAATTTAACTTTAAATACAGCTTCTTTTCCTTTTAAATCTTCTGAGAAATAGTCATCTGGGAATTTTACTTTTACATCTTTTTCTTCGTCTATTTTCATTCCTATAATTTGTTCTTCAAATCCTGGTATGAAAGTATTACTTCCTATTTCTAATTCATGACCTTCTGCTTTTCCACCTTCAAATTTAACTCCATCAACAGAGCCTTCAAAGTCAATTACAGTTATATCTTTATTTTCTACTGGTCTATCTTCTACATTAACTATTCTTGCATTTCTTTCTGCCATGTGCATAAGTTCATGCTCTATGTCTTCATCAGATACATTATACTCTATTTTTTTAACTTGTATACCTTTATATTTTCCAAGTTTAACTTCTGGCTTGATTTGAACTACTGCTGTAAATTTAAGGTCTTGTCCTTTGCCAATTTGTGTTACATCTAAGTCTGGCTTACTAACTGCTTCTATATTATTTTCTTTTAATTCTTTTTCATATATTTCTGGAACTAGCTCATTAAATGCATCCTCATAGAATATCTCTGGTCCATAGTGTTTCTCTACAATAGCCATAGGTGCCTTTCCTTTTCTGAAGCCTGGTATATTAAAATATTTTGCACTTTTTTCAAATACCTTTTTAATAGCCTCATCAAATTTTGCAGCTTCTACTTCAAAGCTAAGTTTTAATTCATTTGCATTTTTTGTTTTTTCAATTTTAATACTCATATTCTGTCTTCAATCCTCTCTCTTAATTATCTTTTAACCACATTATTATATATTGCTTTTTTGTTTATGTCAATAGGTAAAATTGCAAAAAATAAGACATATTTCTATGCCTTATTTAGATTTAGTTGCATATACTATTTCTTATTTCTGAAAGTTCCCTAACTCCTTCTGATTGTTCTCTTATAATTGTTTCTGCAACAGTTCTAAGTCTTGGGTCTATACGGTACATAAGTAAGTTATTACACATCTGTATCGCTCCTTCATGATGTGGTATCATTTCATTTGTAAAATTTAAGCTTATATTTGCACATCTAGGACTATTTCTCATTCTACAAATCATATTATTTACAATCGATAAGTATCTTGTCATATAATTATTTACCTCTGCTTTTGAGCTACAATATCCACGTGTGGTTTTTAGTATTTCTTTCATTTGTTCTATTCCTCTTGTTTGCATTGTTATTATTCCTTTTGCTATATTTTCTAATGGTGGATATATTGGGTATTTCAGTAAATTTTCACACATATATATTGCTGCCTCATGATGTGGTATCATACATTCAATAAAATCTATTGTAATATTTCCTACAATATTTCTTGAAAGCATTTTTTCAGCCATATCATATAAAATTTTATCGAACTCAGCTAAGTATCTTGTAACATTCATCATGTTTTGATTTCTCATAAAATAACGCCCCTATTATATAATATAACGGCAAGGCGTTTAATGTGACAAAACTATTTTTACATTATTTAAGAATTTTCAATATATCTTTATATCTACGTCTTCTATAATCAGCAATTGTTATCTCTTGCGATACAAATTTTCTGAATAAAATAGATTCCTTCTCTCTATAAATATTCCAAAATTTATCACTATCAATTCCTTTATTTTTTATTTTTTCAGTTAGCTTATTTATTGCATTTTCTTTAGCTAAATTATAATTGCACAATGTATCGTCTAAATCAAATATTATTAATTTTTTCATTTTTTTATATCCTCTTTTATATCTTATTTTGTTTTATTAAATGATTTAATAATATCAATATCTTCATAAGTTGTAATTTTTATGTTGGTGTAATCTCCTTCTATGATTTTAACTTGGTACCCTTCTTTTTCAAGAAGCCCACAATCATCTGTTACATCTTCATTTTTGTATTTTTCATGCATTTCTAAAAGAATTTTTCTATCAAAACATTGTGGTGTTTGAATTATCCATGTATTTGCTCTTTTAGTTGTACTTACAACAATATTATTATCATCAGTTATTTTTATTGTATCTTTTGATTTTACTCCAACTGTTACTCCCTTAAACTTGTCCATACTTTCAATGCACTTGTTGACATATTCTTCTTTTATCATTGGTCTTGCTCCATCATGAATAATTACAATGCTTGCATCTGTTTTACTTATACAATTATATACTGATTCTTTTCTTGTGCTTCCACCAATTACTATTTTGACATCTTTACTAATTTTCTCTTTTTCAACTATTTCTTGTACTCTTTCAATCTCATTTTCTTTTACTGCAATTATTATATTATCTATGTATTTATTTTTGTTAAAAATATTTAAACTGTATGAAAGCACAGATTTACCATTTACTATCTCAAAATTTTTATTTCTTCCTTGGCCATACCTTGTGCTACTACCTGCAACTAATATTATTCCTGTTACTTTTTTTGTTTCTATCAAAATTCTTCCTCCCTTTTTGAATTATATGAAGTGCAAATATATGCTTGGTATTTTAATTTTAAATTTTTATATGTAGCCATTGCATCCTGTTTGTTCTTAAATAGGCCATATATGCATGAGCCAGAACCTGTCATTAAGCTTCCTATTGCTCTATTTTGCAAAAAAGCATCCTTTATATTTTGCACAAGAACTCTGTCTTGCATTACAGCTTCAAATGTGTTATGCAAATTGCCCGCAATTAGTTCTATATTATTATTTTTTAGACCATCAACAATTTTTTGGGTATTATCTATTATTACCGCTTCTTTGCTTTTATCTATTCTCTCATACATCTCTTTAGTATTGCAAGATAAATTTGGTTTTACAATAACTATATAATACTTAAAATCTGTAACTATTTTAGTTATTTTATCGCCTATTCCTTCAGCAATTACTGCACTTTTATAAAAACATGGTACAACATCTGCGCCAAGGCTTTTTCCAATATCTTCTATTTCTTTTTTAGATAATTGTAGATTAAATAGCTTATTCATACTTAAAATAAAGCTTGCACAATCTGTACTTCCTCCACCAAGTCCTGCTTGCATAGGTATCTTTTTGTTTAATATAACTTTGATTCCTGTGATACTTTTATATTTTTCTTTTAATTTTTGATATGCCTTAAATATGATGTTTTCTTCATTGTTTAAGCTTTCTTCGTTTGTTTGTAGTTCAAAGCTATTAGTATTTGTTTTGGTTATATACATTTCATCATATAAATTAATCTTTTGAAATACCGATTTTAAATTGTGATAATTGTCTTCTCTTTTATTTAATATTTCTAAATTTAAGTTTATTTTTGCTCTTGCTTTTACATATACTTGTTCCATAATAATTTTATTCCTTCCAAAAAGATTAAAGAAAGTGCTTCTTTAAATTATTTTTACGATTATTTATTCTACTGTGATACAAGCAAAAACGCTTATCCCATTTCCTTTTCCAAATTCTGTTAGTCCTTCTCCTGAAGTTGCAGTTATTCCTACTGAATTTGGAGTTATATCTAATATTTTTGCTATATTTTTTCTCATTTCTTCAATTTTAGGAGTTATCTTAGGTGCTTTACATTCTATTGATATTGATATATGTACTATTTTTTCATTCAAATATTTTAGAGCTTCTTTTAAATATTCTTCACTATTTGTTATTCCTTTTTTATTACACATTTCGTCTGAAATACTTCCTAATATATTTTTACATGTAATTCCAGATACTGCATTAGTTATAGCATGAAGAACAACATCCCCATCACTATTTGCAATAATTGAAAAATCCTCTTCAAACTCTACTCCACCTAGAATTAGTTTCTTATCAGTATTATTGTAGTCTATTTTGTGACTATCCTGACCTATTGCGACTTTCATATTTTCCAACTCCTTCTAATTGTTATTTACGTTAAGAATTTTATTGCTCATTAATATTCATATATATCATATTTTACAAGCTTATCTCCATTGTATTCTATCTTTGCTGTAAAGAATGGGCTTTCATTTTTTATTCTTTCTAGGAAAATCATGTCTCCCTCCCAAAGCTTAAGTTTATCTATTTTATCTTTATCTACCCACTCTAAGTCTCCTTCTTTACAATCTATTAGCTCTCCTTCAAAATTATCTGATGTATAGACATACATATATTCTGTCTCCCATATATTAGATACAAAAGTTACTATACACCTTAATTTACATGATTTTAAAGTAAGTCCTGTTTCTTCTTTTGTTTCTCTTATGGCACATTCTTCTGGACTTTCTTTATCTTCAAACTTTCCTCCAACTCCTATCCATTTGTCTTTGTTTAAATCATTTTCTTTTTTAGTTCTGTGTAGCATTAAATATTTTCCTTCTTGTTCTAAATAACATAACGTTACATTTTTCATACAATCACTTCCAAATTTTTTAAATATTCTTTAAACTTTTCTGCTTTTCTTTTTCTAATTGCTTTAGACTCTTTTGGGGTGTAGGCAAGTCTTCTGGCATAGTTCCACCATTTTTTGCTATTACTTCTCTAATATTTCTTCCGATTTTGTAATGAGTTTTATTTGCTTCTTTTTCACTACAAATATTATCCTTTTTTAATTTTGATTCAGTTTGAGTAATGCGAAACAAATTAGCTGCAAGTTCTTCGCTACACATATTATCTAAAATATCTTCCCTGTATCTTAACCCTTTTCTTCTGGCTATATCATCCGCAGTTTCTCCATTATATAATCCCTTATATCCACTATTATGAAATTTGTCAAAATTTTTTACTCCAGCATTTTTTGCAGCTTGATTTAATAGATAATTTCCTCTTCTTGTTAAATCTCTTTGATAGAATCTTCTTTCATCTTCTGTTAGCATACTATACTCTTTTTCACTAATTTCTTGCTTTCTAGTTTGAACTGCAAAATATGTTTGTGCAAGAGCAATTACTTTTTTTCTACTATCTCCATTTTGTGCTATTAAATAACAAGCATAACGAGTTAATTTATAATCAATTTGTTCTCTATAAGCTCCTGAGCCAATTTGAACCATTTTCCTGACATCAGGAAAATGTTCAAGTACACTAATATCACTATTTTTGCAAGCATCCTTGGCTTTATTAATTACTTTTTCAAAATTCTCCCATTTATTATACTCCAATACAATCATTAGTTCTCTTGCATACCAAAATTCAGCTCCATCCTCATCAATATGTTTAATATCTTCAAATGTTTTATTGTTTTTTTCCATTTCGTTCATAACATCAACTCCATTTCCAAATATTTATTATTGTGTTATTGGTTAAGAGTTATTATAGAACATTAGTTTGTAAAAGTCAAGTGCTTTTACTGATTTTATTCATAAATCCTTCTGCATTTTTATGCAATTGTTTTTCTTTCAATGGTTTATCTCTTTTGCAACGAGAATATTTGCTAAGCCAATATTTATCATTATTTTAGTTATGTTCCCCAACTGATATATCATTAGTGCTTACCTTTCCTTTTAATTATATTTTTCAAAATCATTATTTTTATAAATAGATTTTAGCAACAAAATCTTAAAAAATCAATATTTTTATTCATTTTCAACTAACCACTTACAAAAAATAAATCTGCAAATGTGCTTACATTTACAGATTAAAGTTTTTGGCTCGGGCGGTTAGATTCGAACTAACGAAATGTCGGAGTCAGAGTCTTTTTAATTGTTTTATATATGTTATCATTTATTGTTATATAACATCTCTTAAAATGGCTCTAAATCAAACAATTTTACCCCAAATTTATCTAAATTTAGTATCTAACACTAATTATAAAATAACAGATTTTTATAAACTTTTGTTAGATATTGGTTAGATGTTTTCATTGCATTTATTATAACAGATAATCTACTATTGATAAATAGTTTTTTTAAAATTTTTAAAATTTATGGAGGTTTAACTATGAAAAATGAAGAATTAGAGAAAAAAATTACATTGAACAAATATGGAAGATTAAGGCTAAAATATTTGAAAGAACACAAAAAAGCAGAATACACAATATTACTTGTTGAAAATAAATTAAATTCTCATTTAAAAGAGATACAAGAAATTGCTGAAAAAAATGTAAGCAATTTAATAGAACAATTAAAAGCAAAAAGTGATTTAACCGAAGATATGAAAAATACTGATCCATTATATTGGGTTGGAACAATGAACACTATAAAAAATCAAGCTGAAGAAATTGTTTTAAAAGATTTAATTTATGTGTAACAACAAATTACTCTACTTCAAAATTAAAAAGCCTTAAAAACGATTTTGAGGCTTAATTAAATAAGTAAAATAAGAAAACTACTTATAGTTTTAGAACTATGGGTAGTTTTTTTGTTTTTAAAAGAGAAATGCCTCAAACTCTATAAAAGTGATAGGTGTGATGAGCCGATGCTATAAAATTTATCCGTATTTGTATAATAAGTCTAATTATACAAAGTGCGTAAGTGAGATTTTAGAACAAAAACTCACAATAAAAAAAGAGTATTCGGTGGCAAAACTTGGAGTGGATTTATAATTGTAAAAAGTTTGGACAAGTATGAACAAAGATATTTCAATAATATCAGCAATTATAGTAGTTAAACGACTACTTACTAGACTACCTATGAAAACGAGGCGAACGACTGACGGTTTCAGCAAGTATAGGTGTAATAATTCTGTTTTAGCAAATGGGATTATTACACCTAATTCTACTTCGGCTCACTTCTTCTGGTTTCGCTATAAAGCGTGGAAGTTTGAAACCGAGCAAGGTTTCAAAAAGAGTAAGAAAAATTTGAGAAAGTTTTTTCTTGCTCTTTCTTTTTCAATAAAAAACGAAGGTATTTTTATTGAAAAGCATAACAAATGACAAGTTCATTTGTTATGAAAAAACTAAAATTGTGATAGCAATTTTGGTTTTTGGGTTGTAGGGTTTACCCTGCCACACTGACACTTTTAGCGATTAGCGTAAAAAAGTGTTGTAGTGTGTTACAACACAATTAAAGTGAGTGCCTTTTTTAGCTTTAGGAAGTGTTATCTTATTTAGCATTTTAAAAGGAGGTTAGATAAAATGA
>CANQLH010000024.1 GCA_947624655.1 uncultured Clostridia bacterium | reverse complement strand
ACGCAAGGAGCGAAAGACTATGCAGTTGCATCATCAAAGGAAAATGAAATATTAAATGAAACAACAACATATGTAGAAAACGTAGTAAAAAGGATAAAAAGAACACTAGGAGACTGGGAATACTTTGATGAGAAAGATACAGTAAATGGAGAAAAAGGAGACAGCAATAACCCAACAATACCAGCAGGATTTAGACCAATAAATACAGATGAAGCAAAGTGGGGTAGTGGGGAAGAAGCCCCAAGTAAAGAAGCAGTAAATAATGGATTAGTAATAGAAGACGAGGAAGGAAACCAATTTGTATGGGTACCATGCTATGTAGATAGTCCTAGTGTGGCAGAGGCAAACTATCCAAAATATGAAAAGTACACATATACAGGAGGACAAGAAACAGATACAGGAACAAATCAAGCAGATAGCAATGGCTGGAGAACATTTTATTATAGACAATACAAAGATTGGGAAGATAATGAAGCAAAAGGATATGGAGAGGCGAGTGTAAAGCAATATGGAGGATTTTGGATAGGAAGATATGAAGCAGGAATACCAGAGGATGCAAGCTTTTATCCAGAAGCAGATGATGCAGCTTATACCAAGACAAATGAAAGAAATGTAACAAATGAGAAAGGTGTAGACTTAAAACCAGTAAGTAAAGCAGGATATTTTTCATGGAACTTTATAGATCAAATAAATGCAAAAGAAGTATCAGAAAATATGTATAAAGAAAACAGTGATGTAGACAGTTATTTAGTAGATAGTTATGCATGGGACACTGTAATGAAATGGCTTGAGTCTACACCTGATACAAAAGAATATGTAACAAAAAGCACAGGAAAAGGAAATTATAATAACACAACAGGAACATATAATGGAAGATATGCAGAGCATGTATATAGTACTCATACAGATTCAGGTACAAAAGATGGATGGATAGTAGCAACTAAGTATCAAAAAGGAGTTACGAAATATGGCTTGGCAAGTAAAACATTATCAGAAGTACAAAATGGCTTATTTGAAAAAAATGAAAATTTGATAGATGCAAACCACACATTTTCAAGAAGAATAGAAACACCAACAGGAGCAAATGATAATTTTGCAGTAAAAAATATATATGACATGGGAGGAAACATGTACGAGTGGACGACAGAAACAGGAAAACATGGCTCTGGCGACCAAACGTTCGCTGTTTTGCGCGGTGGTATCTTCCGTCATGATAGTACTGATTATCCAGCGTGCCTCCGTAGTGGCGGCAGTACTACAACTTATGCTAGCGTCGACTTCGGGTTCCGCGTTGTGCTTTATGTAAAGTAGCTCTGACCACTGTTAACATAATACCTACAAACGTAAACAAGATTGAGATGAAGGACTGAAGTAAAAAATAATATAAATTATAGGAGAAGCGATTGGAAAATATAGTTAATGATACTCATAAAAATGAAAAGGGTGAATTAGCGCTAATACCAAAATATATAAAGTATATGGAATATATGCTTGAAATTATTTTGCTACGTTTACCTAGAACAGAGAAATATAGTATAGGAACAGAATACAAAACAATAATGTATGATACATTTAGAGATATTATGTATATTGAAAAGTTAATGAAAAAGGATAGGCTATATTTTCTAAATCGAATAGATGCAAATTTAAATACACAAAGAGCTTTGCTTAGGATAATGAACAAATATAAATGGATAGATGAGAAGCGTTTTGATTATGTCATGAATAATTTGATAAAAGAGATAGGACAAATTCTTGGGGGATTAATAAAATATTATGCCAAAAACTATCAAAAATGTATTCAATAATGCATTAACGTATGAAAAGTTAATGCAAGCACATAAAAAGACACAAAGTTGTAAGATAACAAAAACATGTATAATAAAAAAATAGATTTAGATACAATATGTGAAGTAGTAGAACTAAGCAAAGAAGAAGTTAAAAAGATAATAGGCACACTAAAGGAACAATAAAAATTGTCGAATTGTTTCTATTGACATCCATAGAAAAATTATATAACCTAAGTAATGCAAGTAATTAAGTGAATTTCACTTAAAATACTTACATTACTTTTTTTTTAATTTAATCTTACGACATTATGTTTTATATAACAGCTATTTTAAAGCCATTTGTAAGTAATATATTTAATTTACGAAGTGACGCGTAGCATGGGAGCGACTTAGAGGATGTACGAAAAGATAACCAAATAATAATAAAAAATAAAAAAAAACTTGTAATTCTTGAAATAATTGATATAATATATGGAGTAAGAACAGAGGAGAAAGGATGATATAAAAATGAAAAAGGTTGCAATACTTGCAAATGGTGGAGATGTTTCAGGATTTAATGCTGTTATTAGAGGAATAGTAAAAACAGCAGAAAATAATGGAATAAAATGTTATGGAATAATTGAAGGATATAAGGGATTACTTGAAAATAACTATATAGAATTGGACTCATATACAAATGCATCAGGAATTATATATAAAGGTGGCTCAATAATAGGCTCTTCCACAAATGCTAATGTTTTTAATTATAAAGTAGAAGAAAATGGAGAAATTGTATATAAAGACTTGTCAGATATATGCTTACAAAATGCAAAAAATGATGGGTTCGATTGTATATTTACATTAGGAGGAGATGGAACACAAAAATCAGCAAGAGATTTATATTTAAAAGGACTTAATATAATTGGAGTTCCCAAAACAATAGACAATGATGTTGCGTGCACAGAGATTACATTTGGATACAATACGGCAGTATCAGTTGCAACAGAGGCATTGGATAGATTACATTCAACAGGAGAAACACATCATAGAATAATGGTATTAGAAGTTATGGGAAGATATGCAGGATGGATAGCATTAGAATCAGCAATAGCAGGAGGAGGAGATGTAGCATTAATCCCTGAAATTCCATTTGATTTAGAAAAAGTTGCAGATAAAATAAAAGATAGAATTGCAAGAGGCAAGAGATTTAGTTTAGTTGTTGTAGCAGAAGGAGCAATGCCAAAAAATGGAGAGTTATCAATAAAAAGTGTAAGAGATAATGGTGCTGGAGTTGATAATACTAAACTTGGTGGAATTGGAGAAAAGGTTGCAGCCCAGCTTCAAGAGTTAACAGGCCTAGAAGCAAGAAACACAACTCTTGGATATATGCAAAGAGGAGGAACACCAACTGCTTATGATAGAGTTTTATCAACAAAATATGGGGCAAAGGCAATGGACCTTGCTTTAGAGGGAAAATTTGGAGTACTTACTGTACTTAAAAATGGTAGGCTTGATTCAGTTCCATTAGAAGAAGTAGTTGGAGAGAACAAAAAGATAGGTGCTGTTTCTGGTAATACAAAAGAAAGCAATTTAAGAAGAGTTACAATGGATGATGATTTAGTAATAACTGCTAGAAATATTGGAATTTCGTTAGGAGATTAAGATAAGAAAGGGAAGATTTATGATAGACTTTAAAGAAGAAATAGCAAAAGAAATTGCAAAAACTATTGATTTAGATTACATGGAAATAGAAAAGTTAATTGAAATTCCAAAAGAAAAGAACATGGGTGACTATGCTTACCCATGCTTTAAGCTTGCAAAAGTCTTAAAAAAAGCACCTCAAATAATTGCAGAAGAAATAAAATCAAAAATTGATTTATCAGGAAACTTGATAGATAAAATAGAAAATGCAGGAGGATATCTTAATTTTTATATAAAAAAGGAAGAATTAATAAAAACTGTAATTGAAGAGTTTAACTTAAAAAAAGAAGAATATGGAAAGTCAGACTTTGGAAAGAATAAGAATATTATTGTAGAATATTCTTCTCCGAATATTGCTAAGCCTTTTCACATAGGGCATTTGAGAACAACACTTATAGGAAATGCTTTATATAATACATATAAATATTTGGGATATAACACAATAGGTATTAATCATCTAGGAGATTATGGAACACAATTCGGTAAAATGATTGAAGGATATAAAAGATGGAGTGAGGAATATACTTTTAAAAATCCTATTGATGACTTAATGAATATATATGTTAGAATAAATGAACTTTGTAAAGAAGACGAAAAGGTGTTAGAAATATGCAGAGAAAACTTCAAAAAGCTAGAAGAACACCAAGAGTATGAAGTTAGTTTGTGGCAAAAGTTAAAAGAATTAAGTTTAAAAGAATTTTACAAGATATATGATTTATTAGATATAAAATTCGATTCGTTAAATGGAGAAGCATTTTATTCGGATAAAATGCAAGAAGTAATTGAAAAATTAGAGAGTACAGGAAAACTTATAGAGTCTCAAGGAGCAAAAATAATTGATTTAGAAGATAAAGGAATGCCACCATGCATGATATGCAAATCTAATGGCTCTAGTATATATGCAACTCGTGATTTAGCTGCGATTTTATATAGGTCAAGAGAATATGATTTTGATAAATGCTTATATGTTGTTGCATATGAACAAAACCTACATTTTAAACAAATTTTTGAAGTCGCAAAATTACTTGATATAGATGAAAAATACATTAATGGGTTAGAACATGTATCTTATGGTATGGTTCATCTAAAAACAGGCAAGATGTCAACACGTGAAGGAAATGTAGTAAAAGTTGAAGATTTACTTAATGAAGCAATAGAAAGAGCAGGAAAAATTTTAGAAGAAAAAAATCCTAATATAGAAAATAAAGAAGAAATAGCTAAAAAAGTAGGAATTGGTGCGATTATATTCAATGACTTAGCAAATAGTAGGATTAAAGATGAAATATTCGATTGGGATATTATATTAAATTTTCAAGGAGAAACAGGACCATATATACAATATATGTATGTTAGGACAAAAAGCATATTACAAAATGCTAATTTTGTACCTGATGCTAAAGAAATTGACGTAAATATTTTATTAGATGAAGATGCTATAAATATTATAAAAAATATTTATAGTTTTGAAGATATTTTAAAAGCTGTAACAGATAAGAATGAGCCATATATACTTAGCAGATATTTAATCGAACTTGCAAAAAATTATAGTGTATTTTATAACAATAATAAGATTTTGGTAGATGACAAAGATATTGCAAATGCAAGATTATATTTAACATATATGACAAATATTATTTTACTCAAAGGTGCAGAATTACTGGGTATTAAGATGCCTGAAAAAATGTAAATATGAATTTTTTGTGTATTTTGTTGCTTTTTATCGAAATATAGTTTATAATTTAATAACAGGTTTAGTATTATAACTAAAGAGGGGGCAAAAATATGGAAAACAAAAGAGCGAAAACATATGAAGATGATGAAGAATATACACCTAGAAGAGCCAAAAAAAGTAATAAGAAAAAAAAGAAGAAAAAACATATAATATTAAAAGTATTTTTAATTTTAATAGCTATAATTGTTATTTTAGCAGGAATGGCAATGGGATATATATATAGTCTAACATCGAAAATCAAACATGACGATATAGATAAAAATGAGATTGAAATAAATGAGGGAGTTGAAACAGCAACAGGATTTAGAAATATTCTTTTACTTGGAGTAGACTCAAGAGCAAATGATTATTCTAATGCTTTAAGTGACAGTATAATGATAGTTAGTATTGACCAAGGAACAAAGAAAGTAAGAATTGCCTCTGTATATAGAGATTGCTATTTAAAAGTTGGAAATTCTTTAGACAAAATAACTCATGCTTATGCAAAAGGTGGAGCTAAATT
The DNA here is from genome assembly GCA_947624655.1 of uncultured Clostridia bacterium. Taxonomy (GTDB): domain Bacteria; phylum Bacillota; class Clostridia; order TANB77; family CAG-508; genus JAAWPK01. Next base: position 21,976 of record CANQLH010000024.1, on the reverse strand, counting down.
ATCATTAAGTTCAATTAACACTAACCTAGATTTAGATTTAACCGAATATGTAGCACTTAATTTTAATGTTGTTGTTGATGTAGTAAATGCAGTAGGAGGAGTTCAAAAAGAAATAACATCAGAAGAAGTAAAATATATTAATAACTATATTAAAGAAATAAATAATGTTACAGGTCATAATTCAGAAAAAATTACAAAGGCTGGAACATATAATTTAGATGGCGTTCAAGCATTAGCTTATTCAAGAATTAGATACACAGCAGGAGGAGATTATAAAAGAACAGAGCGTCAAAGAGAAATACTTGATTTAGTATTCCAAAAAGTTAAAAAAATGAATGTAGTTCAGTTAAACAATATCGCTGGAAAGGTGCTTGAAGAAATATCAACTAATATTCCAACAAATGAAATACTAGGTTTATTATCACAAGTTGCATCTTATGATATAGAAGAAACAACAGGATGGCCAGGAGATATCAAAGGATATCAACCAGATAAGGTATGGTATGGCGCACCAGTAAACCTTGAAAAACAGGTTATAAACTTACATAAATTTTTATTTAACGAAGAAGATTATCAGCCTTCACAAGCTGTAAAAACTATAAGCAATTCGATTATTAGTAAAACAGGATATAAGTAAAATGAAAAACTCACAATTAAAATGTTACAATTAATGCTTTTATATTAAAGAATAGCTGAAATAATTTATTTGAAAGAGCAACGCACACGATCAACCGGAGCGGAGCGTAGGGCAAATGAAGCAGTCTGCATATATATCTTTAATTTGTAGACTGCGACACCAAAGCTCTAAAAATAAATCATTTCAGCTATTCTATTGAAACAATCCATTATCTTGTAACATTAAAATAACTAATTGTGAGTTTTTTTATTGACTTTTTATTCATTTTAATAGATAATAAATATGCTAATTACTAAAGATTTTGTAGTTAGAAAAAACAAAGGAGGAAGTTTTATGTATTTATTCAATAGAATAACAGTAAATCCACAATTACCAAAGAGAATCGACAAGCTTTCGGTTATTGCAAATAACCTATGGTGGTCTTGGAATTCCGATTTTCTAAAACTATTTAAGATGATTGACATAGATTTATGGGAAAGTATTGGTAAAAATCCAACAAAATTTTTGAAAATAGTTCCACAAGAAAAGTTAGAGGAATATTCTAAAAATACTGAATTTTTGAAAGAATATGATAGGATAGTTGCAAATTTTGAGGCATATATGAATAGCAAAAATACTTTATTTGCCAAGAAATATCCAGAAAACAAAGATGATTTAATTGCATATTTTTCAGCAGAATATGGGTTAGACGAAATTTTGCAGATTTATTCAGGAGGACTTGGAATACTTTCAGCAGATCACCTAAAGGCTGCAAGTGATTTGGGAGTACCTATTGTTGGAATAGGGCTATTATATAAAAAAGGATATTTCCACCAAGTAATAAATTCAGCAGGAAGACAAGAAAGTGTATATAGAGATATAGAGCTTGAGAATCTCCCAATAAATCCTGTAAAAGATGAACAAGGAAAAGATTTAATAATAGAATCAAGAATTCAAAAAACAAGGCTATATGTTAAAGTATGGCAAGTTAATGTTGGCAGGGTTAAACTTTATCTTTTAGATACTGATATAGATGAAAATAAAAATCAAGATTTAAGAGATATAACTTTATATTTGTATGGTGGTAATGAAGAAACCAGAATAAGACAAGAGATAGTACTTGGAATGGCAGGAACTCATCTTTTAAGAAGACTTAATTTAAATCCAACAGTATATCATATGAACGAAGGACATTCTGCTTTTCTACTTTTAGAGCTTATGAGAGAACTAGTAGAAGAAAAGGAAATATCTTTTAGAAATGCAAAAACAATAGTATCTTCAAAAACAGTATTTACAACACATACACCAGTACCAGCTGGAAACGATATTTTCCCAGTAGAACTTATGGAAAAATATTTTAAGGAGTTTTGGCCAAGACTTGGAATAGAAAGAGAAGAGTTTTTAAGACTTGGAATGAATCCTAAAGAGGAAATGGAACCAGGATTTAATATGGGAATATTTGCTCTTAAAATTGCAGGCAAGAAAAATGGAGTTAGCAAATTACATGGGGGAGTTTCAAGAGAATTATTTGGAGATGTATGGCCTAATATTGCAGCTAATGAATCACCAATAACACATGTAACAAATGGAATACATACATGCTCTTGGCTTTCACCTACAATGAAGGAACTTTACAATAAATATTTAGTACCTTATTGGCAAGATAATATACAGTTAGAAAATACTTGGAAAAAGGTAAATACCATTCCTGATGAGGAATTATGGGATGTACATTATCAAAGAAAAGTAAAACTTATGAAGCTAGTTAGAGAAAATACAATAAATAGACTTAGAAGAAATGGAATGAGATATGAAGAAATAATGGAAATTGTCTCTAAGTTAAACCCTGATACATTGACAATAGGTTTTGCTAGACGTTTTGCAACATATAAAAGAGCAACATTAATATTTAGAGATTTAGAGAGAATAACAGAAATACTTAATAATTCAAAAAGACCTGTTCAAATAATATTTGCAGGAAAAGCTCATCCAAGAGATATAGAAGGTCAAGAACTAATTAGACAAATACATGAAATATCTATGAAACCACAATTTAAAGGAAAAATCTTTTTACTAGAAGATTATGATATTGCAATGTCTAGGTATCTATTAAGTGGTGTTGATGTATGGCTTAATAACCCTAGAAGACCAATGGAAGCATCAGGAACAAGTGGCCAAAAGGCATCTGTAAATGGAGTAGTAAACTTTTCTATTTTAGATGGCTGGTGGCTAGAAGGATACAATAAAGAAAATGGTTGGATGATAGGCAAGAACAAAGAATATGATTCTTATGATGTACAAGATAATGAAGACAGCCAAAGTATTTATGATACTTTAGAAAATAAGATTATACCTACTTATTATGATAGAGAAGAAAATGCAAAATTTTCTAAAAATTGGGTAAAGCTAATGAAAAATTCAATAAGCTCTACTGGATGGCAATATAGTACAGCAAGAATGGTATTAGATTATTGTGAAAAATTGTATTTACCATTATGTAATTTATATAAAAAATATTACACTAATTTAGAAAATGTAATAAGGTTTAATGAATGGGTTGATGATATTAAAAACAGATGGGATAAAATGAAAATTGTACAACTAGATAATCTAAATAATGTAACAATTGATGCAGGAAACAATATAGAGGTTAAATGTGCAGTTGACTTACAAAATATTGACCCAGAAAATGTATCAGTTGAGGTTTATTCTGGAAGAGTATTAGAAAATGGTATATTAGAAGATATTAATATTAAAGAGATGGAAAGAGAATCAAAAGATAGCAATGTGTATAAGGCTAAGATATCACTTTCAACAGGTGGAAATTATGGATATACATTTAGAATAATGCCTAAACATGAAATGATACTTGATGTACAAAACTTAAATCTTGTTAAATGGATAACATCAGATATGCAAGAAGAAAATAAATAAGAAAATGGAGAATTTATATATGGGAAAATTAATAGTAATTGATGGAACTGATGGAAGCGGAAAGCAAACTCAGCTTGAAATATTAGAAAAAAAATTAAAAGAAAAAAACATTGATTATAGAAAGGTTAGTTTTCCTAATTATGATTCTCCATCATCTAGTTTGGTTAAAATGTACTTATCAGGAGAATTTGGAAATGATGCAAAGAAAATAAGTCCATATATTGCATCAACCTTTTATGCAGCTGATAGATATGCTACATATAAAAAAGATTTAGAAGAATATTATGAAAATGGTGGATTAATACTAGCAGACAGATATACAACGGCTAATATGGTGCATCAAGCAGGTAAAATAAAAGATAAGGCAGAAAGAAAAAAATTCATAGATTGGTTATGGAATTTAGAATTTAACTTATATAAAATTCCAGTTCCAACAAAAGTATTTTTCTTAAATATGCCACCAGAGTATGCTTTAAAGCTTATAGAAAATAGGAAAAATAAGTTTAGTGGAGAAGAAAAAAAGGACATACACGAAAGAGATAGTGAATATTTAAAAGAAAGCTATGAAGCAGCATGTGAACTTGCAAAAGATTATAATTGGTGTGAAATAAAATGCGTAAAGAATGATGAAGTAAGAACAAGAGAAGAGATTGGAGAAGAAATTTTTAATATAGTAAAGGATATATTATGAAAATAGGTTTTTTTGGAGGTTCATTCAATCCACCTACAAATGCACATGTTTGCCTCGCTAAAAAGGCACTAATCGAATGTAAACTTGACAAAGTAATTTTTGTGCCTATGGGTGATTTTTATCAAAAAAAAGGACTAGTTCTTGCAAAGCACAGGTATAATATGCTTAAAATTATATGTGATAAACAAGAAAATTTAGAGGTGTCAGATATTGAACTTTACTTAAATAAACAAATGCATGCAATTGATGCCTTTAAGCTTATAGAAAATAAATATAGACAAGATGATATTTATTTTATAATGGGTGCTGACAATTTCGTAAATATAACAAAATGGAAAGATTCAAAAGAACTTTTAGAAAAATATAAATATATAGTGCTTGGTAGAGAAAACATTGATATAAATAAATATATTAACGAAAATTGTATTCTTGATTTTAATAAAATCAGAATGATAGAAAATGAAGAATTTAAAAATCATAGTTCCACAAAAGCTAGAAATACACTAAGCTTAAAAAAAACGTATGATAAAGATATGGTTCCTAAAGAAATTTTAGAATATATAGCATTAAATAATTTGTATAATGATTAAAATTAAGAAAAATTATATAAAAATTGACAAAATAGGGGTAATATGTGGTACAATATTAAAAGATTTTATATTATTAAGGAATATTAAAAAATATATCCTTGAACGGAGGTTAAAATGAGCGACGCAAAGTATAAACGTATTTTATTAAAATTAAGTGGAGAGGCACTTGCAGGAAGCAACAAAACGGGAGTATATGCAGATGTAATAGGAAAAATTTGTGATGAAATAAAAAAAGTAGTTGATATGGGAGTACAAGTTGGAATAGTTGTAGGAGGAGGAAACTTCTGGAGAGGTAGATATGGTCATCAAATGGAAAGAACAACATCTGACTATATGGGAATGCTTGCAACAACAATGAATGGACTTGCTCTTCAAGATACACTTGAGGCAAGAGGAGTTAAGACAAGAGTACAAACAGCGATAGAAATGAGACAAATAGCAGAACCATACATAAAAAGAAAGGCAATAAAACATCTTGAAAATGGAAGAGTCGTAATATTTTCTTGTGGAACAGGAAATCCATATTTTACAACTGATACAGCAGCAGCTTTAAGAGCAGCAGAAATAGATGCAGAAGTAATATTACTTGCAAAAACAATAGATGGAGTTTATTCAGCAGACCCAAAGGTTGACCCAACAGCTGTTAAATATGATAAAATTTCATATATTGATATATTAAATCAAGATTTAAAGGTTATGGATTCAACAGCAACTTCATTATGTATGGATAATAAAATTCCACTTAGAGTATTTGCAATAGAAAAACCTGAAAATATTGTTAAAGTTGTTAAGGGCGAAAACATAGGAACAATAGTAGAGTAATTTAAAAATATAAGCATATTATTAATATAAGAAAGGTAAGTGATTAAATATGGATTTTAGCAGAATAGAAGAAAAAATGGATAAAACACTTAGTGTTTTACAAGAAAATTTTTCAGAGGTAAGGGCTGGACGTGCTAACCCTGCAATATTAAATAAAGTAAGAGTAGATTATTATGGAGTTCCAACTCCAATAAATCAAGTAGCAGGAATTTCAGTTCCAGAAGCAAGATTAATCGTAATACAACCTTGGGATATGTCAATTTTAAAAGAAATAGAAAAGGCAATACTTGCATCAGATATTGGAATAACGCCAAATAATGATGGAAAGGTTATAAGACTTTCATTCCCAGAACTTAATGAGGAGAGAAGAAAAGAATTAGTAAAAGAAATAAAGAAAACAGCCGAAGAGTCAAAAGTATCAATTCGTTCTTTAAGAAGAGAAGGATTAGACGAAGCTAAAAAAGCAGAAAAAGATGGAGAAATTACTGAGGATGATTTAAAGAATGCAGAAAATGAAATCCAAAAATTAACAGATAAAAAGATAGAACAAATTGATGCAATTCTTGCAAACAAAGAAAAGGAAATAATGAGCATTTAAGTTAAAGGAATGGTAAAAAATGGATTTTAAAGAGGAACTAAATGAAAACTTAAATATTATAAATCAAGAATTAGAAAAATATGTAAGAAGAGAAGCTTGCCCAGAAGAAAAACTTAATTCTTCTATGGAATATAGCTTAATTAGTTCAGCTAAAAGATTAAGACCAATACTTATGATGTCATCATATAAACTATTTAAAGAAGACTATGAGGAGATTTTTCCCTTTGGAGTTGCAATGGAGATGATACATAATTTCTCACTTATACATGATGATTTACCAGCAATAGATAACGATGATTTAAGACATCGGGAAACTTACAAATCATAAAAAATTTAACGAATCAACTGCTATACTTGCAGGAGATGGATTATTAAATAATGCTTATTTAGTAATAAGTGAAACTTTAAAAAATGAAACAGATATTGAAAAATTAAAAAGAAAAATTCAGGCTTTTAATGAACTTTGCTATGGAACAGATAGAATGATAGCAGGAGAATATGTCGATACAGAGTTTGAAGGTCAAGAGATTTCTAACGAATATCTAGAATATATGCATAATAATAAAACCGGTGCTCTTATAAAAGCATCAGTTAGAATAGGAGCAATACTTGCAGGTGCAAGTGAAGAGCAAATAAAAAGTTTAACAAATTATGCTGAAAGAATAGGACTTGCATTTCAAATAAAAGATGATATACTATCAGAAATTGGAGATGAAAAGATACTAGGTAAGCCTGTTGGAAATGATAGAAAGTTAGGAAAGGTTACTTTCGTAACAAAATATGGATTAGAAAAAGCACAAGAAATATTAGAAGAAGTAACAAATGATGCAATAAAAGAATTAGAAGAATATGGAGAAAAGGGAACTTTTTTAAGGGAGCTTTCTTTATATATCAAAAATAGACAAAAATAAGGAGAAACAAACATGGAAAATATGCCAAAACATATTGCAATTATTATGGATGGAAATAGGAGATGGGCTAAAGAACACGGACTAAATGCAAAACTTGGCCACAAAGAAGGTGCAGAAAATTTAAAAAAATTAACTAGATATGCAAATAAAATTGGCTTAGAATATTTAACAGTTTATGCATTTTCAACAGAAAATTGGAAAAGAAGTGAAGATGAAGTTGGTGCATTAATGATATTATTTAAGAATTACTTAGATGATTTATTAAATGTAGCAGATACAGAAAATGTTAGAGTAAAAATGTTTGGACACTTAGAAAGTTTGTCTAATATGTTACAAAAGAGTATTAAAAAGGTTGAAGAAAAAACAAAGAATAATACAGGAACAACTCTTTGCATAGCTTTTAATTATGGGGGAAGAGACGAAATAGCAAGAGCAACAAAAAATATTGCTAGTGATGTTAAAGATGGAAAAATACAATTAGAAGATATAAACGAGAAATTAATTTCTAGCTATCTTTATACAAAAGATGAGCCAGACCCTGACCTTTTAATTAGAACCAGTGGAGAAATAAGATTAAGCAATTTCTTGCCTTGGCAACTTGTGTATTCAGAGTTTGTATTTGTTGATAAATATTGGCCAGATTTTTCTGAAGAAGATTTAGATGAAGCAATTAAAATATACGAAAAAAGAAATAGAAAATTTGGAGGTAAATAATTTATATGGATACCAAAAGAGTTTTAACGACATTACTTGGATTTCCATTAATTGTTGCAATTATTGAATATGGAAATAGTGCACTTGTAGATTTTTTCTTTGCAATAGTTGCAATAATTGCAATTAAAGAATATTTTGGAGCCTTTGAAAAGGGAAAAAAAGCAAAGCCTATTAGATGGATAGGCTATTTAGTAGCTTTAAGTATAGCATTTTTACGATTTTTTCATAAGCCATCTAGCTTAGTTGATATTGATGTAGATATGATTAATATGATGTTTTGCTTAGTTATATTTTCGGTGTTTATTGTATTTTTTCATGTACTTAATTCAAGTATGAAGACAAATGTAATAGATGCTGCAGTTACTGTATTTGGTATATTATATGTACCTGTACTTATAATGTTTTTTCCGATTATACATAGTATGGAACATGGAAAAATTTTAATATGGTATCCAGTTATCTGTGGATGGGCAACAGATATTTTTGCATATCTTGCAGGAAAATTTTTTAGTGCAAGAAAGCATAAATTTAGTGTAATAAGTCCTAATAAATCTATTGAAGGATGTGTTGGTGGAGCAATAGGAGCAGTTGTAGTAGCATTAATATATACAATAGCTTGTAATACATATTTTTATACTAATATTTCATATATATATATTATACTTATATCATTAGTATTAAGTATTGTTGGTCAGGTTGGAGATTTCGCTGCATCTAGTATAAAAAGATATAATGAAATTAAAGATTATAGTAATTTAATACCAGGTCACGGAGGAATGTTAGACAGGATAGATAGTTTATTATTTATTGCACCAGTTGCTTATGTATTATTAACGAATATAATGTAAATAATTTAAGTAAACTCGTAATTTTAATAAGGGAGGAATAATTTTAAAATATGGTAAGTGTCATAATAGCTATTATTAAGACTCTTGTTTTATTAGGAATTTTAGTAATTATTCACGAAGGAGGACATTTTGTAGTTGCAAAATTATGCAATATAAAGGTTAATGAATTTTCAGTTGGATTTGGTAAAACTATTTGGAGCAAACAAGGAAAAGAAACAAAATATTCTTTAAGGCTTATACCTCTTGGAGGCTTTGTCAGTATGGAAGGCGAAGACGAAAATTCAGAGGATGAAAGAGCTTTTAATAAAGCAGGAATATTAAAGAAAATTGCGGTAGTGACAGCAGGTCCGATTGTAAATATTGTATTTGGAATTTTGGTTTATTTTATACTTATTTTAGTTAATTATGGAGTCCAAGTTGCACTATCTAGTACGGTTAATTTTATGGGCGCTTTAGTTCAAAGTGTAAAGATACTTTTTACAGGTGGAGCAACAATAGATGACCTTTCTGGGCCAGTCGGAATTGCATCTATTGTATCACAGACATCAACTATAATTGATTTTGTATATTTATTATCTGTAATTTCATTATCACTTGGAATAACTAATCTATTACCAATCCCACCATTAGACGGCGGAAAATTATTAATATATTTGATAGAATGGATAAAGAGGAAACCATTAAGAGAAGAAACATCATTAAAAATACAGATGCTTGGCTTTTTATTTATTATAGGTCTTTCGGCATTTGTTATGTATAATGATGTTATGAGGATATTCTAAAAGGTAAAGCTAGATTTATACATTGGAAAGGAAGAAAAACAAATATGAACCAAAAGATAGGTGTATTTTTATCTAGGATGCAACCATTGCATATAGGGCATTTGGGAATTATTGAAAAAGCATTAGAAGAAAATGAAAAAGTTTTAATAATAATTGGAAGTAAAAACAAAAAAGGAACAATAAGAAATCCGCTAGATGTAACCTTAAGAATGGAAATTTTAGATGAAGCATTAGTAGAAAAATTTGGAAGTAATTACAAAGATAGAATTATGCTTAAAGAATTGCCAGATTGGTCAATGGAAACAGATATTGACTCAAATATTGAGTGGGGAAGATATTTGTATTATAATGTTGTTTCGGTTACTGAGCAAAAGAAATTTTCAATGTATTTTTCAGACGACAAGAGTATTATAGAGAACTGGTTTGATGAAAATTTAAGAAAAAGGATAAATCTTAGATTATTTGAAAGAGAAGCAATGTTTGAAGCAGTTTCTTCTACAAAAATAAGACAAGCTTTTTTAAATAATGATAAAAAGTATATAAGTTTAAGTTGTCCTAGAGCTGTATGCAAAAGATATGAAGAGATAAAAAAAATAATTGAAGAGGTATATTCAAACCCAATAGAGGACTTTAAAATGGAGGAATAAATTTTGAAAGTAGATGATTTTAATTATGAATTACCAGAAGAGTTAATTGCACAAACTCCAATAAAAAAGAGAGATACATCAAGACTTATGGTATTAAATAGAAAGAATCAAACGATAGATAAGACAAAAGTGTTTTCAGATGTAATAGATTATTTAGAAGAGGGAGACTGCCTAGTTATAAATAATACAAAAGTTATACCTGCAAGATTATATGGCAAAAAAGAAACTGGAGCAAATGTTGAGTTCCTACTTTTGAAGCAATTAGAAGGAGATACATGGGAGACTATTGTAAGACCAGGGAATAAATTGAAACCGGGGACAAAGGTTTACTTTGGAGATGGAATCCTTGAGGCAGAAGTTTTAGAGATTTTGGAAGACCGGAACGAGAAAAGTTAAGTTTACTTATGAAGGTATTTTTAATGAAATACTAGATAAGATAGGACTTATGCCACTTCCACCATATATACATGAAGAACTAAAAGAGAAAAATAGGTATCAAACAGTATATGCAAAATATGAAGGTTCAGCTGCAGCACCAACTGCTGGGCTTCATTTTACTGAAGAACTTTTAAAAAAAATAGAAGAAAAGGGTGTAAAGATTGCAAAAGTAACTCTTCATGTTGGAATAGGTACATTTAGACCTGTTAAAGAAGAAAATGTTGAAGAACACGAGATGCATTCAGAACATTTTTATATAAAAGAAGAAGATGTAAAGAAGATAAATGAAGCAAAAGAGAGAGGAAAAAGAGTAATAGCAGTTGGAACAACTTCATGTAGAGTACTTGAAACAATAGCAGATGAAGAAGGAAAAGTGCATACTTGTGAAGAAGATACAAAAATATACATATATCCTGGATATAAGTTTAAATGCATAGATGGATTAATTACAAATTTTCATTTGCCAAAGTCAACTCTATTAATGTTAGTTTCAGCCTTAGCAGGAAGAGAGTTTATACTAAAAGCATATAATGAAGCTGTAAAAGAAAAATATAGATTTTTTAGTTTTGGGGATGCAATGATGATTTTATAAAATAAGTATACATTATTATTTTTTTGTGGTTATTAAATTTTTCTTATATAAATTGCAAATTGTGCAATCAGAACAGATTTCATAACGATTTTCAAATATAAGTTTTAAAGTATTTATAAATTCATCATTATGTTCATCAACTAAATGTATTATTAATTTCTTAGGAGTTAGATTTAAAAGGGTATTTAAGGCATAATCATTAGATGAAAAACTTATATCAGATAAATATTTTGCCTTAAAAATATTATCCTCAGTTTGTATTACATTCATATCTCTATCAAGTAGTATACTTTCATTATTATGATATACTAAATGAATAATTGATGAATTAAAAGGTGTCATAGATATATATAGTTTTAAGATACTTATAAATTCATTATATTCTTTTTCTATTAAAAATTTATTTACAGAAATGTCTATAATATAATCTAAATTTTTCATATAATTTTGCAATCTAAAATTAACAAATCCGTCTAATACAAGCGATTTGTTAGAAGAAACATAATCTAAGACAGAATAATATATAGAAAAATAATTATCTTCTCTTGAAATATCATCATTAGCAATAAACTCTAAGGACATATCTAATATTTTCCTCTTTTCTGCACTAGTAAAATAAAAATAGTTGTAATTAAGAATTCTATTAAGCAATTTATTTTCATAATACTTAATTATAGTATCAGTTATAATAGAGGAAATTTTATCATAAAAAAAATCCAATCTTTCAGATTTATAGTGTATTATAATGTTTTTATAATGTTTAAATTCATGTGTTGATATATACATAGAATTAATATTTGAAAGAAACAATCTATCTGACAAGTAAGATATGATTTGATTGTTATTATTTTTTATGCATATAGATATCATTTCTAAAAAAACCCCTTTCAAATAAGACGACTATGTATATTATTTGTTAAAAAAATTTTGATATACATTATCTTATTCAAAAGGAGCTTTTTTGCAACTTGTATTAACTTTACGTATAAATTCTATAATCAATATCAGGAAAAATCGGGTCTTTTTCTGATATATCTTTTAAGAATTTTTTGTCAATGTTATTTTCTTTAATTTGATAATATAATTTTGTAAATCTTCCAACATGGTCTTTAATTCTTTTTTTTGCATAATCCACCATTGTACCGATTTGTAATAATAAAGTTCCAATCACTGCTTTGAGCAAGTAGAAGTTCTCTTACGCATTGATTTAAAGCATCAATTTTTAACTTATCAGTTTCATTTATATAAGTATTAGCAAGTTCAACCATTCTGTCACCGCAAGTATGCAAATGTCTTATTGTATAATCATTAAGCTCATTAAGCCAAACTTCACTATAACCGTTTGCTCCCCAACTAGAACGACAAGGAGTACATTCTTGTATTTCTGGAAATTTATCAATATATTCGCTAGGAGTTATTAGCTTAAAATCAGATTTATCATAATATATTTTTTTAAATAATATATATAACCAATAAGGCCCTTCATACCACCAATGACCAAAAAGCTCTGCATCATAAGGACAAAGAATAATAGGCGGCTTTTGCATATAGTTAGAAAGGTAAGTAATCTGAGACTGCCTTGAATCAAAAAAGTGACCTGCTTGTTTCTCAGCCGAATCCATAGCCCATCTTAGATTATATATGTCTTTATTCTCAGTTTTACCTGTAATTCTATGATATTTTATACCAGTATTAACTCTAACACCGTCATGAGTTATATATGGTTTAATATAGTCATAATCAGCTTCATATCCAATATCTCTATAAAATTCACGATAATTGAAATCTCCTGGATAACCACAAATAGAACTCCATACTTGTTTTGAGGCTTCCATATCACGACCAAAAGCAACAATGCCAGTAGGAGACACGATAGGAGCAAAAGTACCATAAATTGGAGTTGGATTTGCATATAAAATACCGTGAGATTCAGTAATTATATATTCTATTCCGAATTCTTTTAAATATTTATCAGCTTCTGGAACATATCCACACTCAGGAAGCCATATACCGCGTGGCTTTCTTCCAAAGTATTTTTCATAAGTCTGAACACCAACTGCAATTTGTGCACGCACAGCTTTTTCATTAACATAAAGAATGGGAAAATATCCATGAGTTGCACCACAAGTAATAATCTCAAGAACACCAATATCTTGAAAATGTTTAAAACCTTGTATAATATTACAGTTATATTCATCTCTAAAAATATGTAAATCTGAAGAATATCTATCTAAATAATATTTAGATAGTTTGTTTATTCTTTCGTTATCTTTTGTTCTTACAACTTCTTTTTTGCATAATTCAATATGTTTATTTAAGTATTTAATATATCTTTCTTGAAGCAATTCATTATCTAACATAGAAAGAAGAGGGGGAGTAAGTGACATTGTTATTCTAAAGTCAACTTTTTCCTCTTCAAGTTTCTTAAAATTAGTTAATAAAGGTATATATGTTTCAGAAATGGCTTCAAAAAGCCATTCTTCCTCTAAATAATTTTCACTTTCTGGATGATGCACAAAAGGCAAATGTGCATGTAAGACAAAACTTACATAACCTTTTGGATAGTTATTCATTTGTTATTCCTCTTTCTATCTTTTAATAAACTCACCAGAAGATGGGTTTACAATGGTATTTAATAGTTCATCTTTATATAATCTACTATATACATCATATACATTTCCATATAATTTATCAATATCATTTATAAATCTTAGACTTCCAAAATCTTTATAAGATAAGCTTCCAGTCTTGACATTCTTATAAGCAACATGACCTAAATTAGTTTTATCAAATAGAACATGGTCATTTGGAGAAACTATTTCATTTGAAGAACGAATATAAATATACTCATTGTTATTTATATTTTCAATATATTTTCTGCCAAGTTCTATAATATAATCAGAATCTGGTTCTTGAGCTCTAATATACCAACTATTAGCAAAATCGTTTATCTCAAGTTCATAAGAATAATTGTGAGTGGTATTATGAACTATAAGAATAGGTTTTGTTTCTAAGAAAAAGTTTTCTCCATACTTATTTATAAGTGAATTTCTATCATCATCAGATATATCCCAATAAACAAAGAGTGTAGTAGGAGTTTGTGCTAAAATTTTAACCGTAGTTTGATTATATCTATAAGGTAAATCATAATATTCTGCAAGCATAGGCTTAGCAGTGCTTTTAGAAGCACTTGATGCACGGCGAACTTTAGCCGTTGCAGAAACCTTTTTAGTAGCAGAAGTTTTTTTAGCTACACTTTGTTTCTTTACTGAAGATGACTTTTTATTAGTAGCTACTACCTTAGATTTAGAAGTTGTTTTTTTATCTTTAGAAGTAGTAGAACTCTTTTTTGTAGTTTCTTTTTTAGTTCTTATGGTAGATTTCTCCTTAACATCTTTTGATGTTGCTGCCTTTTCCTTAATTTTATCTCCATTTTTTTTCGTAGATTCTCTTGCCATAAAACTTCCTCCTTAGTAAATTATATATATCATTATAATATATCAAAATACAAATAAATTCAATATAATTCTTAATAAAATATTAAAAACTTGCAAAAAAAAATACAATATGTTATAATGTGATAAAATTAAGCAAAGTTTAAATAAAAGGGGTGTACTTTGCTCTACTTTTTTTATTGTAAAACTCTGTTTATATATTGGGGAAGGAATGAAAAAGAATGGCTAAACCAGTAGAATTTGGGATAGGATTTTTAACAGGAAGAACAAACATATGTAATATTATCAATAATTGTTATAAAGACATGATTGAACAAGTAAAAGATTATGAAGGAGGAGTTAATTTAACAATATTTATATTGTATGATTTAGAATATCAACATACAAAAAGAGAAGAATTTTATACATTAAAAGATGATGTATATAAAAAGATACAGATTAAATATATTACACCAGAAGATATTGAAGAAGAAAAGAAAATTTTAAAATCAAGATATAAATTAACTAAAAGTGAAGTAAATTTAATTTTAGGTACAGGATATGCAAGAGCAAGAAATGCTATAATGTATTTTGCAATTAAAAGAAAAATAGATTATCTTTTATTTTGGGATGATGATGAGTACCCATATGCAAACATTAAAGGAGAAAATGGAGAAATAATATGGAAAAAGCAGAATAACATATTAGAACATTTAAACGTTATTCCAGATGCAGATGTTACAGTAGGACATAGATGTGGAAATATGTCACCAGTTCCATATATAGATTTTAATGATGCGAATATTAAAGAACAAGATTTTAAAGAATATATAGAAGCTGTTAGTAATGAAGTAATATCATGGGAAAGTGTAAAAGAAAATATGAACAAAGATAGTGGTGGTATTACCTTTGCAGAAACAGATATAACAGAAGGAAAAGACAAGATTGTATTAAAACATGTAGGAATAAAAAAGTGGTTATATGCGTCAGGTATATGCATAAATTTAACTCACCTAGATAAAATTCCAGCTTTTTACAATCCACCACTTGCAAGGGGAGAGGATACTTTCTTTTGCACTTTATTGTCTCAAGCAAAAGTAGTAAAGGTTCCAACATATCATTTTCATGATAGCTTCCTAAAATATACAGGAATACTTAAAGGAAAATTCCCTAAAAAATTTGAAAAGCCACCTTTAAATGATTCAAGTGTAGGAGAGAGATTTTTACTTGCATCACTTGGTTGGATAAAATATAAACCATTACTTATGTATATTATGCAAAGAAATACATACTTAAAAGATATAGCGATTGCTAAAGAAAAATTAAAAAATAGTATTGAAAAGATTAATAAGATTTTTCCAGATAATGATTTTTTATGCTTAGTTGATGAATTCGATAAATATGACGAAAGTGTACAAGAGCATTATAAAGAATATTTAAAAACAAATGATGTTTGGAATAGAATAAAAGCACAAATTCATGAAGGAATAATGCCAGAAAACTAGTTACAGGATAATGGGTTGTTTAATAGAATAGCTGAAATGATTTATTTTTAGAGCTTTGGTGTCGCAGTCTACAAAATAAAGATATATATGTAGACTGCTCCATTCGCCCTACGCTACGCTCCGGTTGATCGCTTACGCAGCTCTTTCAAATAAATCATTTCAGCTATTCTTTAATATAAAAGCATTAATTTGACTAAAGGATTTGAAAAAATGTTGACAAAGATGGAATATTATGCTAAAATATTAAATTGTAACCGCATAAGTCAAGGTACATAAAACCTAATTAAATTTAGGTACCTATATTTTAAGGTTAGCGAGTATACGAAAAGGGAGGTGCTTTCATAATGTACGCAATAATTGAAACTTGTGGAAAGCAATACAAAGTATCTGTTGGAGATGTAGTTTTCTTCGAAAAATTAGAAGCTGAAGAAGGAAAAAAAGTTAAATTTGACAAAGTAATCCTTATATCAGACAATGGAAAAGTAGAAGTTGGAACTCCATATGTTAAAGGTGCTAAAGTAGAAGGAAAAGTAATTGCACATGGTAAGGCTAAGAAAATCGTTGTTTTCAAATATAAAGCTAAAAAGAATTATAGAAGAAAACAAGGTCATAGACAACCATACACAAAAGTAGAAATTACATCTGTAAAATCAGCAACAGAAAAGAAAACCGCTGAAAATAAAGAAGAAGTTTAATTTCTAAAATATAAATAACTTTAGAAAGGAGAAATGACACATGGCACATAAAAAAGGTCAAGGTAGTGTTAAGAACGGAAGAGATAGTGAATCTAAACGCCTTGGGGTAAAAAGAGCCGATGGACAATATGTTTTAGCAGGGAATATCTTGATGAGACAAAGAGGAACAAAAATGCATCCAGGAACTAATGTTGGAATTGGAAGCGATGATACACTTTATGCATTAGTAAATGGAGTTGTTAAATTTGAAAGATTAGGAAAAGATAAAAAGAAGGTAAGTGTTTACCCTGAAGAACAAGAATAATAATTAAGCGCTAGGGCTTTTAAAAATTAGCTCCTAGCGTATTTACTTATCTAACAGAAAATTAAGGAGAAGTAAAGTGAAAAAAAGAGTATTGTTGGGAATGAGTGGAGGAGTAGATAGCTCTACATCTGCAATTTTACTGCAAAAGCAAGGATATGAAGTAATAGGAACAACTTTAGAACTGTATAGGGGTAGCAGTTGCTGTAATACAGATACTATTATGGATGCAAAAAGAATATGCAATCAGATTGGAATACCTCATTTTACATACAATTTTAAAGAAGAATTTAAAAAATATGTAGTAGATGACTTTGTTAAATGTTATGAAGAATGTAAAACTCCAAATCCCTGCATAGAATGTAATAGATATATAAAATTCGAAATGTTATACCAAAAAGCAAAAGAACTTGGCTGTGACTATATTGCAACTGGTCATTATGCAAAAGTGGAGTATAGCAATAAGTATGGAGAATATGTGTTAAAAAAGTCAAATGCTGATAAAAAGGATCAAACGTATTTTTTATACAGTATTAATAAGGAATTAATACCACATATATTATTTCCACTTGCGGAATATACAGATAAAAGTGAAGTAAGAGAAATTGCAAAACAAAATGAACTTGCAGTTGCAGAGAAGAAAGATAGTCAAGAAATTTGCTTTATACCTAATAATGATTATGGAACATTTTTAGAGAAAAATATAAAATATAAAGTACAAGGTGGAAATGCTGTACTAAAGGATGGAAATATAATCGGCAGGCATAGAGGATTAATTTATTATACAGTAGGTCAAAGAAAAGGACTTGGGATAGCATATAAAGAGCCACTTTATGTATTAGAATTAAATAAGGAAAAAAATGAGTTGGTTCTTGGAACAGAAAAAGAGTTATATAGTGATAAATTGTATGCAGACAATATAAATTATTTAGTGAATTTTGAAAAATGGGATACAGAAATATTGGCAAAGATAAGATATAGAGCAAGCTTGGCAGAGGCAAAAGTAAAAAAGTCAAATAACCAGTTAGAAGTTATTTTTAAAGAACCACAAAGAGCAATAACAAAGGGACAATCAGTTGTATTTTATGATAAAGAAGGAATCGTTTTAGGAGGACGGAAAAATAGTATAAGGAGGAATAAAAATGGCTTTTTTCAAGGAATTTAAAGAATTTGCAATGAAAGGAAATGTAATAGATTTAGCAGTTGGTGTAGTAATTGGAGGTGCGTTCCAACAAATAGTAAATTCGTTGGTTAATGATGTAATAATGCCAATTACAGGATTATTTACAGGAAATGTAGATTATTCAAAATGGGTAATTAGTTTAAATAATGGAGCAGTACAAATTGGTATAGGTTCATTTGTAAATGCGGTAATAAATTTTCTAATAATTGCATTATCAATATTTATTGCACTTAAATATGTCAATAAGTTAAATAAAAAAATTGAAGAAATAAATAAGGAAGCTATTGAAAAAATAACAAAAAATAGTAAGAGATTTAAAGAGGAAAGTGAAGAAAGCGAGGAAGAACCAACTGTAAAAACATGTCCTTATTGCTTATCAGAAATACCGTATGAAGCCATAAAGTGTGCACATTGCACAGCAGATTTACAAGATAAAGTGGAAAATATGGAAGAATAAAAGGAGAGAAAATTTAATGGAAAAACAAGCAATAACATATGAGCTTTTGCATGAATGTAAACAAACAGGAGCAAGAAGAGGAATAGTACATACTCCACATGGAGATATACAAACTCCAGTATTTATGCCTGTTGGGACACAAGCAACAGTGAAATCGATGACACCAGAAGAATTAAAAGAAGAAGTAAAGGCACAAATAATATTATCTAATACATATCATTTATATTTAAGACCAGGGCATAAATTAGTAGAAGAAGCGGGTGGACTTCATAAATTTATGAATTGGGATAGACCAATACTTACAGATTGTGGAGGGTTTCAAGTATTTAGTCTAAGTGACTTAAGAAAAATTACGGAAGATGGAGTAGAATTTCAATCTCACTTAGATGGAAGTAAGCATTTTTTCTCTCCAGAAAAGGTAATGGAAATAGAAAACTCACTTGGAGCAGATATTATAATGTCATTTGATGAATGCGTAGCTTATCCTGCAACATATGAATATACAAAAAATTCAATGGAAAGAACAACAAGATGGGCAATAAGATGTAAAGAGGCACATAAAAATACCGAAAAGCAAGGGCTATTTGGAATTATACAAGGTGGATTTTATGAGGATTTAAGAAAAAAGAGTGCAGAAGATTTAATAAAATTGGATTTACCAGGATATGCAATAGGAGGAATTAGTGTTGGAGAACCAAAAGAAGAGTTCCTAAGAATTTTAAGATATACAACACCTCTAATGCCTAAAGATAAGCCAAGATATTTAATGGGAGTTGGAACTCCAGATTATTTAATAGAAGCTGTACTTGCAGGAATAGATATGTGCGACTGTGTTTTACCAACAAGAATAGCAAGAAATCGGAACAGCACTAACAACATATGGAAAGGTAGTTGTTAGAAATCAAACTTATGCAAGAGACTTTACACCTCTTGATCCAGAATGTGATTGTTATACTTGCAAAAATTATACAAGGGCGTATATCAGACATTTAGTTAAAGCAGGAGAAATATTAGGTGTAAGATTGTTATCAATTCACAATCTTAGGTTCTTGACTAAATTAATGGAAAGAGTTAAAATAGAAATAGAAAATGACAGTCTATTAGAATTTAAAGAAGAATTTTATAGAAAGTATGGCTATACAAAAGAATAAAAGGAGGAATAAAATATGCAAATTGAACAAGATGATTTTGTGCCAAATAATTATCAAAGTAGAAAAAGCAGTGGAAATAAAACAGTAGCAATAGTTGTGGGATTGATAATTTTTTCAATTATTTTGATGATAGGTATAATTTTGGGAATATTATTTTTAAAAGAAGATAAACTTAAGGTATTAGTAGATGGCACAAAAGTTAATTATGGAGAAGATACTTTTATATTTACAGAAAATGGAAAAATATATGTATCAATTAGAGATGTTGCACCTCTTGTAAAATACGAATCACATAATGGAGAATACAAAGAAGATATAGAGGATACTAGCAAAATGTACGTTGAAGCAATAGATGAAACAGAAACAGCATCTTTTTATGCAAATTCTAATATAATTAGTAAAGTTAAGCCAAATACAACTGATGATTACATAAATATTTCTATAATAGATCCTGTAATTGTTCGTGATAATGGTAAAATGTATATTTCTACTGAAGGATTTACTGTGGCATTCAATTCTTTGATTAATTATGATCAAGAAAAAAATACTATAACAATACAAACTTTACCAAGTTTAATTAAACAGTATTCTGCAACTGTAACACAATATGGATATACATCACTAAGTACAGATTTTAATAATCAAAAGGCATTAATATATGGAATGATGATTGCACAAAAAGGAGAAAATGAAAAATATGGGGTAATAAATATTTCCGGAAATGAAATAATAAGCCCTAGATATAATAAGATTGAATTTCTAGAAAGCTCAAAGGAATTTATTATAACAAATTCTAGTGAGAAAGTAGGAATTGCATTTAATACAGGAAAAAATAAAATAAATGTGGCATATGATGAAATAAAATTAATAGATAGTAGTTTAGGATTATATTTAGTAAAAAGCGGTAATAAGTATGGAGTAATAGATTCTTCTGAAAGATTTATAGTTCATGCTGAACATGATAAAATAGGAATAGAAACAAAAGATTTTCCAGCAGATAATATAAAGAATCAATATATATTAGGCGGTACAATTATTCCAACAAAATTAAATAATAAATGGACATTATATGATACTAAAGGAAATAGAATAACAGATGAACAATATGATGGAATAGGATTTGTAAATCAAAAAATAAAAGATAAAGTTGTAAATAATGCCGTAGTTATTGAAGATACAGGAGTAGTAGTTGTTTCTAAAGATGGTAAATATGGAGGAATAGATGCTAAAGGAAATGAATTAGTACAGTTAATGTTTGATGGGGTATATTCTATAACAAGTGAAGGAAAAACAACATATTATGTTTTATTTAATGGTATAGAATATAATGCAATAGAATATATAAATGCAATGAAGGAAAGATTAGGATACAAAATGGAAGCAGAAATCCAAGATGACAAGGCATCACAAGAAAATACAGGTAATACCATTACTGTAAATAAAGGAAATAATACTAATACAGAAAGTAATCAAAATAATACCAATACAGCAAATAACCAAGACAATACAAATACGGAAGGTAATCAAAATAATACTAATACAGCAGATAATTCGAATAATAACGTTAATGTAAACGAACAGGATACATCAAGTAATAGCGAAAATTCAAATAATGAAGCTTCAGATACAAATACTGCAAATACAAATGATGAAAATACTGCAAATGTTGTCGAATAATGGTAGTATAAAATTAAAAAAAAACTTGAAAATATTATATAGATATGCTACAATATAATTAACATAGAACTTAATAACAAATGCCCTGCATGGTGCGTAATACAGATAGAAATTTTAGAACCTACAAAGCAATGGATAAGGGAGCCGAGTCTCTGGATATGGCGTGTATGCTTACACAAAGTAGATGTAGTAAGAAACCCATGAGTATTTAGGTAGGCACCCACCTGTATATATACAGGTCCATAAAATTTCTTACACATACGGCTAATGTGGGGTATTTTTTTGTACCAAAAAAAGTTAGAAAAAAATTTTTTTTAAGTTTCGGTATTTTTTGAAGATATATAAAAAAAAGATAAAAAATTAATAAAAAATAAGGAAAAAACCTCATTT
>CANQLH010000023.1 GCA_947624655.1 uncultured Clostridia bacterium | reverse complement strand
GTTATTTATTTTCATTTTTTTCTTCCTCTTTTGAGTTTATTTTTTACTTTTCCTAAGTATGTGCTTATTATATATTTGCACTTTCCATTTGTCAATATTTTTTCATCATTTTCCAAACTTTATTGTTCCTTTTATTCTCCTATTATCTTTTTAACCTCTTCTTTGCTTAGTTCTACTATTTCACATATTGTATCTATGTCTATTTTTTTATTATACATGTTTAGAATTACAGTTTTTTGTTTTTCCTCTGTACCTTTTTTTCTTCCTTCTTCGATACCTTTCTTATATCCATACTTTTCTACTGCTTTTGTATCTCTTATATGTTTATCGCGTAATTCTGCTAAATACCTCTCCCTTTTATCCTGTTTTATCTTGTCTAATTCTTCCTTTGCTCTCTTTATATCTTCATTCTCACTCATGGCATTTTCTCCAATCTTCTCTGGATTTTTTATAAATAAAGACCATAACATTACTTTGTCCTTCTCATCTATTCCTTTATTTTTTAACCTATCCATTAACTTTGATAACTCTATTATATGTATTTCAAGTACATCTGTCAAGACTATTTTTCCATATTCTTCTTCTCGTATTTGCCATTTTGTATGATATTTTTCTCTTGCTCTATTCAGCAAGGATAAATATATTTTATTTTTGAGTAACCGCGTAAGCGACCAACCGAAGCGTTAGCGAAGGGCGAATGGAGCAATCTACATTTAAACTTTTCTTTTGTAGATTGCGACACCAAGGTTACGATAAAAATAAAATATATTTATCTCTTATGCAGCACATTAAACATCCCCCAAAACCAAAATCCAAAAGTACTGAAACACAATACTCTGGAATTTTTATATCTATTATCCAAATATACCTTTCCTTCTTACAGGTGGCTGTTCATTCATTGTTCTAGCCAGTTTTTCAAATAACTCTTTTTGCTCCTTAGTAAGTCTTTTTGGTGTCTGAACAATCACTGTAAAGATGAAATCACCTTTGTAATTTCTATTTACACTTGTAAAGCCTTTTTGTTTAATTCTAAACTTTGTACCTGTTTGTGTTCCTTCTGGAATCTTAAATATTTCTTTACTTCCATCTACCATAGGAATCTCAAGTTCAGCTCCCAACGTTGCCTGTGTTACTGTTACTGGTATATCACAAAGTACATTATCATCTTTCCTAATATAAAATGGATGATGTTTTATATGTACTACAATATATAAATCTCCTTTTGGACCACCATTATTTCCTGGAGCACCTTCATTTCTCAAAACTACTGTCTGACCTTCATCCATTCCAGCAGGTATGCTTACATTAAGTTTTACTTGTTTTCTTACCTTTCCTTTGCCCCTGCACTTTTCGCAAACTTCTTTAATTATCTTTCCTGTTCCACCACAAGTAGTACAAGTTCTAGATGTCTGCATCTGGCCAAAAAGTGTAGTTTGTACTTGTCTTATTTGACCTGTACCACCACACATTGGACAAGTTTCTGGCTTTGTTCCCGGTTTTGCTCCACTTCCATTACATACATCACAAGTATCTTCTCTCGAAATATTTATTTGTTTTTTTACACCTAGGAAAGATTCCTCAAAGCTTATTTCAACATCATATCTAAGGTCAGCTCCCTTGCTTGGTCCATTTTGTGCAGTCTTAGTTCTTCTACTTCTTCCTCCTCCAAATATTGAAGAAACTATATCATCTAAATCAATATCAAATCCGTCGAATCCAGATGTAGAATATGAATAATATCCATTTCCGCCTCCGAATCCGCCAGCTCCTCCTGGACCTGCTGACCCAAATTGGTCATACATAGCCCTTTTTTGCTTATCTGATAATGTTTCATAAGCTTCATTTACCTCTTTAAACTTAGCTTCTGCCTCTTTTTTGTTATCAGGGTTAGCGTCTGGATGATATTTCTTAGCAAGTTTCCTATAAGCTTTTTTTATTTCTTCCTCAGTTGCATTTTTACTTACTCCTAGGACTTCATAAAAATCTCTTTTTTCAGCCATTATAGATTACTCCTATTTATTATCATTATTATCTTCTACATTATAATCAGCATCATAAACATTTCCATTTTCATCTTGAGTAGGTCCATTAGTTGCATTTTGTGCTGTTCCTGCTCCATTTGGATTTGATTGTTTATATAATTTTTCTGATAATTCGTAGAATACTTGTGTCAATTTTTCTGTTGCTTGTTTAATATTGTCTGTATCTGTGCCTTCAAGTGCTTTCTTTACACTATCTAATTCTGTCTCAATCTTTGCCTTTTCTTCTCCACTTATTTTATCTCCAAGTTCATTCATTGTCTTTTCGCAGTTATATACTAAACTCTCTGCATTATTTCTAACTTCAATTTCTTCTTTTCTCTTTTTATCTTCAGTAGCGTGTGCTTCTGCATCCTTTACTGCCTTTTCGATATCTTCTTCAGAAAGATTTGAGCTTGCAGTTATTGAAACATTTTGTTCATTTCCAGTTGCCATATCTTTTGCAGATACGTGAACAATTCCGTTTGCATCTATATCAAATGTTACTTCAATTTGTGGTACTCCTCTTGGTGCAGCTGGAATTCCTGATAATTGGAATCTTCCAAGTGTCTTATTGTATGCTGCCATCTCACGTTCTCCTTGTAAAACGTGTACTTCAACACTTGTTTGACCATCTGCTGCTGTTGAGAATATTTGTGATTTCTTTGTTGGTATTGTTGTATTTCTTTCAATTAATTTTGTGAATACTCCACCATAAGTTTCAATACCTAGTGAAAGTGGTGTTACATCTAGCAATAATAAATCTTGTACATCTCCTGATAATACTCCACCTTGAATTGCAGCACCTATTGCAACACATTCATCTGGGTTAATTCCCTTATCAGCTTCTTTTCCTGTTATTTTCTTTACTGCTTCTTGTACACAAGGTACTCTTGTAGAACCACCAACTAATAAAATTTTGTGTAATTCTGATGCACTAATTCCTGCATCCTTTAGAGCTTGATTAACTGGTCCTATTGTTGCGTCTACAAGGTCTCTTATTAATTCTTCAAATTTTGCTCTTGTTAATGTAATATCTAGGTGTTTTGGTCCTGTGCTATCAGCAGTAATAAATGGTAAATTAATATTTGTTTGACCTACTCCTGATAATTCTATTTTTGCTTTTTCTGCAGCTTCCTTTAGTCTTTGCATAGCCATTTTATCTTGACTTAAATCTATTCCTTGTTCTTTCTTAAATTCTTCAACTAGGTAATTTATGATTCTTTCATCAAAGTCATCTCCACCTAGTCTGTTATTTCCAGAAGTTGCTAGAACTTCAAATACACCATCTCCAATATCTAGGATAGATACATCAAATGTTCCTCCACCTAAGTCATATACCATGATTTTTTTATCTGTGTCTTCTTTATCCATTCCATAAGCAAGAGCTGCTGCTGTTGGTTCGTTGATTATTCTTAGTACTTCTAGTCCTGCTATTTTTCCTGCATCCTTTGTTGCCTGTCTTTGGCTATCACTAAAATATGCTGGAACTGTTATAACTGCTTGAGTTACTTTTTGACCTAAATAATTTTCAGCATCTGTCTTTAATTTTTGAAGTATCATTGCTGATATTTCTTGTGGAGTAAATTCATCTCCCTCTATTTTTACCTTTTTATTTGAGCCCATATCTCTCTTAATTGAAATTACTGTATTGTCTGGATTTGTAACTGCTTGACGTTTAGCAATTTGTCCTACTAATCTTTCTCCATTTTTTGAGAATGCAACAACTGATGGTGTTGTTCTGTTTCCTTCAGCATTTGCTATAACTACTGGTTCTCCTCCTTCCATAACTGCTACACATGAGTTTGTTGTTCCTAAGTCAATTCCTATAATTTTTCCCATTTTTTATTCCTCCTTAAAATTTAAAATCAACAAATATATTGATTTAGTTATAATAATCTAACAAATTCTTTTGTACAAATTTATAATAATTTTTAATTATTAACACATTTTTAATTTGCAACAATTACCATTGCATGTCTAATTACTTTATCGCCAAGTTTATATCCTTTCCTGAATTCTTCCTTTATTTCTTTTTCTCCTAAAGCTTCATCTTGTACTTGGCTTACTGCCTCGTGAAGTTCTGGGTCAAATGTCTTTCCTACACTTTCAATTTCTTTTACACCAAATGTAGATAATACATCCATGTATTGTTTAAGCACAAGTTCTATTCCCTGTTTATAATTTGCATCCTCAGTTTGTGCATTTGTTGCTTTTTCTAAATTATCTAAAACAGGTAAAAGCTTATTTACTATATCTGCAAGTATAGAAGCATATAGTCCTTCTCTTTCTTTTGCATTTCTTTTTTTGAAGTTATCAAATTCTGCCATAAGTCTTTTTAATCTGTCTGTTGTATTCTCCAGTTCTTCTTTCATTGATTGTAATTCTCCATTTTGTTCTTTACTTTCGGCTTCTATTTTCTCTTCTACTTTGTTTTCATTCTCTTCCATAGTTTTCCTCCATTCTAAAAAAATTATTTATTATTTTCATTAAAATCTTCATTTAGCTTTTTGCTTATATACTTCATTACTGAAATAACTTTTGAATAATTCATTCTTTTAGGTCCAATAATTCCAATTGTGCCTAGGTCTTTATCCCCAACTGAATGTTTAAATGTTACTATGCTAAAATCTTTCAAATCTTCATTTTCGTTTTCATCGCCAATATATATTTTTATATCTTCTGCAAAACCTGTATTTAATATATCCAGCATCAATTCCTTAGTGTCTAGCAAATTTACAAAATTTTTAGCAAGCTCTAAGCTTTTAAATTCAGGAAGTTCAAAAGATTTATTTGCTCCTTCTAAGTAAAAGTTTTCTTCTTCATCCTGTATTAGCTTTTTCATCTGCTCAATTATTGGTCTTATTATGTTTATGCTGTATTTAAGTTCCCTAAAAATATACTCTTCAAGAGATGCATCTATTCTCTCAATAGGTTCTCCTTTTAGCTTGTTATTAAAGAAATAATTTAATGTATCAACTTGTTCTTGGTCTATATCCTCGTCAAATTTGATGATTGTTTCTCTAACAAGACCTGTGTCTGTTACTATTATTCCCATTAACATTCTACTACCAAGAAGCACAAATTTTA
Source organism: uncultured Clostridia bacterium (assembly GCA_947624655.1). Taxonomy (GTDB): domain Bacteria; phylum Bacillota; class Clostridia; order TANB77; family CAG-508; genus JAAWPK01. Next base: position 23,579 of record CANQLH010000023.1, on the reverse strand, counting down.
TTTCTTCGATTAACTGTCCTGTCGTTTTTGGTCCAATGCTTACTGTTGTATAATGAGTAATCTCTGACAATGTTGTTGTTGCAATTTTAGTAAGTTCTTCTAGTCCATTTGCTTTACTCTCAAGCTTCTGTTGAATATATTTTATTTCTTCTAAGCTTATATTATCATATTTTAGCAATTCATCAACATATAGCCTATATCCTTTGGCTGAAGGCACACGGCCACTTGAAGTATGAGTTTTTTCGAGATACCCCATTTTTTCAAGGTCTGCCATATCATTTCTTACTGTTGCTGAGCTTATATTATTTTCATACTTTTTTACTATTATAGCAGAACTTACTGGTTCTGCTGTATCAATATATTCGTCTACTATTTCTTTGAGTATCTTTTTCTTACGCTCATCTAACATATCTTATGCCTCCATTAGCACTCTTTCATTTCAACTGCTAATATATTATATCTTTTTTTAGCACTTGTCAATACTTTTTGCTAAAATTTTATTAATTTGTTTCTATCTTCTTCTTTCTTGCATTAAGTAAACACACCTTGCTGTTATGTTGTTTGGGGAAATTTTTGAAATAACCCTTAGAATTTTTATTCCTATCCCTGGAACTATCATAAATTTATTTTTAAGCATCTTTTTTACTGTATATTTTGCCACTTTTTCAGAGCTTAATGAATATAGATTAAAATTAACTCCTGCAACTTTATTAAAATTTGTATTAACAGGTCCGAGGGCAAAGCAAGCTTACTTTAACATTAGATTTTGCTTTTTGAAGTTCTGCTCTTATCCCTTCTGTAAGTCTTACAACATATGCTTTTGAGGCATAATAGCTTTCCATAAGTGGTCCAGGCATAAAACCCGCAATAGATGCAACATTTAAAATATGTCCGCTGTTTTTTTGCATCATATCTTTTAAATATAGCTTTGTCAAAATATGAACAGCTGTTATATTTGTATTAATTAAACTTATTTCTTTGTCTAAATCTGTTTCAGTAAAGTTCCCAAATGTACCAAAGCCAGCGTTATTGATTAATACATCTATATCTTTTGCAATTTGATGTAATCTTTTGCAGTTCTCACTAATGCTTAGATCCATTGCAATTATTTCTACATTTTTTCCAGTTAATGTCTTTCTTACTTCTTCTAACCTTTTTTCATCTCTTGAAACTAATACTAAATCATAACCTCTTTTGTCTAATTCTCTTGCAATATCTCTTCCTATCCCAGATGATGCACCTGTAACTAAAGCTCTCATATTATTTTTTCCTTCCTTTTATACAAATTCTTCCCATACAACATTTGCTAAATCTAAGCCCTTATCTGTAAGTCTTATATAATCTCCATCTACTTCGATTAAATATTCTTTAGCAAGTTTATCTAAAATTTTATCATACTTAAATATTGGATTATCGCCAAATTTATTTTTATAACTTTTTATACTAACTCCTTCTATTTTTCGAAGTCCTAGTAGCATATATTCTTTCTCCATATCTTCCTTTTTTTGTATCTCATGCACAATTATATTTTTATCAAAATTGTTATTATTTATGTCATCAATGTATTTTTCTATACTTTCTGTATTTGAATATCTTTTACCATTCATATATGAATGAGCTGAGCATCCTATCCCAATGTATTCTTTTTGTTCCCAACAATCGCTGTTATGCTTTGACTTAAAGTCTTTTTTAGCAAAATTAGAAATCTCATAATGTATATATCCATTCTTCTCTAGCATTTCTTTCACTTTCCAATACATTTTTCTTTCTTCATCTTCACTTGTAAGTATTAACTCTCTTTGATTTACTAAATCAAATAACTTTGTATTTTCTTCTAGTATTAAAGAATATATTGATATATGTTCTGGTTTTAAAGCGATTACTTCATTTACGCTATTTTCTAGCATTTGAATTGTTTGATTTGGAAGACCTAGCATTAAGTCTACATTAATATTATTAAATCCAATATTTCTTGCTAAATTATATATTTCCAAAAACTCTTTGTAATTATGTATCCTTCCAATTTCCTTTAATAGCTTGTCCTCTGTACTTTGAAGGCCAATACTTAACCTGTTTATTCCTGCATTTTTATAATCTTTTAACTTTTCTTCATTTACAGTACCGTGGGTTTATTTCTATTGTAATTTCAGCATCTTTCGTAGCATAAGGCTCTATTTCATTTAATATTTTTAGTATTAAACTACTATCTAAAATAGATGGAGTTCCTCCACCTATATATATTGTTTTAACTGTATAATCACTTAAGTTTGCGTGCTTTATTTCTTTTACTATTGCATCCACATAGCTTTCCATAAACTGGCTTTTATTAGGATAAGACACAAAATCACAGTAATAGCATTTGCGTTTGCAAAATGGTATATGTACATATATTCCGCGTTTCTTTTTTCATTTATTTCCTCTATTCCTCAGATATTTCTATAATCTTTTTTAATCTATGATTTACTCCTGATTTTCCGATTGGTTCTGAGAGCATCTGTCCGAGTTCTACCAATGTAGCATCTGGATTTTCTAGCCTTAAATTTGCAATTTCTTTTAAATTTAATGGAAGCTGATTAAATTTCTTTTTACGTTTTAGCTTTTGTATCGCCTCTATTTGCAATACCGAAGCACTTATCGTTTTATTAATATTTGCTGTTTCACAATTTACTTTCCTGTTGACATTATTTTTTGTCTCTTTTAAAACTCTTATATCTTCATACTTAAGTACTGAGCTACTTGCCCCTATTAATGCTAGAAATTTTGATATTTCTTCTCCATCTTTTATATAAACCGAATATGAATGTTTTCTATTTAAAAGTTTTACTTCAATCTCAAATTTTTCTATTATCTTAATTAACTCGCATCTTTTTTCTTCACTCTCAAATCTTATTTCTAAATGGTATCTTGCATTTGGTTCTGTAATTGAACCGCTTCCTAAAAATGTTCCTCTTACTATTCCCTTTTGAATATCTGCATTTTCGAAATTTAAACTGCTAAACTCTATATCATCTTTCTTAAAAGAAAGGTAAAAATTCTTTCCCTGCATCTTTATATCGTAATTTACTTTAAGTTTATTTAATAGCTTATTTAATCTATTAATGTTGAATTCATTTTCTGTCAAAAACTTTATTCTTTTGCATTTAGTATCAACTGTTAAAAGATATCCATAAACTTCTGCTTTTACAATATCTATATTAGAAAAAATATTAATCTTACTTAATTCTTCTTTTAAATTTGCAGAAAAAGACATATATTTATACCTCCTTTTAATTATGTTTTTTTAAATTAAATATAAATATTTATTTTCAAGAGCTTTGGTGTCGCAATCTACAAATAAATTTAATAATGTAGATTGCTCCATTCGCCCTTCGCTAACGCTCCGGTTAATCGCTTACGCAGCTCTTTTAATAAATATTTATATTTAATTAATCTAATAATCTAAAATTCTAAAGCAATAACTCTATCATTTCCAGATAAATCTTGTTTGCAATAAATACTTTTATAAATATTGCATTCCTTTGCAATATTTATTACTTCTTCTTTTTGGTCAAATCCAATCTCAAGTGCAATAATTCCATTTGGCTTTAAATATTTGTATCCTTCTTGTATGATTATTCTATAAAATTTAAGGCCATCTTCTCCACCATCTAAAGCAAGCTTTGGTTCATATTTAAGGTCATATTCTTTTATATCTTGTGCCTTTACATATGGTGGATTTGAAACAATTATATCATATTTTTCATCAATATTTTTGAACATATCGCTTTGAATAAAGCTTATAGCTTTGATTTCTGCCTTTTGCAATGTTTTTTCATAAGGCACATTCTGCAAAATTTTATCTTGCGAATTATTTATTTGGCTTATATTTTTTTGCAATAACTGTTTTTCATTTTTAATTGCAACTTCTAGTATCTTTTCACTTATATCAGTTGCATCTATTTTTATATCTTCTAAATACTTTGCAAGTGAGATTGCTATTGCTCCGCTTCCTGTGCATAGCTCTAATATTTCTTTTTTATTTTTTTCCTTACAAATCCTTATAACTTCTTCTACTAAAATTTCAGTATCTGGTCTTGGAATAAGAACCCTCTCATCTACATAAAAACACATTTTCATAAACTCCTGTGAGTTTGTTATATACTGCATCGGATAACCTTTGCTAACTTTTTCTATATCATTAAAAAACTCTTTTTCATCTTCTTTTTTTAATTCTTTATTATATTCTATAACTAGTTTTTCTCTACTACACATAAGGATACTTGCTAAAAGTACCCTTGTAATTAAAGATGCATCTTCTATATTATTTTTCTTCAAGCTTTCTTTACCAATATTTAATGCCTCTTGAACTTTCAAACCATTTTCTCCTTTTTTACTCTCTAAAGAATAATTTTCTCTTATCTTACCCTCACTTAATACTTTTCGTAATTATTATACTTAAGATTATTGAAAAAATCAATAGTAGCAATAATATGTATTAGTTTACGATTTGCATATTTATGTAAAATGTGGTATAATAATATTAGTGAAACTTTTTTGTACTCCGTTTCACCAAGACCCCAGGCATCAGCATTATTTCTTTAGGACCCCACACACCAAGACATGCGTTAATACGCGAAAGGAGAAAAATCATGGACTACAATAAAATCTACATGGCCGTCTCGTCGGACATCCCGCAGGCGGGAGTGTCCTACCGGTGCTCCAAAATCCGCTGTGTTGCTGGGAAAGTCAAACTTACCCCGGTAACTACAAGCACGGTGCTGGGAGTACAGTACCTCAATGAGGGTCTGTATCTAATCAAGACCCTCAACTCAGTCTACATGGTAAATGTAGGCTGAGTGTAGCCCACAGAAGCTCTCACCACCTAGGTGAGAGCTTTCTGTTTGTTTAATTTATAAAATACTATACATTTTAGTTTCAAAACAATTTAAGGATAAAATTTCTATTGATAAACAAATAAAAATATGGTATATTGCAATTGTTAAAATCAAATATATGAAGGAGGACAGTTACTTATGAAAAAATCTCGAAAATGGAAAATAATATTAATAATTATTGTAATTTTACTTTTTATTATAGGAGTAATTACGATTAATTTCTTAATAAGATCTAACACTCCAGAAAATTATGAAGAATGGAAAGCACCAGAGGAAATGGCTAATGCAACAACATTCCACGGAACAAGTATAGAAATACAAGAAGGAACATTAACAAATGCATCAGCTACATTTATTATTAAAAAACCACAAGTAGAAGATGAAGGTTTTATAGGAGTTCAGGATGAGTATTATAGATTATTTAAGAAAGTTTTTGGAAAGTGGAGAGAACTTACACCATTAGATTTATATAAAACTAGTGATCTGCCTGGAGTTATACAACCTGATAGTTATATTTATAATTGTGATATTAATTGGAAAGAGGATTATGGATATCTAAATAAAGGTGTCTATAAATTAAGCATTCCAGTTATACGTTCATATTGGTCAAATGCTTCTACAGATAGTGGATATATCGGAGTAGAGTTTGAAATTAAATAAATTATCCCAAAAGATGACCTAGAATGAAGCAATCACCTTAAAAATAGCTAATTTATTCTAGGTCATACTCTTATAACCAATAAAAAACACATCTGTACAAACTTCCCAAGTTAGATGTGTTTTTTAACATTTAATTTGAAGTAAGCCACGTTTGTGGTTTTCTCCATTTCCTATAATTATTATACTTAAATTTGTTAAAAAGGTCAATAGCAGTAATCCTTAAATCTCTCCAATTAAATCATAATCTCTAACATCAATTATCTTGCATTTAACAAATGCTCCGAATAGGTATATCCTTCTCTTTCTTTATAAAGACTACACCATCTTCATCTGGTACATCCATATACGTTCTTCCAATATAATATTTGCCATCAAAACTTGAATTTTCTATAAGGCATTCATACACATTGCCTAACTTTTTCTCTAAATTTTGCTTAGATATTTCCTTTTGCATTTGCATTATCTTATTATATCTAGATTTTTTAGTCATAGGATGTATCTGTTCTTTTAACTTCTCTGCTGGCGTTCCATCTTCTTTCGAAAACATAAATGTTCCAAGCTTATCAAACTTTGCCCATTTTACAAAATCACATAACTCGTCAAAATCCTCTTTAGTTTCTCCTGGGAAACCAACCATCAAAGTAGTTCTTAAAATTACATTTGGTATTTCTTTTCTTATTTTGCTAATAGTGTTTTCTATACTTTGTTTGTCACTTTTTCTATTCATTCTTTTTAGAACTTTATTTGATATATGTTGTATAGGCATGTCAAAATATTTGCATATCTTATCATTATTTTTAACAACCTCAATTAGTTCATCTGTTATTGTCTCTGGGTATGCATAAAGAAATCTTATCCATCTAAAGCCATCTATTTTACAAAGCTCTTGTAATAGCTCTGCTAAAGTAGGCTTTCCATATATATCTATCCCATATTTTGTTGTATCTTGTGCAATAACGACAAGCTCCTTAATTCCTTTTTCAGCAAGCTTCTTTGCTTCATCTAAAATATCTTCTTTCTTTCTCGAAATATACTTTCCTTGTATGTACGGAATTGCACAATAAGTACAATTATTACTGCATCCCTCTGCTATTTTTAAATATGCGTAATTATCTCCTGTTGTTATTATCCTATCTTCAAAATCTAATATGTTATATTTTTTATCTTGATTGCTATCTTTTTTATCACTTCCAACTAGATTCTGTACCTTCTCCCATAGCATGCCATATTCTTTTATCGATATAAACAAATCTACTTCCGGAATTAACTTTTCTAAATCTTTTTTATATCTTTCTACTAGGCAACCTATTACAATCAAATACTTACATTTTCTTTTTTTATATTCTGCCATCTCAAGTATAGTATCTATCGCCTCTTGTTTTGCACTCTCAATAAAACCACAAGTATTTATGAGTATTATTTCAGCTTGCTTAGCATCATTTACTATCTCAAAATTATGATTTTTAAAAATACCTATTACTTCTTCTGTTACTACTAAATTTTTAGTACATCCTAATGATACAAAACCTACCTTCATCATTTTTCCTTTCCTTAAAACCTATACAAATCCCTCTCTACATAACTTGTATGCAAAAGCTTATGTGCTTCGTGACCTCCTGGCTCTCCAATAAATTCCTTATATGCTTTCTTTAGATATGGATTCTCATGAGATTTACGAATAGTACTCTTTTCATCAATACTATATATTGAATCAGCTCTCTTCTTGAACACATTAACTTTGCTTCTTGTCTTAGAAGATTTTATAGGTTGACCTCCACCTAAGATGCATCCTCCTGGGCACGACATAACCTCTAAGAAATCATAGTCAGCTTTGCCATTTTTCAAGTCTTCCATTACCTTTCTTGCATTTGCAAGACCTGATACTACTGCAACTCTTATTTCTTTTCCAGCAATATTTACAGTTGCTTTTTTTATTCCCTTTGCTCCTCTTACTTCTTCAAAATCTAGCTTTTCAAGTGTCTTTCCTTCTAGGATTTCATATGCAGTTCTCAAGGCTGCCTCCATAACTCCGCCTGTAACTCCGAATATTGCAGCAGCTCCTGTTGCTTCTCCCATTGGGTCATCAAAGCTTGAATCTTCTAATTCTATGAATTCAATATGTGCTTGTTTTATCATTCTAGCAAGTTCACGTGTTGTTATAACTGCATCAACATCATCTAAACCATCTACACCTTGCATATCATCTCTTGTTCTTTCAAACTTCTTTGCAATACATGGCATAACAGATACAACAAATATTTTACTTGGGTCTATATTATTTTTCTTTGCATAATATGACTTTATAATTGCTCCAAACATTTGATGTGGTGACTTGCAAGATGATACATGGTCTAATAGTTCTGGATAATTCATTTCTACAAATCTTATCCAAGCAGGGCAACATGATGTAGTCATTGGTAGTACCCCGTTATTTTTAACTCTATCTACAAATTCTGTTGCTTCTTCCATTATTGTAAAGTCTGCTCCTGTATTTGTATCAAATACTTTGTCAAAGCCTAATCTCTTTAACGCTGTTACCATTTTCTTAGTAACATTTGTACCTATTGGAAGTCCAAATTCTTCTCCAAGTGCAACTCTTATAGCAGGTGCTGTTTGTACAACCACAAATGTATCCTTATCTTTTAATTTTTCCCAAACTATATCTGTATTGTCCTTTTCTCTTAGAGCTCCAACTGGGCAATTTTCTATACATTGACCACAGAATGTACAGTTAACATCATCTAAGCTTTCATTTTCGAAGCTAGAAATGCAAGATGCAAATCCTCTTTCTGTACAATCTATTGCTCCAATTCCTTGCACCTTTTTACAAGTAGCTACACATCTTCTACATAATACACATTTGTTAAAATCTCTTACTATACTAGGAGATTTGTCATCTATTTCATATTTATTTCTTTCTCCTTTATATCTTATGTCCTTTAGTCCAAATTCCTCTGCCAATTTTTGAAGCTCACAATTACCATTTCTTACACAAGTTAGACATTCTCTATCATGGTTTGAAAGTATTAAGTCTAATACAGTTTTTCTTGCCTCTATTACTTTTTCTGTATTTGTATGTACTATCATTCCTTCTTCTGCTTTTTGAATACATGATGTTGCAAAACCACGCTTGCCCTCAACTTCTACAAGGCACATTCTGCAATCTCCAATTTCATTTATCTCTTTCAAAAAGCAAAGTGTAGGTATATCAATATTTACTTTTCTTGCTGCCTCTAATATGGTCGTTCCGCTCTTCAACTTCTACATCTGTTCCATCTATATTTAATTTAATCATATTATTACCTCTCTTTCTTAGATTCCTTAATTTGGGTTAAAAAAGAATTAGTATATTGCAAGGCAGACAAATTTGAAATCAATGAGGCGTGCTATTGCACGTTGATTTGATTTCAAATGCAGTCTAACGCCGCAAGATGCTGATTATTTTTTGACCTAGCTGATTATTTTTAAATTTAGCTAATAGCTTTAAATGGGCAAACCGAAATACACGTTCCGCATTTTATACATTTTGCTTTATCTATTACGTGTGGCTGTTTTACTTCTCCTGAAATTGCTTCTACTGGGCAATTACGTTTACACATTCCACAACCTCTACATTTTTCTGGATCTATTTGAATATCTGCTAATGCCTTGCATTCTCCTGTTTTACATTTTTTATCTAAAACATGCTGTCTATATTCTTCTTTAAAATATTTCATTGTGCTAATTACTGGGTTTGGAGCTGTTTGACCGAAGACCACATACAGATGCATTTCTAATATTCTCGCATAAATCTTCTAGTTTCTTTAAGTCTTCTTCATTGCCTTCTCCTTGTGTTATTTTCTCTAGAATTTCTAACATTCTTTTTGTTCCTATTCTGCAAGGAGTACATTTACCGCAAGATTCGTCTACTGTAAATCCTAGGTAGAATTTAGCAAGATTTACCATACATTTTGTATCATCCATAACTATTAATCCACCTGAACCCATCATTGAACCTATGCTTGAAAGTGATTCATAATCTATTGGTATGTCTAAATATTCTTTTGGTATACATCCTCCTGAAGGACCTCCTGTTTGAGCTGCTTTAAAATCTCTACCATTTGGAATTCCGCCACCAATGTCATATACAATTTCTCTTAAAGTTGTTCCCATTGGTACTTCAACAAGTCCTGTATTTACAACATTTCCTCCTAAGGCAAATACCTTTGTTCCTTTTGATTTTTCTGTTCCAATACTTGAATACCAATCTGCTCCATTTAGTATTATTTTTGTTATATTTGCATATGTCTCTACATTGTTTATTAATGTTGGCTTTTGCCATAAACCTACATTTGCAGGGAATGGTGGTTTAAGTCTAGGTCTTCCTGACCTACCTTCTATTGATTCTAGAAGTGCTGTTTCTTCTCCACATACAAATGCTCCTGCACCTAGTCTTATATCTATATCAAATGAAAAGCCTGTATTCCAGATATTGTCTCCTAAAATTCCATATTCTCTTGCTTGTTTAATTGCTTTTCCAAATCTTTGAACGGCTATTGGATATTCTGCTCTAACATATATATATCCTCTATTTGCACCTACTGCATATCCTGCAATCATCATTGCCTCTATTACTGAATGTGGGTCTCCCTCTAAAATGCTTCTATCCATAAAGGCTCCTGGGTCTCCTTCGTCTGCATTGCAAACTACATACTTTTGCTCTCCTTTTGCCATTTTTGTAAATTCCCATTTTTTGCCTGTTGGGAAACCTGCTCCTCCACGACCTCTTAATCCTGATTTTGTTACTTCTTCAATTACTTCATCTTGTGACATATTTAAAAGCACTTTTTCTAATGCCTTGTATCCATCAAAGGCTATGTATTCATCTATATTTTCTGGGTCAATCTTACCACAGTTTTTAAGTGCAATTCTCTCTTGCTTTTTATAGAAACTAAGGTCATCTAATTTTTTTACAAGTGTTCCATCTACATCTTTGCAAAGTAGTCTATCTACTAATTTTCCTTCTATTAAGTGTGTATTTATTATTTCTTCGCAATCGTCTACTTTTACCATTGCATAAAATGTATCTTCTGGTCTAATTATAACTATTGGGCCTTTCGCACATAGACCAAAGCATCCTGTTTGTATTATTTTTACATTATCTAAGCCTTTTTCTTTTACAAGTTCTCTAAATCTTTTTATAATATCTTCTGACTTTGATGATGTACAGCCTGTACCACGACATACAAGTATATGTTTCTCATGACAATCTGCTTTTAGATTAACTCTTAAGTCTAGTTCTTTTCTTTTTTCTTCTCTAATTTTCTTTATTTCTTCTAAAGACTTCATTATTATATACCTCCTCTTTTCCAATCTTTCTTAGATGTTTTTAATTAAATTTATTCCTTTTTCATATACTCGTCTAAAACCTGATCAAGCTTTTGTACAGTTGCTTTTCCATATACTTCTCCGATTTATCGTAAATACAGGAGCTAATCCGCATGCTCCTATACATCTTGTTTCTTCTATTGAAAACTTTCCGGTCTGGTGTTGTTTCTCCTACATCAATTTTTAATCTTTCCTTTACTCTTTCAAGTATTTTTTCTGAACCTTTAACATAACATGCTGTACCTAAGCATACTGCAATATTATATTTTCCCTTTGGTTTTAAAGTAAATCTTGAATAAAATGTAACAACTCCATAAACTTCAGCTAGTGGAATATTTAAATATTCTGCTACTCTCATTTGTGCTGATGTTGGTATGTACCCATAATGTTCTTGTACTTCGTTTAAAATTTGTATTAAATTATCCTTATCCTGTTTATACACCTCAAGTATTTTCTCTAGTTCTTCATCTTTTTCGCAATTTCCACATTTACAATTTTCCATAATTTCACCCCTACTTGATATATTTATATCCATATTATATCAAAATAGAACCTTTAACACAATACTATTGATTAACAAAAATGTCGAATTTTTGAAAATAAATTTAATGGGAATTACATTAGAAATTTAAAAATTATCATCTAGAAGAAAATCTATTAAATTTATATGCTTTATTCCATTTAATTCATAAGATAAGTTATCTAAAGTAATTACGTATTTAGGATAATTGTCGTTTATTACGTTATATGCACCAAATTCTCTATTTTTTGTATCTTCGTTTGGTATGCTAAAGGCAACCTGCACATATATTTTTTTCTCTGGTTTAGTTGCGACAAAATCTATTTCACCTTTTTTTGTTTTTCCCGTATATACATCATATCCTTTTATTATAAGTTCGTTATATACAATATTTTCAAGTGCATAAGACCTATCTATATCTGTTTTATTATTTTTAATTTGGGCTATTCCCAAATCTGTTACATAATATTTATTTAATGTTTTTAAAACAGCCTTTCCGTGTATATCATATCTATAGACTTTTCTAATTAGCAATGCCTTACAAAGAGCATCAAGGTAAGAGTATATTGTTAATGTAGAAACTTCTCTTCCTTCATTTTTTAAAAAATTTATAATATTTTCAGCCGAAAACTCTCTTCCTATTGTATCTATAATATACTGCAAAATCAAATTAAATAAAGCAGTATCTCTAATTTTTAACCTTTCTACCACATCTCTTAAAATAATTGAATCGAAGACACCATATAAATAATTTTTTATTGCATCTTCTTTTTGAAACTCGAATCTATTTGGTAAGCTTCCCCATTTCACATAATTTTCAAATATTTCTTTAGTAGACTCCTTTTTGCCTAATAATTGTAATACTTCCTTATACGATAATGGATTAATTTTGAAACTTACATATCTGCCTGAAAGTACAGTTGATAATTCTTCTGATAATAATCTACTATTTGAGCCAGTTATAAATATACTAACTTTTTTTGATGCTCTTAATGAATTTATAACTTTTTCAAAATTTTCAACATTTTGTATTTCATCAAAAAATAAATAATATAATTTATCATCATTAATTTTATCTTTCACATATTGATTTAATTTTTTATAATCTGATAATTGTTCAAATTCTATAAATTCAAAATTTACATATATAATATGGCTTTCATCAATATTTCTTTCTTTCAATTCTTGAATAATCTGCTCTAATATAACAGACTTACCACATCTGCGAATTCCTACCAAAATTTTAATTAAATCGCTATCATAAAAGTCCCTTATTCTCTCTAAATATATTTCTCTTTTTAACATACTTATCACCTATATTTATTATAGATAATATTTTAAATTTTGTCAAGTTATTTTTGTATATAAAAGCAACTTTTGTTTTTGAAATTTTATTTTTTTATAAGATAATATTTTCAATTTTCATACAAAAAAAGCCGTCTAAGTTCGTATAGCACTATCTTGGTGAGCCAGGAGAATCTCGTCCCACGCCCTTGGGCTTAGAAGAAATCATTTTTTCGTTTTCACATATAAAAAACCTACTTTTGATAAAAAATTTTTTTAATTTCTTTTATTATATTTTATAATCTTCTTTATATAAGCAAGTTATAATGGGTGCATATTTATTTGTTTTTGTATTGTACAATAATTGTAGGAGGACTGGAAAATGGATAAACTAAAAATACCTAGAAATCATACTGGAATAAGTAAAACTTTACGTTTGCCTGAGAACATTGTTGATGATGTTCAGAATCTAGCAGACTTAAAAAACATATCTTTTAATAGAACAATTTCTGCATTATTAGAATTTGCTTTAGAAAATTTAGACGATGAAGACAAGCAAAAATTAGATAAACATGTCGCTTCTTAAAAATTATTAATCATAAGCAAAAAACTGAAGTGCTTGGCTCAATTACAAATGTAATTTAAAACACTTCAGTTTTATTTTTATGCATTTTAAACAAAAAATTCTTCAAATTCTTTTTGTGAAATAGTTTCTTTTTCAAGTAGTCTTTCGGCTACTGCATCTAGTTTATCTCTATTTGTATTTAATATTTGCATTGCTCTAGCATATGCTGTATCAATTAACCTTTTAATTTCCTTTCCCACTTCATCTTGTATTTCGTTTCCATAGAACTCTAGCTCTCTTACATCATCTACTTTTAGAGAGATTGGTCCTATTTTTTCGCTCATTCCATATATCATTATCATATCTCTTGCAAGTTTTGTTGCAACTTCTAAGTCATTGCTTGCTCCTGTTGATATATCATCTAATGCAAGCTGTTCTGCCACTCTTCCTCCAAGCAATGCTATTAGCTTTTCTTCCATTTCTGTTTTAGAGATATAGAATTTATCTTCATCAGTTTTGTACATTGTATATCCACCTGCAACACCTCTTGGTATGATAGATATTTCTTTAACTCCAAAACTTGTTTCCAAATATCTGCTTACTATTGCATGTCCTGCCTCGTGATATGCTGTTAATTTTTTATCTTTATCTGATATTACTCTGCTTGTTTTTTGAAGTCCTACTGTTACTTTTTTAACTGCATCTTCTATATCTTGTCTTTGAATTTCTTCGTGTTTATTTACTGTTGCAATTATTGCAGATTCATTAAGCACATTCGAAAGTTCTGCTCCTGTAAAGCCTGCTGTATCTTCTGCGATGTCTTTTAAATCAATATCTTTTGAAAGCTTCTTTTCTCTACTATATATTTCAAGTATTTCTTCTCTTCCTCTAACATCTGGTGGTGCTATTGTTATTTGTCTATCAAATCTTCCGAGGTCTAAGTAGTGCTTTATCTAGCATCTCAGGTCTGTTAGTTGCTGCAAGAACTATTATTGTATCATTTGTTTCAAATCCGTCCATTTCAACTAATAATTGATTTAGTGTTTGGTTATTCTCAGACTCTGCACCACTTGCACTTGTTCTTCTTGAACCGATTGCATCAATTTCGTCTATAAATATTATACAAGGAGCAAGTTTTTTTGCCTTTTCAAATAATTTTCTAACACGTGATGCACCAAGCCCTGCAAACATTTCGATAAATTCAGAACCACTCATAGATATAAATGGAACATTTGCCTCTCCTGCTATTGCTCTTGCCATAAGAGTTTTTCCTGTTCCAGGTTTTCCATATAAAAGAATACCTTTGGGTATCTTTGCTCCCATTTCTTTGAATTTTTCTGGCTCTTTTAAGAAATTAACAACTTCAATCATCTCTTCTTTTTCTTCATTGAGGCCTGCAACATCTTTAAATGTTACTTTGCATTTATTTTCTACTCCATCATAAATTTTACCCTTATCTCCTAAGCCTTGCATTTTAAACACTAATATTACAACTGTTAACATAAGAGATATTGAGATTATTGAAAGAATATTATCACTTAATGTCGAAAGAAAACCTCTAGCTACTGTTTTTAGTTCTATGTCATTTCCTTTTTCTTTTACTGATTGAATATATTCAACAAATACTTGTGTATTTGGAATTATTATTTTTTCTACATCTTCTTCTTTTTCTCTTTCTTTATATGTTACTTTAAGTGCTGTACTTCCAACTGTCATTTCAATTTTTTCTACTTTATTATCACTTATGTCTTTTAGTAATTGTGTATATGCTATTTCCTCTTCTTCTTTATCATTTTGCGTTAAAAAATATATTGATATTATTCCAACTACTGCTATTATAATAATTGCAGATAGCATTATTATATAATTCATATTTTTGTTAGGTTTCTTGTTTTCTTTCTTCACTATAATCTTTCCTTTCTTTACGCATTAGAACCTTCTGGTTGTTCTCCTTGATTGCCTTTCTTTTCTTTTTTCTCTTCTTTTTCTTCATCTTCTTTGTCTGGCTTTGGTTCTTCTTTTTTCTCTTCATCTTCTTTTGGTTCTTCTTTTTGCTCTTGCTGTATCTGTTCAAGTCTTATTAATTCTATCTTTTGATTAATTATTTCTGTTTTAATCATTAATATTGCAACTGCTACATAAATATATGATATTGTCGTGTACATCCATTGGAAATAATTTATTGTAAAGCCTGTTAATGTATTTACTATAATATATACTAAATTAAGTAATATTGGAAGTGTAATTGCATGTAATCCTATATTATACGTTGCTTTAAATTTTAACTTCATTCTTACTATTCTCGCAAATAAATATCCTAAAATACCAAGTATTAATCCATCAATTAAATTAGAAGTAAAGTATATTATAAACATATATATGAATACTGAGATTGCAAATATGACATATCCATATGTCATATTTTTTCCAGATAACATATCCATAAATTCAGCTTTGCTTGATATATCTGTGTCAAATAAATTTGAATAAAATATTTCTTCTTCTTGTCCTAATAAACTACTTGAAATAATAGCTCTATCTGATAACAGTAATAAACCTGTATCATATAATTTTATTTTCTCCATAAGTTCGTCTGTATTTACATTTTCAGATGTATTAATTACTATCATTGGAACTATTGAATCTTCATTTGTTATTGTTATTTCTTGAGAATTATCCTCAGCATTTGAAGAAATCTCAAGTTTACCATCTTCTAATTTTATTTCTTCTATATTTTCATTTACATAATTTTTAGTACTTTCTATTATTGTAAAAAATTTATATGTATAAGTTAAAGATATAACAGATGTAAATATTATAGTAAGTATTAAAATATATAAAATTGCTTTAGATACTTTATCAGCTGCAAATTGCTCATATTTTTCAAAATCTCTAACACTTGTCCATAGATTTTTAAAGAAGCCTGCTTTTTCTTCCATTTGAACCTTCCTTTCTTTTACATTGCAAATAGAAAAAGCCTATGCTTTTTCTATTTGCATCCCATCTTTAGAATCTTTAATAATATATCCTTTTTCTTTTATAATATCCCTTATTTGGTCTGATAATTCAAAATTCTTATTTTCTCTTGCAATTTTTCTTTCTTCTATAAGTTTTTGTATTTCTTCTGGTATATCTATTTTTTCACTTGGCTTTTCATCAATCTTAAGTCCCAAAATTTCATCAAATTTAAGAAGTAAATTAGCTAATTCCTTTGATTTTTTAGGAAATCTTACTACATCCCATACTATGCTCATTGCACTTGGCATATTAAGGTCATCATTTATTGCAATATGAAATTTTTCTTCAAAGTCATTTATAATATTTGCATCTACTTTATCTTTTCCTTCAAGATGTTTTTGATATCCTTCTTTTAACCTCATAAGTGAAGTATTATTTGATATTGCTCCTTCAAATGTGAAGTTTAATTTATTTCTATAATGTGATGTAAAGCAAAATAATTTATATGCTAGAGGGTCTATTCCTTTTTCTTTTAAATTGTCTATCGTATAAATATTTCCTAAGCTCTTTGACATTTTGCCACCATCAATTTGTAAAAAGTTACAATGCATCCAAAACCTTGCAGGAATTTTTCCACATCTTCCTTTGTTTTGTGCAATTTCATTTTCGTGGTGTGTTGGAATATGGTCTATTCCACCTGTATGGATATCAAATTCTTCTCCTAGATATTTATTGCTCATGGCTGAACATTCTATATGCCATCCTGGGTAGCATAACCCCCATGGGCTTTCCCATTTCATTAAATGCTTTTCAGGTGCTTTTATCCATAATGCAAAATCTTCTGGATTTCTTTTTTCTGTGTCTACTTCAACCCTTGCCCCTGCAATTTGTTCATCAACTTTTCTATCTGATAATACTGGATATTTATCTAGTTTAGATATGTCAAAATATATTCCTTTTGATGTTTCATATCCATATCCATTTTTAACAATATCAGATACAAATTCTATCATTTCTTTTATATGATCTGTTGCTTTACAAATTATTTCTGGTCTATCTATATTAAGCCTGTCAAAGTCTCTTAAAAAAATTTCTGTGTAATATTTTGCTATCTCATATGGATCTTTATTTTCTTTTCTTGCTGCTTTTGCAATTTTGTCTTCTCCCTCATCTGCATCTGACTCTAGGTGACCAACGTCAGTTATATTCATAACGTGTTTTAGCTTATACCCATTGTACTTTAATACCCTTCTTAGAGTATCCATAAACACATAGGCTCTAAAATTACCTATATGGGCAAAGCTGTATACCGTTGGTCCACAAGAGTAAATTCTAACTGTATCTGTTATGGGGGTAAAAACTTCTTTTTTTCTTGTAAGCGTATTATATAATTTTAACTCCAATTATCAAATTGCCTCCCTTTCTCTACTTATTATATTCTTACGTTTATTTTTTGGTATTATTCTTGTTGGTATTTGTATTGTCATTATTATCTTTGCCTGTTGTATTTCCTTCAGTTTTATTTGTGTTGGTGTTTGTATTTGTTGTATTTCCTTTTTCTGCTGTATTAGTATTTCCCGCTGTATTTGTGTTACCGCCTTGACCTGCTGTATTAGTATTTCCTGCAGTATTCGTATTACCAGCTGTATTTCCTTTACCTGCCGTATTAGTATTTCCCGATGTGTTTGTATTATTGTCTTTACCCGCTGTGTTAGTATTTCCTGTTGTATTTGTTGTGTTATTACCTTGCTCTGCTGTGTTGGTATTTCCAGCTGTATTAGTATCTCCAACAGTATTTGTATCAGGTTCATTTTCTACTTCTCCTTTGCATGTATCACAAGTTTCTGTTGGCTTCATGTATTTTGCATCTCCTGCTAATTTCCATGAAGTATTTTTATCACTATCTTCTCTTGTTATAAATACTTTTTCAGTTGTATCACTGCAATTTTCTGATGCTAGTTTTCCTGTTTTATTACAAATTTCTACCTTTACATGAACATCACATGTTTTGCTTGGTTTTGTGCCTCTGACAAAATATTCTGTATATGCTCTATTTCCTTCTCCATGTCCTTCACGACATAAATCAGTAGCAATTAATCCTGAATCTTTGCATATTACAGCTGTTTCGAGTCCTCCTGGCATATCGAAGTCCGCTGATTCAAGACCTGAATGAACTCTATTCATAACAGCTCCCCATAATCTTGCAGCTGTTCCGCTTCCGTTTGGCTTTCCATCTGTTTCGTTATCATATCCCATCCAAACTGCACCTGCATAATATGGTGTAAATCCACAGAACCATACAGCTGTTTTTTTGCTAGTAGTTCCTGTTTTTCCTGCAGTAGCCTGATTTTTTACTTTTGCTCCAGTTGCTGTTGCTCCTGCGCCTCCTGAGCCTGTTACTGGACCTTCTAGTATACTTTGTAAAAGCCATGCATTTTGTTCAGATAATACTCTTCTTGTTTCTTGTTCTTTTTCCATTACTGTATTTCCATCTTGATCTGTAATTTTGGTATAGAAGGTAGGTTCTATATATGTACCATCATTTGCAATAGTTGCATATGCTGCTGCCATTTGAAGCACTGTTGGGCCATGAGTCATTCCTCCAAGTGCTAATGCTAATCCATCATTTTGTTCAGTTTCTATATTTAATCCAAATTTTGCTAAATACTCAAGTGATTTTTTTACAGTTAGGTTTTTCATCATTTTAACTTCTGGTACATTTCTTGATGCTGTTATTATCTCTCTAATGTTTATAAGTCCTCTATATGTATGGTCATCATTATTAGGTTTGTAATCTCCAAATGAAACTGGTGAATCATCTACAACAGTTCCAGCAGTAATTAATCCTTCTTCAAGACTTGGACCAACAACTGCAAGAGGTTTTATTGAAGAACCTGGACTATGATATAAAGTTGCTATTCTATCATCACCCCAAGCTACTGTTTTTTCTCCATAGCCACTTGTCCCGGCAACAACATATCCTGTTTTATGGTCTATAATTGCAATTGCTGATTGTTCCCTTACCTCTACTTCAAATGTAGAGCCATCTTCTCTAGTTCTTTTTACTTTCTTAGGCTTACTGCCCCACTTTGAAGCATTTCCTATATATTCAGCATCAACTGCTTCTTGTATCTTAGGGTCAAACGTTGTATAAATCTTATATCCATCACCAAATAAATGTAATTTAGCTTCATCCAATGTCCAGTTATTCTTTTCCATTAAATCTCTTTCAATTTCTTTTATTGCAAGTTCTGAATGATATGATAATGAATTTTCTTGAGTTATTACACCTTCTTCAAATTTTATTCCTGCTTCTACTTCTGCTAAAGCATTATTATACTCTTCTTCTGTAATTCTTCCAAGTTCATTCATCTTCATTAAAACTGTTTTAACTCTTCTTTTTATTCTATCTGTTCTATCTGTTTCTCCAAAAGGATTATATGTACTTGGTGCGTGAGTTATTCCTGCTATATATGCTGATTCTACTAATGACAAATCTTTTGCATTTTTATTAAAATAGTATCTTGCTGCCATTTGTACTCCATAAACCTTTCCAAGTGGAATTAGGTTTAAATAAAGTTCAAGTACTTGATCCTTTGATAATATTGTTTCTACCTGATATGCTCTTACTATTTCTTTTATTTTTCTCATTGCACCTTCAAATGCAGAATCGTCATCTTCTCCTGTTAAGTTTTTTACAAGTTGCTGTGTTAATGTGCTTCCTCCATAAGAAGATTCGCCTTTATGTGTCATAAACGTAAGTAGTGCACCTGCTGTTCTTTTCCAGTCAACACCATTGTGTTGTTCAAACCTTTCATCTTCTATTGATATAAAGGCTTGGAAAAGATATGGAGACATTTCATCTTTGCTTATTATTTCTCTATTTTCTTGTCCTGCAAGTGTTCCTAATTCATTGCCATCATTATCATATATTGTTGAATTTAAAAAGCTAATTTTAAGGTCTTTCTCTTTAATTGCCCAATCGCCCCAAATGCATCTATATAGTATTGCTCCAAATATTCCTGCTCCTATAACTATTAAAAGTAGAAATGTTATTAACATTATCTTAAAAAAAAGTTTTAGTCTTGGATGTTTTTTCTTTTTTCTTTTTTTCTTTACTGGCTTATATATAACTGTGTCTTCATTACTACCTTCCTTTTTTTCTTCGTATTTGTTTTCTTTTTTATTCTTATTCATTTATTTATCCTCCTTAGAGCATACTTTCTATTTCAGATATAAACTAAGACATCCTAATTATAATACAAAAGTTTGAAAAGATAAAGACTTTTTAATAAAATATTATTATTAAGATTTAATTAATATTATATGAAAGGCTTACTACGTGTGGGGTAGATAGAACAAATAAAGCATATTTATATACCAACATAAAGGTAATATAAATATGCTTTGCTTTCTTTTAACTTGCATTATCTTTTCTTGTGTATTTTAACTTTGTTGCCATTCCTCCCCTTATATGTCTCTCTGCTTTGTTTTCATCTAGTATTTTCCTTACTTCTATTGCAAGAACAGGATTTATCTTTAGTAATCTTTCGCTAACATCTTTATGTACTGTTGATTTGGATATGCCGAAATTTTTTTGCTGCACCTCTTACAGTATCTTTTGAATCTATAATATATCGTGCTAAACTGCATGCACGTTCTTCTATGGTTTTTTTGCCTGAAAGATTTAAAGTTCCTTTAGGCAAGCTATGTGAAATTGTATCTCTCATGAAACTAACCCCCATAAAGTTTACTTTTGCTTAATTGTATTCATTTATGGCTTGGGTTAGAACTTTTTTGTTTGTTGCCTTAAATAACTTCTATTCTTTTTCTAATTTTTTATATATTTGTCCTCCTACTCATTTATTTATCTTTTAGATATTTTCTATTTAAAAGCTTCATTGAGTGCTTTGTTGATTTTAATTAATCTTTATCAATTCTTTTAAAATTTTCTGTTACATCTATTACAAATTCATATAAATGACTTACCATCTTTTACTACTCCTTTATTTTAAGTTTTCTGTTAACTTATGGATAATTCTATTTACATCTGGCTGTGTTGGCGTAAACTTAATTCCTTTCTTTAACATATTCATAACCTTTTTTGCTTTCTTTTCTATTTCTAATGCAGAATGCTCACTTGTAACAATTAAATGATTATTAGCAATTGTATAGGTTCTTTCTATGTAGTTTTCTGTTATTGGAAACATATCTTGAATTAAAAATACACTTTCTTTATTATTATCGAGTTTCATAATATGTAATATGTCACATGGCTTTCCATTTGCTATTTTTTTATTAATAATTTTTCTATATTTATCAATTCTACTACTTAATGGTATCATCCAAAACAACCCTGTTGTTTCCTCTTTAAAACAATAATAATGAGGTCTATTAGCCTCTTTGTTTCCTTTTAAGTATGAATCATTCATATCTTCAAAAAATTTATCCTTTATTATATAAAATCCTCTTTCTACCATTTTGCATACTTCCTTATTATAAAAATTAATGGTTCTCCATCATCTAGTGGTGAAGAACCATACTTTCAACCCAACCATTTATATACCGCATATTGGTCAGCGGAAAACTTTCAACCCGACCATTTATATACCACATATCGGTCAGTGGTAAACTTTCTATTTGATATTAACATCAAAACTATTAATATTATTTTTATTATATGCATTTATTAAAATAAAATTTACTTTTATCTTAACTAATTATATTTTAGCATAAAATTTCAAAAAATACAATAGGTATTATAAATTTCTAAGTATACTTGTGTATATATGTCAATGATGTGAAACAAAATTCTATAAAAAATTTGTAGTATCATTGAATTATATATTGGTGCTTTCGCACCAGTACTTACAAAAATATATAAAATGAATTTTATACATTTTTGTAAGTTTAAAACTTTTTTCTCTATGCTACTGCTATTTCTAATTCTGCTCTTTTTTCTTTTGGTGTTAAATACCCTAATACTGCCATTGGTATATTATTTGATCTTTTTATATATGCTTTCCCTTGCTTTATTAAATCTTCAAGGCTGTAGAAATGTAAATAACTGTAAAATCTTTCATTGTCATTTCTATGGCTTCTTTCCACTTTTCCATTATGTTCTGGCGTTCTTGGTCTTATCTTGTAATGCCTTATTTCTAATTTTTTTAATAATACATCCATTGGATGCTCTTTCTTTATTTTTGCTTGATTGTAACTAAATTCTGTTCCATTATCTGTTTGTATTGTTCTTGGTTTATATCCATAATATTCTATACATCTTTTTACAAAATCTACTGTATTGGTTGGCGTTAGTTCTTCATACCACCATAAAAATCTTTCTCTACTTGCTTCATCTATACATGTATATTGATAATACCTTTTATCTTCTGGTAAATTTACTTTACATTCATTTGGCACATATTTTTTTTGAATATATCATTTGGGTTATATTTTTGATATAATGTTTCTTGATATTTTTCTTCGTTTTGAGTATAAATCATTTGTAATCTCTTTTTTTCTTCTTCATCTTTACACCAATATTTTAAATTAAGTAGTGCAATTATAGCCAAAGTTTCCTCTTTTAAATTTTGGTCTTTTATCGGATTATATTTATCTATATTCTTAAAATACGCTTGGTCTTTTTCTTCTTTAAAAAAATCTCTTAATTTTTGTGGAATTTCATTTCTTTGTTCTTCACTTAATAATCCTAAAAACTCATCTACTTCCGAATATGCTTGTCTTGTTTTTATTGATATGCCCATAGTTTTTACACCTCTTTAGATATTTGTATTTTATCTTTGAAGTTATCTTAATTTTACTTAAATAAATCCAAAATTTCTTCTTTTGACATTTTATTTATAAATGTCAATTCATTTTCTATTATTTCAAATATTGATGTATATTTCCAAATCTATTACATCAATTATCATATTTTATTGGCTCCTTCATTACTGCATATTAATCTAAAAGCATCTTTTGTGTAATTATTTTCTTAAATTAGAAATGCTGCATATAATGGTACAGATTTTATATTATTTTCGTATCCAAAATTTTTAGTTGAAATTCTAATTGCGTACTTAGGCTTATTTTCTCTTATATATGAATTTAAACTAGTTGATTTTACATTACTACCACTTTTTACCTCTACAGGTATTATCCCATCTTCATTGTAAATTATAAAATCCACTTCTGCATTTCTTCCATATGTCCAATAATATAATGACATATCTTTGGCGGTAAACTCTTGTGCTATATAGTTTTCAGTAATTGCACCTTTAAATTCAAAAGTTTTTTCTAACATAATATCTGGATACTTAATTTCAGATATAGAAGTGAGCAATCCTACATC
>CANQLH010000022.1 GCA_947624655.1 uncultured Clostridia bacterium | reverse complement strand
CGCTTCGTTTGGTCGCTTACGCGATTACTCAAAAATAATTATGCATACGTTCAAAAAAATAAATGAGGAGGAGAAAAAAAATGAGAAAACAAAGAAAGGCAAGAATAAGGCAAGAAGGAGGAATAACGTTAATGGCGTTAATAATCACGATAATAGTGTTAGTGATATTAGCGGCAATAACAATAGGGACAGCATACACATCAGGAATAATACAAATGGGAACGCAAGGAGCGAAAGACTATGCAGTTGCATCATCAAAGGAAAATGAAATATTAAATGAAACAACAACATATGTAGAGAACGTAGTAAAGAGGATAAAAAGAACACTAGGAGAATGGGAATACTTTGAGGAGAAAGATACAGTAAATGGAGAAAAAGGAGACAGTAATAATCCAACAATACCAGCAGGATTTAAACCAATAAATACACAAAATGCAAATTGGGGAAATGGAGAACAAGCGCCAAGTAAAGAAGCAGTAAATAATGGGCTAGTAATAGAAGATGAGGCAGGAAATCAATTTGTATGGGTACCATGTTATGTAGATGCAAGTCAAAAAATAGCAGAGACAAACTATCCAAAATATGAACAGTACCAATATACAGGAGGAATAGAAAATGATAAAGGAACAAACCAAGCAGATGACAATGGATGGAGAACATATTATTATAGAGCATACGAGGATTGGGAAGATACCGAAGCAAAAGGATATGGAGAAGCAAGTGTAAAACAATATGGAGGATTTTGGATAGGAAGATATGAAGCAGGAATACCAGAGGATGCAACATTTTATCCAGAAGCAGATGATGCACAATATACTAAAGATACTGAAAGAAATGTAACAAATGAGAAAGGTGTAGACTTAAAACCAGTAAGTAAAGCAGGATATTTTGCATGGAATCTTATAAACCAAGAAAACGCAAAAGTAGTATCACAAAATATGTATAAAGAAAATGGTGACGTAGATAGCTATTTAGTAGATAGTTATGCATGGGACACTGTAATGAAATGGCTTGAGTCTACACCTGATACAAAAGAATATGTAACAAAAAGCACAGGAAAAGGAAATTATACAGATACAACAGGGACATATAATGGAAGATATGCAGAGCATGTGTATAGTAAACATACGGAAGCGGGTACAGGAGATGGATGGATAGTCGCAACTAAGTATCAAAATGGAGTTACGAAATATGGCTCTGCAAGTAAGACATTATTAGAATTACAAAATGGCTTATTTGAAGAAAGTTCAACATTGAAAGATGCAAACCACACATTTTCAAGAAGAATAGAGACACCAACAGGAGCAAATGATAATTTTGCAGTAAAGAATATATATGACATGGGAGGAAACATGTACGAGTGGACGACAGAGACAGGAAAACATGATAGTACCGGACAAACGTTCGCTGTTTTGCGCGGTTGTGCCTTCGATGGTGATGGTACTAATAATCCAGCGTGCATCCGTGGTGGAAGCACTTCTGCGACTTATACTTACACCAGCTTCGGGTTCCGCGTTGTGATTTATGTAAAGTAGCTCTGACCACTGTTAACATAATATCAACAAACGTAAACTAGATTGAGATGAAGGACTGAAGTAAAAAATAATATAAATTATAGGAGAAGCGATTGGAAAATATAGTTAATGATACTCATAAAAATGAAAAGGGTGAATTAGCGCTAATACCAAAATATATAAAGTATATGGAATATATGCTTGAAATTATTTTGCTACGTTTACCTAGAACAGAGAAATATAGTATAGGAACAGAATACAAAACAATAATGTATGATACATTTAGAGATATTCTTTTCTCTGAATATATGTTAGCCTTCAAAATAAACTTATTTGGAGGTGCTGGTAGATAAATTTTTGCGTAATAGAACGGAAAGATTGAGAGTGAGATAAAATTTAAGTTCTTTTATAATAGTAAGTCACATGTGTCAGTAGCAAAAGTAGTTGTTAGAGCTTATGACTTCTTAAACAAGAATGAGGATATTATATGCATAAAGGCATATGATGATAATGCTGATATTGTTCTTTCACGATTTAAGAAAGGCGATAGAATTACATTTATTGGAATAGTAAGAGAAAACTATGTGGAGATATATGAGATAGAATTATAGATAGGGAGTGCATTTAAAATGTGCTCCTTTTAATTATTGTATGAAAAGAGAAAAAAACAATATGAGATTTTCGTTACAATATAATGCTATTCTATTGAAACATCCTATTATCCAGTAACAGATTTTCTTAAAATTCAAGCCCAATATTTGACAAATCATCAAAAATAATGTATAATTTTACCTAGTGTGCACCATATTATATGTATGGTCAAGATGAGATTTTAAAATAATATTAAAAATTTATTTGTTGAACGGAAAACTAAATATTATTTTTGCGATGAGTTTTATATTAAATTCACCGTGATTTAAAATTGTAATTTAATTGGGCTTAGGCAAATTTATTTACCTAAAAATATTTGTATACCCGAAGGAAAGGAATGAAATAAAGACAAATGGATAACACAAAAGAGAATCAAAGTAAAGATTCTATAAAAAGAAGAGAGACAAGAGTAAGAAAAGAAAAGCATAATGTTAAGCAAGAAAAAGATTTAAAAAGAACAAAAGATAATGAAAAGATAGAAAGACCAAAGGCAAACATTGCAAGAAGACCAAGAAGAAAATCAAAAGCATTAGAAGAAGTAAGATTTAAGAAATCACCACTAAAGGTAATTCCACTTGGTGGTTTACTTGAGATTGGTAAAAACATAACTGTTTTTGAATATGAAGATGAAATAATAATAGTAGACTGTGGACTTGCCTTCCCAACAGAAGATATGCTTGGAGTTGACTTAGTTGTTGCTGATATATCATATTTAGAGAAGAATAAAGAAAAGATAAAAGGATTATTTATAACACACGGACACGAAGACCATATAGGAGGTATACCATATCTTTTAAGACAGATTAATGTTCCAATATATGCAACAAGATTTACAGTAGGACTAATCAAAAATAAACTAGAAGAACATAACTTATTAAGAAGTACAAAAATATATGAAGTAGAGCAAGGAACTACGATAGATGCAGGAAAAATGAAGGTTGAATTTATAAGAACTTCACATAGCATTCCAGATGCAGTAGGCTTTGCAATATATACGCCTGTTGGAATAGTTATGCATACAGGAGATTTTAAAATTGATTATACACCAATAGATGGCCAAAAGATAGATTTTGGAAGACTTGCAGAAATAGGGAAAAAAGGTGTAGTACTTCTTATGTCTGATAGTACAAATGCAGAAAGAAAGGGATTTACAAAATCAGAAAGTTCAATAGGAGAAGTATTTGACGAATTGTTTTTACATTGTAGAAAAAGAATTGTAGTTGCAACTTTCGCATCAAACGTACACAGAGTTCAACAAATAATAGATGCATCTGTTGAGAACAATAGAAAGGTTGCAATTTGTGGAAGAAGCATGGTAAAAATGATTGAAACAGCTTGTGACCTAGGTTATATGAACGTACCAAAAAATACAATAATAGATATAGACTTAATTAATAAATATCCTGATGAAAACTTAACAATAATCACAACAGGAAGCCAAGGAGAGCCAATGTCTGCGTTAACAAGAATGGCAGCAGGAGACCATAAAAAGGTAGAAATTACACCAAATGATTTAGTAATAATTTCAGCAAACCCAATACCAGGAAATGAAAAGTTTGTTTCAAAAGTTATAGATGATTTAATGCAAATAGGGGCAGAGGTAGTATATAGCTCACTTGCAGATATTCACGTTTCAGGCCACGGATGTCAAGAAGAGCAAAAACTTATGCTTTCACTAATTAAGCCTAAATACTTTATGCCTGTACATGGAGAATATAGACAACTAATAGCACATGCAGAAACAGCACAAAAAATTGGAATACCACATGAAAATATATTCATAATGAAAAATGGTAGGGTTTTAGAAATTGGAGAAAATGAAGCAAAAATAAATGGAACTGTACCATCTGGCAAAGTTATGGTTGATGGTCTTGGAGTTGGAGACGTTGGAAACATAGTATTAAAAGATAGACAACATTTATCGCAAGATGGATTAATTATTGTAGTTCTTGCAATGAATGGTGCAACAGGAGAAATAGTCTCAGGCCCAGATATTATTTCGAGAGGTTTTGTATATGTTCGTGAATCAGAAAATCTAATGGAAGAAATGAAAAATACTGTTAGACAGGAACTTAATAGATTAGAAGAAAATCATGTAACAGATTGGTCTGTAATAAAATTAACAATAAAGGATACTTTAAGAGACTTCTTAATGCAAAAAAATAAGAGAAACCCTATGGTACTTCCTATTATAATGGAAGTATAAGGAAATGTAGCAATATCAAGCCATTTGAACTTGGTATTGCTGATTTGTGTATAATTTGTTGATTAGGTAGGAATTATTATACAAAAAATTAATTGACAAACTTCTTTTTTATGATAGAATTAAGGAAAATAAATAAAAATTGAAATTTACATAATGATATGTTATAATTAAATGGATAAATACATATAATATATTACTTAGGAGATGATGATTATGGCAACTAAAAGCTTTTTAAAAAATGTAGTGATTAAAGATAAAAAATCAGCAGAAGCATTTGTATCAGCATTAGAACACGCAGAAAAAAAAGGAAGAAAGAAAGTAAATATTAGCACTGCTGTAAAGACAATAGAGGATAAAGATACAATAAAGAAAATGTTTGGAGAACAGTAATAATTGGCATATAATATAATAAGTTTAAAAAGTATGTATGAAGCCATTGGAGAAGAAGAAACAAGAAAGATTTTAGATGAATTTGAATGCCCACTTAATAAAGATGTAGAATATTTTATAAAACAAAAGGCAATACAATTCCTAAAAATGGGAATTTCTAGAACATTTTTAGTTAGTAGCACATATAAAGGAAAAAATGTAATTGTGGGATATTTTGCATTAACGAATAAAATAACAAAGATAAAGAAAAGTATATTAAGTAATTCTATAAAAAAGAGAATAAGCAGATTTTCAGAAGAAATTGTAGATAGATATTATACAGTTTCTCTCCCATTAATAGGACAACTTGGAAAAAATTATAAAAATAATTATAATACTTTAATAGCTGGAGACGATTTATTGAAATTAGCATGTGATAAAGTAAAAGAAGCTCAAGATATATTGGGAGGAAAATTTGCTTTTGTTGAATGTGAAGATAAAGAAAAATTGAAGAATTTCTATGAGAGCAACGGTTTTGTATGCTTTGGAAAAAGAAACTTAGAAAAAGATGAAAAAGAACAAAATAGTGGTAATTATTTATTACAAATGTTATGTGATTTAAGTAATAATTAGATAAATTCTATAAAGCCTAGAAAATTTCTAGGTTTTAATATGGTTATATAAGAAAAACGAATTTTTATGAAAGGAAAGAAATTAAATATGGATTACAAAGATTTAGCAAATTTAATATTCCCTGATGTGAAGGATGCTTCATACTATGAAGAAAAATATCCAGAAAGAAAATTAAAAGATGGAGCAATGGTTGTAAGATTTGCACCAAGTCCAACAGGATTTGTTCATATAGGAGGAATATACACAAGTGTAATATGTTCAAAGCTAGCTAAACAAACTGATGGCGTATTTATGCTTAGGATAGAAGATACAGATCAAAAAAGAGAAGTAGAAAATGGTGTAAATGGAATAATAGATGCTTTAAAGAAGTTTAATTTAGAGCCAGATGAGGGAATGATTGATGAAAATACATCCAAAGGAGCTTATGGTCCATATAAACAAAGTCAAAGAAAAGAGATTTATCAAGCATTTGCAAAAAAACTCATAGAAGAAAAGAAAGCATATCCATGTTTTTGTAAACAAGAGGATTTAGACGCAATGAGAGAAAAGCAGGAAAATGCAAAAATAAGACCAGGATATTATGGGGCTTGGGCTACATGTAGAAATCTTGGCTTAGATGAAATTGAGAGAAGAATAAAAAATGGAGAGGAATATATAATTAGGTTTAAGTCTCCAGGTAATCCAGAAAGAAAAATCAAACATCATGATGTTATAAAAGGAAATATTGATTTTCCAGAGAATGACCAAGATATAGTAATAATCAAATCTGATGGCTTACCAACGTACCATTTTGCCCACGTTGTAGATGATCATTTAATGAGAACAACACTTGTCTTACGTGGAGACGAATGGCTATCTTCACTTCCTATACATATTCAGTTATTTGAAGCTTTAGGTGTAAAAATTCCAAAATATGCACATATTGCACCAATAATGAAAGAAGAAGATGGAACAAAGAGAAAGTTAAGTAAGAGAAAGGATCCAGAAGCAACTGTTGAATTTTATGCAAAAGAAGGAATACCATCAGAGGCAGCAATAGAATATTTGCTAAATATTGCAAACTCTAATTTTGAAGGATGGAGAAGACAAAATAAAACAGCATCTATTGATGATTTTGATTTACAGATTAACAAGATGAGTGTAAGTGGTGCACTATTTGATATGGTAAAATTGTTAGACATATCTAAAACAGTAATTTCTAGGTACTCAAAAGAAAAAGTATATGATTTAGCTATAAATTATGCAAATGAATATGATGAGGACTTAAAGGAACTTCTTGAAAAAGATAAGGAATATACCATAAAAGTTTTAGGAATTGAGAGAGGAAACGAAAAGCCAAGAAAAGATATAGCTAAATGGTCTGACTTAAAAGACAATATTGGGTATATGTATGATGATAGATTTTTAAATAAAGAAATAGAATATTCATATCAAAATATAAATGATAAAGAAGAAATAAAAGAGGTAGTAAGAGATTACATTGATAATTATTTTGATATATCAGATGATAAGCAAACATGGTTTGACAAAATCAAAGATTTAGCAGAAAAGCATGGTTATGCAAGAGAAGTTAAAGAATATAAAGCAAATCCAGAAGGATTTAAGGGACATGTTGGAGATGTAAGTACAGTTATAAGAGTTGCCTTAACTGGCAGACATAATACGCCAGATATGTATGAAATAATGAGGGTTTTAGGAAAAGATAGTGTAATTAAAAGACTTGAAAAGGCAATTTGCTAAAAAGTATTTATCTACGTTTGGAAGTAAATATATTTAACTTTGAAAATTAAATATATTACTTCCAAACGACTAATAATATATAAGTATTGAAAACAAACGGAGAGTAAATATGCGTAATATAAAGCTAACAATCGAATATGATGGAAAAGACTTTGGAGGATGGCAAAAACAACCGGGAAGGCTCAATATTCAAGGAGAAATTGAAAAAACAATAAGTACGATAACAGGAGAAGAAGTAGAATTAAATGCATCTCGGAAGAACAGATGCAGGGGTTCATGCACTTCGGACAGGTTGCAAATTTCAAAACTAATAGTGATTTACCTTTAGAAAAATTTGTACCTGCATTAAATGCAAACCTCAAAAAGTCAATTGTCATAAAAAATGCAGAAGAAGAAAGTATTGATTTTCATGCTAGATTAAGTGCAAAGGAAAAGACATATAGATATATAATAAATAATTCATCAGTTCCAAGTGCAATATATAGAACATTAGAATATCATATTTCTCAAAAATTAGATGTAGAAAAAATGAAACAAGCAGTAAAATATTTTGAGGGAACACATGATTTTAAAGGCTTTAAAGCAAGTGGAACAAGCTCAAAAAGCAGTGTAAGAACTATATATAAGGCAGAAATAAAGAAAGAAGGAGATAGAATAATAATAGAGCTTACAGGAAATGGCTTTCTTTATAATATGGTTAGAATTATATCAGGAACACTTGTTGATGTTGGACTTCGGTAAAATTAAACCAGAAGAAATACCAAGTATAATAGATGCAAAAGATAGGAGCTTAGCCGGAAAAACATTGCCAGCTCATGCATTATATTTGGTAGAGGTAAAATATATATAATTATATAAAAGAACAATATAAATATTTATATTGTTTTTATTATAGTAACAAATAAAAAAATTACTCATAATATATGTTAAAGAGAAATTTTAAGGAGACTACATATTATGAGTAATTTTTTATTATTGCTTTTTGCATTACCAATTGCGACAATAATTATATCAAGTGTTTTAGAAACAATATTAAGAAGCCCTATTGCTGTTGCTGCATTAGTTTTTGCAATATACTTAATAGTAGCATTTTCAGCATTTGATGCAACGTTCTTAATATTTGTAATATTGTATACTATACTTGCATTTATATCAGCGATTATTACAAGAGCAATTATCAATTTAGTAAATGATGAAGATGACGATAATAATGGAAATAATAACGGTAATAATAATGGCAATGGAAATAATGATAACAATGGCTGTGGATGCAGTAGATACAATAATGCTAGATATACTAATAGATATTATAGATGAAAATTTTAAATTTTTAAAATATGATTATAAATTAAAAACTCTAAATATCAAAGTTCAAAAATGTAAAATTTTGTATGAGTAAATAGGTATAAAGTGCTGCAAAACATCCTTGAAGAACTTTACCTATGATATATGGCTTTATTGAAATATCTGACGAAGAGGTTATACTTAATACTTGAAGTAAAACTGATATACCACCAAATCCAAGTAAAAATGCACATATTATGATATTTACAGATATCGCTTTCATAGGAATATTAGAGATTATAGAAACACCATTTGTAAGCTCCACAATTCCAGATAATATTCCATTTGCAAAAGAAGATGGAATATGTAGAAGCGAAAGAAAAGGAGATACAAATGTAGAAAGTATGTTAAAAATACCTGTATTATTAAGAATAGAAATAATTACGCTAAAAAGCATAACAAATCCACCAATCATAACAACTGTACTAACAGATGACATTATACTATTTTGTAAAATACTTCCTAAACTATAAAAGCTTGGAGGTATTTTTTTTGTATATCCTTTTGCAGAGGAAATATAAGTATTAGTTTTAGAATTACTTTTCCAAAATCTAAAAATAATACCGACAGTTAAACAAGCTAGAAGATGAGTAATAAAAAGTAATATTCCAATAGTACTATTGCCAAAAAGAGATATACCAACAGTTCCAATAATAAAAAGTGGACCAGAATTGTTGGTAAATGTAAGTAATCTTTCTCCTTCTTCTTTTGTACAGATTCCATCTTTTCTAAAATTAGTTACAATCTTTGCACCGACAGGGTATCCACTTATAATTCCCATAATAAGAGGAAAAGCACCTTCTCCAGGAACATTGAATATAGGTTTCATTATTCTATTAAGCTTTATACCAAGATAATCAATTATGTTGGTGTGACTAAGAAGCTCACATGCAATAAAAAAAGGCAAAAGTGCAGGAACTACAGAGGTCATCCAAAGAGTTAATCCCTCTTTGGATGCAGATAGATTATCTTTAGAGAAGACAACGAGACATATAGCAAACAAAACAAAGATGATAGATAATATATTGTCTTTTAAAGATATAAATATAAAGTTAGCTTTTACTCTTTTTCTTTTCATAAGGCTAGTATATGTTAATATTTGGAAAATATGAGCCAAATTAAATAATTACTTTCAAAAATAGTAAAAGCATAATAATTGTAACATTTTATCAAAAAATTTTACAAAATCAATTGACAAAGAAAAAACGTAAATATATAATAAATTAGAATTAAAAAAAATAAGAAATAAACTAAAAAAAAGACGAAAGAACGAGAAAAATAAAACAAAAGCTAAGAACCTTAGGCTTTATATGTATATATTTTGAAAATTCATACTAGCAAGAAAAAATGCCAAAAATAGTTTGTTTTGTTAATGATTATATAGATAAAAAAGGGGAGAGATACATATGTTAAAAAAATTTAGTATTATTTTAATTTCTTTTATTTTAATTTTAGGAATGTCTAGTAATGTAAAGGCACAAACACTAAAAACAAGCTTAGACGTAGTACAAAAAGCAAGTGAAACCAAATATCTAGACAAAGATCAAGGTAGCATTTCAAAAACGATTGTTGATTCTAATAAGGATACAGGAGAAATCACAGTTGAACTTAAATTAAATAATATGAAAAAAGAAGTAGAAACAGAAGTATATTTAATAGTTCCAGAAAATATTTCAGGACAAAAAGAAAATCTTTCTAATACACTTAATACAGCAGAAAAATTAGTAAAAGGTATTTTAAATAAAGATACAAAAACTAAAATAGGTGTTATTGGAACAAAAGGACCAACATCATTAGAAAATGGTGGAACTGATAAAGATGCTGAAATAGTTGTAAAGCCAACTAGAGATGTCGAGGGAATAAAAAATGGGATAAAAAATATGAACCCTTCTAAAAAATATTATTATGATAATATGCAGGCATCTTTAAGATTAGCTAGTAAAAGTTATTCTAGTAACAAAAATAAAGTACTTATTTCACTATATGATAGTATTGTTTGGAGTGCTATTGGTATAACACCTAATATGGATGAGGTACGGAGATGATTTTGTAGGTGCAGCTAAAGCTCATTATAAAAAATTAATAACAAATACAAAAAATGAGTTGCTTGCATTAAAAAGTAATAATATATCGTTTATAATGGTTGGACCATCAAATACTACCCATAAGGTTACTATTCCAATATTGGAACAAGAATATGATTGCAGTTCATATGTTAAAGAATTATATGGAACAACTGAAAAACCAACATATGGATATATGTATAGTTTAAAAAAACAAAATATAGATCAGATTACAACAAGTGTAGTAAATAATATTTATCAAGATGAAGAAAGCAAAGCACAGCCAGATATAAATGAAGTTAAGGTAATAGATTATTTTCCAAAAGAAGTAGTAGATAATTTCACATTTTCTTACGAAGGAAAGCCAAGCATAGGAGATGTATCTGACACTATTGATACACAAACAAGAACAATTACTTGGAATGTTGGTACTTTAAAAGGAGAAAAAACTGCAACATTAAGATATAAGTTAAAAATAAAAAATATGAAAAATACAGAATTATTAAATAAAACAATGGAAGCGAGTGAAAAAACTGTATTAACATATAAGGATGCTAATTCAAAAGATTATACTGTTACACTAACAAGCAGTCCTAAAATACAATTAACAGAAATAAAAGAAGAAACTAAAGAAGAAAAAAATAATAATAGTAATAGTAGCAGTAATAATAATAGTAAAGTGAATAATAATAACGTAAAGAAAGATACAACAGTAATAAATAAAAATTTACCACAAACTGGTGTCAATACTATAGCAATTGTTTTAAGCGTTGTTGTTGGAATTGCAATTATAATAGTTATGCGTAAAAAATACAATAGTTATAAGGATATAAAATAATACGGACTTAAACCTTGTTGTATAGTAAAAAGTAGGTAATAACAAAGAGCAACTAAACTCTTAGTTATTACCTTTTATAATAATTATACAAGAAACTTTATAAATCCAAATAAAATTAAAACAGTACCAGAAATAAAATTCCAAGTTTTATCTGGAATACCAGTTTTTTTTACAATTTTTTTCCCAATAAAAATTCCTAAAGATAAAAACAACAATTGAAAACTAGCTGAAAAGATAGGAAAGAAAATATTAGAATATCCACCAATACTACTTCCAATTCCCACAGATATCGAGTCAAGAGATAATGCAATTCCTAAAAGAAAGGCTTCTTTCATGTCAATATTACAAGAATTATCAAAATCAAAAGGTATAGGGTCTATTAGTACAATTATGCCAATAATTACCAATATAAAACTACTAATAAACTTAGTTAAAAAGTCAGATAATATCAAAGAAATTACGTTTCCAATAAATATAGAGCAAGCTGAAAAAGAGACAGACATAACAATTAAAATAAATTTTGCAAAAAAATTTAAAGATGTATTTTTTATACCATATGTTATACCAATTCCAAGGGAATCTATACTAACAGACAAAGCAAGTATAATAGAACCGAAGCATATATTCCTCCATTTTAAAACAATATTATATTTACATAATATGAGAGATAAATGAAAAATGAAATAAAAAATTAAACATAAAAGAAAAAATATCACATATATATTAACTAATACAAAAGTAAAGGAGAGTGCAAAAGAAAAATGGAACATTTAGATTCAAAGGAGGAAATTAGAAGGAGGCTAAAGAGTAACTTTAATGTAGGATTAACAGAAAAAGAAGCAGAAGAAAGGCTAAAGCAATATGGAAAAAACAAGCTAGAAGATAAAAAACAAGAAAATATTATCATAAAGTTTTTAAAACAATTTAATGACTTTATGATAATTATACTAATTGTTGCCTCTATTATTTCTGCTGTAATGGCAAAGATTGAAGGTTCAGGAGATTACATGGAGTCTGTTATAATTATTGCAATAGTTGTATTTAATGCAATAATGGGACTAGTTCAAGAAAACAAAGCAGAAAAGTCACTAGAAGCATTAAAGAAAATGTCAGCTCCAGTATGTAAAGTCATACGAGATGGAAAGCAAAAAATTATACCAGGAGAAGATGTTGTAATTGGGGATATAGTTATATTAGAAGCACGGAAATTATGTACCAGCAGATTGTAGATTAATTGAAAGCTATAACTTAAAGGTGGACGAGTCAATACTCACAGGAGAAACATTACCAGTTTTAAAAGATGCAAGCTCAAATGGACTTCCCAATATGACAGATGCAGATATGTTAAATATGGCATTTGCAACAACAATAGTAGTTGGAGGCCACGCCAAGGCAATAGTTACAAATACAGGGATGAATACAAGAGTTGGAAGTATAGCAAAAATAATTATAACAGACGAAGCACCAGAAACACCGATACAAAAGAAACTAGAAGAAGTAGGAAAAATACTTGGAGTAGTTTGTCTTGTTATATGCTTTGCAATATTCGTAATTGGAATATTCAAACAAATCCCAATCAAAGAAATGTTTATGACGTCTATTGGACTTGCTGTTGCTGCAATACCAGAGGGCTTACCTGCGATTGTAACTATAATGCTATCAATAGGTGTAACCAAAATGGCAAAAAGGCATGCAATAATAAGAAAGCTTGCTGCAGTTGAAACATTGGGAAGCAGTAGTATAATATGCTCTGATAAAACGGGAACATTAACTCAAAATAAAATGCAGGTTGTAGAAACATATGGGGATACAGAATTTGTATTAGAACTTGGCACAATGTGTACAGATTGCGAAATGACGAATGATAATGAAGTTACAGGAGACCCAACGGAAGTAGCAATAGTAAATAAAGCAGAATCAATACGGAATAAATAAGGATAAGCTATATCTTCAAATGGAAAGAATAAGTGAGATACCATTTGATTCAGATAGAAAACTAATGACAACAATACATAAGTTAGGAAATAAATATAGAGTAATTACAAAAGGTGCTTTAGATATTATTTTAAATAAATGTGTAAAAGTATATAAATATGGAGATATTAAGACGATTACAGAAGAAGACAAAAACACTATATTAAATAGAAATTCTAATATGGCAGATAAAGCTTTAAGGGTATTAGGAGTTGCTTATGTTGACATAGATAGATTACCAAATGAGATAAAGACAGAAAATATAGAAAATAACTTAATATTTGTAGGACTTATAGGAATGATAGATCCACCAAGAGAAGGAGTAAAAGAAGCAATAAGAACATGCAAAAATGCTGGAATAAAAACAGTAATGATAACAGGCGACCATATAGCAACAGCAAAAGCAATAGCAAGAGAACTTGGAATACTTACGAAAGGAAGCCTTGCAATAACAGGAAAAGAATTAGACAATATACCGCAAAATATTTTGGAAAGAGATATAATGAATTACAGCGTATTTGCAAGAGTTTCGCCAGAACATAAAGTTAGAATAGTTAAAGCATTTAGAAGCACAGGAAAAGTTGTTGCAATGACAGGAGACCGGTGTAAATGATGCACCAGCATTAAAAAATGCAGATATAGGTATATCAATGGGATTAAATGGAACGGACGTTGCAAAAAACGCTTCAGATATGATTTTAACAGATGACAACTTTGTAACAATAGTTGAAGCTGTAAAACAAGGAAGAAGCATATATGATAACATAAGAAAAGCAGTACACTTTTTAATTGCTACAAATATTGGAGAAATAGTGACAATATTTTTAGGGCTTATATTGGGAATGAATGCACCTCTTCTTGCAATACAATTATTATGGATAAATTTAGTTACCGACTCAATACCTGCGATAGCACTCGGGCTTGAGCCAGAAGATAAAAATATCATGAACAGAAAGCCAAAAGAAAGTAAAAAAGGCATATTCTCAGACCGGTCTATGGGGAAAAATTATAGTAGAAGGTGTAATGATTGGAGTACTAACACTTTTTATATTCAGTTTTGGCAATAGATTATATGGAATAGAAGTAGCAAGAACGATGGCATTTGTTACTCTTGGACTTATAGAAATGATACATAGCTTTAATATAAGAAGCGAAGAATCAATATTTAAAGTACGGTTTATTTAATAATAAATATCTAATTCGGTGCATTTATACTTGGAGTAATAATGCAGGTACGGAATAGTATTTATCCCAGGAATTGCTAGAATATTTAGCTTAGTTAGTTTAAATAAAATACAATGGTTATATGTTATTATAATTTCGATGCTTCCACTTGTAATTATGGAGTTTCAAAAGAAATTAAATGAAGTGCTTTTTGGCAAAGTTGTATATGAATATAAGGAAATAAGAAATAATTAATTCTTATAAGATTTTTCTTGATTTATTAAAAGCAGTATAGTAGAATAAATATTATGAACAGGAGAGAAGAAATGATAGAAAAAACTAATGATGTACAAAAAAATTTAAAATATTTAGGATTAGACTTAAATAATATACCAGAAATATTACTTGCGAAAATGGATGCAGAGATGAAGCCTGCAAGAAACTACGAAGAAAAGCACTATAAGGTCTATAAGTATGTACCAATAAGTAAAATAAAGATACTATTAACCAGAGCTAATAGACTTAATTCAATTCAAGAAAAATGCAAAATGGCATCTCCATTATATTCATATCTTGAGCCAGAAGGAGAAGAAGGCATATTAAGACATACTTTGTTCCTAAAAATGATAAAAGAAATGAATATAAATGAAATAAAAGAAATAGAAGATGAGCAAAAAAAACTAAAAAAGGAGATACCATTTAAAGTAAAATACAAAGAGAATTATTTGTGGCAGATATATTATTCTGAATACACAAAAGATTACTATATGATTGCAACAATAGAGGATTTAGATTGCTCATGCTTGTTTTATCTAATTAAAGAGCAAATAGAATACGAAAAAACTAAGAAAGATAAAGAAATTTTTGTGCCAATAAGCTATTTAGATTATTCAAGAAAATATTTTTCAAAATCTCAGGCAACAGACATTGAAAAATATTTGTGGCAATTTACAAAAGATTGGCCACTTATGTATGAAGTTTATGATAAAAATGAAAATATGAGTTTTCAAATAGTTGGTAATACAGAAGTATACGAAAATGTAAAAAGTATATATAAAATAAATTTAACAAGTAGTGAAGAGGCAACTAAATTCTATAAGTTAATAAAAGCATTATTTATACTAGAAACAGAATTTCCAAGTAGATATAAATTTGAAGCTGTAATTACAGAAAACGGTGGATTAGAATTTTTATATAATTCAAAAACAATAGATTATGAAAATCTAAGCAAATTTATAAAAGAAGAATTTTTAAAGAATAAAGCAGAAAATGAAAAACTAAATGAAGAAATAATTACACTTAATAATATTTTAGAAAAATTAAAGCTAGTAGAAAAAGACAAAGAGGACGAATACCATATGAGACAAAAGCAAGTCGCAATGTATTTAGAGTGTAAAAAGAGTTTCTTTGGGAAAATAAGATATTTCTTTAAAGGCAAAAAGGAAATAAAAGTATTAAAAAAGGAAAGAGAAATACCACAAAAATTGCCAGAGGAACAAGAAGAAGTAGTAGAAGAAATATATGACACTAAAGAGTATTATACAATAGAAAATCTAATTGACATTACCAAAATATTAGATAGAATAACAAATCAAACTAGAAATGTTAATTTAGATATAAAGGCTTTAGAAAACAGTATAGAAAGACTTAGCTGTAAAATTGAAAATGCAAAAAAATACATAGATGAGATAGAAGAACATAAAAAAAGTATTTTCGAATTTTGGAGATTTGTAAACCAAGAGACAGTACTTCGGATTAAATGAGCCAGAAAAGCAAGAAGTACAGCATAGTGAATTGGAAAAAGCATTTGACTATAACGAGGATATAGAGCAACTTGGAAAAGAAATGGATAAAAAGAATAGAGAAAAACTTTCAAAGGAAGATTGCGATAATGTATATATTTCTGAAACAAGTACATTAGAAGATATAAATTCACTAAGAAAAGAAGAAAAAGATAATTTTGATAAAAGAATTGAAGATTTAAAACAAGAAGCACTAAAAACAGAAATATTATTTTCATCAGAAGATTTTGATATATTTGGCGCTATATCAGAAGACAAAACAAAAATAAATACATTAGGAAATATAAAGCATAGAGAGATAAAAAAGAGCAAATTTAGAATACTTGATGTAACTAAGAATACTCAAAATGAACAATATATAAAACGCTTAAAAGAGATAATAAAGGGGCTAGATAAGGCATTAGATAAGTCAAGCTTTGGATATAACTTAAATACATATTGTGCATCTGTGCTACCATTAGATACAGAAGACTATAACATTTTATATATTAATCCTAAGAATGCATTAGAAGAACTTAAAAACTGCGAAAAAGTAAATCTATACAATATAAAATTAAATGAAAATACAAAAGCAATACCACTAACAAACATTATATATTATGACAATAACAATAGAACACTTCCACTAGGAATGGATATATCAGATAAAGTATTAGTTGATTTAAGAAAACTAAAGCTAGAATTGAAGAAACAAAAGTTATTTAGAATAAACCAAGAAATAGATGATATAGAAGTTTTAACCAAAATTATATGTGTATATGAATATGAAGTGAGTTTGTAATTTTGAAAGGAACAATATGAAATGAACACAAGTAAATTACTAAAATTATGTGTAGGATTATTAACAACATTATTTATTTTATTGATAATTTATTCTATTTGTTCATATTTTATAAAAATAAATAATGCAAAAAATGTATTTGATGAGATAGAAAATGATGAAGCATCTCTTAGCGAATATATTGTATATGGCACGCATTTGAATTTAAAGGGAAGTATAAATTTAAGTAATGAAAATATTAAAAATATAACACTATGTCTAAATACAAAAGGAACAGATAATGCAAAAGAAGTAAAATTAAATTATAATAAGACAGCAAGTGGGATAGAATTTTACACATCTGATTTAATAAATGAAGGAATTGACTTAGAAGATTTAAAGATTGATATGTACTATATTTTTGTTAAGGTAGAATATTTAGATGGCACAAATAAACTTTATTCAATAAAGAATAATACAGAATATGATGATATAGAATATTATTCTATTACCAAAAATAATAAGAACAATAAAATGAATATTAAATTCAGTGTACAAAATATAGAGGATAGAAAAATAAACTACATGTTTATAGACGTATCTGGAGTAAAAAAGCTTCCAAAAGATGTATATGATATAGTGATAGACCCAGGTCATGGAGGAGGAGATACAGGAGCTGAATATGGCGGATATAGGGAAGCGGATTTAGCATTAAAATGTGCAAAGCAGGTAAAAAAGGAGCTTGAAGATTTAGGCTTTAAGGTAAAGATAACAAGAGATGGAACAGAAGGCGATGAATACAATACAAAGACAGTATATAATGAAGATGGAAGAGTTAATGTTACAGGTGCATCGCGTGCTAAATATGTATTTTCAATACATTTAAATAGCATAGATAAGCCTAATTCACAAAGTGGTGTAGAAATATATGCTCCTACAAGAATGAATTTGTCATTTGCAAAATCACTTGCAGGAAACATTGTAAAATATGCAAATACAAGCTATTCTGACTTAGATGTTATATACAAGGTAGACGATGGAGTTTATGTAAGGGCATTTACAGAAGAAGGAATTAAAAAGTCTACAAATGAAGCAATAAAAAAGGGGTATGAGCCATATCATATAACAGAGAATACACCATATTTATATATGCTAAGAGAAACAGGTGGAATTGCAACTGGTGCATATGTGGATGGAAGAAGAGGAGGCTATGGAAAAAATTTATATTGCAATTCAAATATTGGATTAGAAGCATATTTAATTGAAATGGGATATATAAACAATAATACAGATTTAGATAATATGCTTAATAATCAAGAAGGATATGTAAAGGGAATTGTTACAGCAATAAAGGAAAAAATACTAGGAGATGATGATTAGAGTTTAGTTTTTATTTGATTTTATAAAATAAAACTTGAAAAGTATATTAAAAACAAAGAAAATATTGATTAGATAAAAACAAAAATTTGCAAAAATAGAATATTTGTGTTATAATATAAATGAATATCCCCAGTCAGGGAAAATTTGGAGGTAAGCATCATGAATAAAAACCGGTTCCAGCAGAGCTGGGCCACAGCTATCATTGTCTTAGGGCTACTAAGCTCTATCGTAGCCTCGCTGGTTGGGCAAGTAGTGTTTTTGCTCGACAGTTTCAAGTATGCGTTCCTAAGGCTCATGATTTCCGAAGCGGAAGTTTCTGCCAACATGTATGGCTGGAATACGTCATACGGCAAGAACTACATCGAACTGTGCGAAGAGATGAATCAGTTCGTGGAGAACAATATCATCGCAAAACTCCACGACACCCTTGGATGCTTTGGCATCTTTGGCGATGTGATTCGGAGCTGCCTTGTAGTTTGCTCTCTTCTCGGCATCTTCGCTCTAGTAGGTACAGTTCTTTGTACTGTACAGGAGGAAATGCTGAAAAAAAAGGACAAACGGTATAAGAACTATCGGATCTAACAACAAAGTGGGCAAGTGGAGTCACAGGGTAAATACCTTGTGGCTCTACTTGTTATATGAGAATTTAACAGTCGTTTTGGAAGTAATATATTTAATTTGACTCGTTCCTTGTTGGTCGTCTCATAGAGAATGTATGAAGCAAAGCTTCAACATTCTCTAATTCGCTCCCATGCTACGCGTCACTTCGTAAATTAAATATATTACTTCCAATTGATTAAAAACCGCTTTTATAATAAACCATTATCCTGTAACAACAATTTATATTACTTCCCAAATAACTCTTGTAATTTTTGCCATTTTGCTATATAATTAATACAATTATTTTCGGAGGGAGAAAAATATGTCTTTTATTGAAGAAATTAAGCAAAGAGCAAAACGTGATATTAAAACTATAGTATTGCCAGAGGCAAATGATATAAGAACATTAGAAGCTGCAAATATAGTTTTAAAAGAAGGTTTTGCAAATATTATTTTAATTGGAAATGAAGAAAGCACCTTAGAACTTGCAAAAACAAAAAATCTAGATTTAAGCAAAGCTACAATAATAAACCCAATAAACTCACCAGACTATAATGAATTTGTAGAAAAGTTTTATGAACTAAGAAAAGAAAAAGGAATGACGTTAGAAAAGGCGAAAGAATTAATGCTAGATACTGTTTATTTTGGCATGATGATGGTAAAGATGAATAAGGCAGATGGACTTGTTTCAGGAGCTGCACATTCAACATCTGATACATTACGTCCAGCTTTACAAATACTTAAAACAGCACCTGGCACTAAACTTGTTTCAGCCTTTTTTGTAATGTGTGTACCTGATTGTGAATATGGAGAAAATGGTACATTTGTATTTGCAGATAGTGGATTAAATCAAAATCCTACTAGTGATGAATTATCAGAAATTGCAATTTCATCTAGCAAAAGTTTTGAACAACTAGTTGGAAAAAAATCACATGTTGCAATGCTTTCATATTCTACTTACGGAAGTGCAAAATCAGAATTAGTTGATAAAGTTATAGAAGCAACAAAACTTGTAAAAGAAAAGGCACCAAGCCTTTCTGTGGATGGAGAATTGCAACTAGATGCAGCAATAGTTCCAGAAGTTGCAAAAAGCAAAGCACCAGGAAGTACAGTTGCAGGTCATGCAAATACATTAATATTCCCAGATTTGAATACAGGAAATATATCATATAAACTAGTCCAAAGACTTGCAAAAGCAGAGGCTTATGGACCATTATGCCAAGGAATTGCAAAACCAGTAAATGATTTATCAAGAGGATGTTCATATATGGATATTGTTGGAGTTGTTGCAATTACTGCTGTACAGGCGCAAGAAAGTAAACAATAAAAGAAAAACATATAAATTTAATTTTAAGGAAAGAGGTAAAAAATGAAAGTTTTAGTTTTAAATTCAGGAAGTTCATCTTTAAAATATCAATTAATTGATATGACAAATGAAGAAGTTATTGCAAAAGGAAATTTTGAAAGAATTGGGCAAAATAATTCATTCTTAACTCATAAAGTAGGAGAAGAAAAACATGTTGTTGAATGTCCAGTAGAAAATCATGAAGCAGCTATTAAAGTTGTTTTAGAGCAATTTACTCATCCAGAATATGGAGTTATTAAAAGCTTATCAGAAATTGATGCAGTTGGTCACAGATTAGTTCATGGAGGAGAAAAATTTGCAACATCTGTTATTATAACAGATGAGGTTATAGAAGGAGTAAAAGAGTGTGCATCACTTGCACCATTACATAATCCCGCAGGAATTTTAGGAATAGAAGCATGCAAAAGATTAATGCCTAATGTTCCAATGGTTGGAGTATTTGATACAGCTTTCCATCAAACA
The DNA here is from genome assembly GCA_947624655.1 of uncultured Clostridia bacterium. Classification (GTDB taxonomy): domain Bacteria; phylum Bacillota; class Clostridia; order TANB77; family CAG-508; genus JAAWPK01. The sequence goes on along the minus strand of CANQLH010000022.1, from coordinate 13,831 downwards.
ATGCCAGAAAAAGCATATATTTATCCAATACCTTATGAATATTATGAAAAATATAAGGTTCGTAGATATGGTTTTCATGGAACATCACATAGATACGTTTCTGAAAGAGCAGCTGAACTTATGGGAGGACAAAGAGATGACTTACGCATTGTTACATGTCATTTAGGTCAAGGTGCATCAATTGCTGCAATTAAAGGTGGAAAGTGCTTAGATACAAGTATGGGGCTAACACCTCTTGCGGGTATTCCTATGGGAACAAGATCAGGAGATTTAGATCCTGCTATTGTTAAATTTATTATGGAACATGAGAATGTATCAATTCAAGAAGTTGACACAATATTAAATAAAAAATCTGGTTCTTTTGGAATTTCAGGAGTAAGCCCTGATTCAAGAGATATTGAAGAAGCAGCAAAAAATGGAAATAAAAGAGCTAAGCTTGCATTAGATAGCTATAATTATATAGTTGCACAATTTGTTGCAAAATATGCTGTAACACTTCAAGGAATAGATGCAATCGTATTCACAGCTGGAATTGGAGAAAATGCAGGTACAACAAGAAAAGGTATTTGTGACAATTTAGCATTTATGGGTGTTAAAATTGATGATGAAAAGAATAAGACAAGAGGCCAAGAAATAGAAATATCAACACCAGATTCTAAAATAAAAGTATTTGTAATTCCTACTAATGAGGAGTTAGTAATCGCAAGAGATACAATGAACTTAGTAAAAAATAAATAAATGGATAAATTATATGATCATCTTAGATATTTTAAAAAAATATAGGGAGGAAAATAAATATGGCAAAAATCTTACCAGACATATCAAGAACATTTAACGAATTTCTATTGTTACCAAATTTAACATCAGAAAATTGCATACCAGAAAATGTATCATTAAGGACACCTTTAGTTAAATTTAAAAAAGGCGAAGAACCAAGATATTCAGCAAATATTCCTATGGTTTCTGCAATTATGCAATCTGTATCAGGAGAAAAAATGGGAATTGCACTTGCAAGAGAAGGAGGTTTAAGCTTTATATACGGAGCACAATCTATCGAATCTCAAGCTAGTATGGTATATCGCGTAAAAAAACATAAAGCAGGTTTTGTTATTAGTGACTCAAATGTAAAAAGTGGAACATCATTAAGAGAAGTAATGGAATTATCTAAACAAACTGGACATTCAACAGTTATTGTAACAGATGATGGTACAGCAAATGGAAAGTTTTTAGGAATTGTTACAGATAAAGATTATAGACCATCAAAGGATAATTTAGATGCTCCAATAGATGATTATATGACTAAAGCAGAAAATACAATTTCTGCAAAGAAGGGAATAACATTATCAGAAGCAAATGACATTATATGGAAACATAAAATAAATTGCTTACCAATTTTAACTGAAGAAGGAAATTTAAAATATCTTGTATTTAGAAAAGACTATGAAGAGAGAAAGAACAATCCAAATTCTTTATTAGATGAAAATAAGAGATATATAGTGGGAGCTCGGAATAAATACAAGAGACTATGAAAAAAGAATACCAGCATTAGTTGATGCAGGTGTTGACATATTGTGTATGGACTCTTCTGATGGGTATTCTATTTGGCAAAAGAAAACAATAGAATTTGTAAGAGAAAGATATGGAGATAACGTAAAAATAGGAGCCGGAAATGTTGTAGATGCAGAAGGATTTAGATATTTAGCAGATGCTGGAGCTGACTTTATAAAAGTTGGTGTAGGTGGAGGTTCTATTTGTATCACAAGAGAAACAAAGGGAATCGGACGTGGACAAGCAAGTGCTTTAATTGATGTTGTTAATGAGAGAAATAAATATTTTGAAGAAACTGGAGTATATATTCCAGTATGCTCTGATGGAGGAATAGTACATGACCATCATATAACAATTGCTTTAGCATTAGGTGCAGATTTTGTAATGATGGGTAGATATTTTGCAAGATTTGATGAAAGTCCAACAAGAGTTCTTAAGATAGGTAATAACTATGTAAAGGAATATTGGGGAGAGGGCTCTAATCGTGCTAAGAATTGGCAGAGATACGATTTAGGTGGAAACAAAGATAAGTTATCTTTTGAAGAAGGTGTTGATTCTTATATTCCATATGCAGGTCCACTTAAAGATACATTAGACGTTACTATATTAAAGATAAAATCTACAATGTGTAATTGCGGTGCTGTAACACTCCAAGAATTACATGAGAAAGCAAGACTAACTCTTGTATCAGATGTAAGTATTTCAGAAGGAAAAGCACATGATGTTATATTAAAAGAAATTGATAATTCTTATCAAAACTAAAATAAAAATAAGCACCCGCTAAAATTTAGCGGGTGTATTATTTTTATTTGGAGAAATTTTCTTTATCATTAGATATAGATGGATCATTATCTTTTTTACACATTCCTAAAGTTTTAGATAAAGAATCTCTTAATTCTGCAAAGAAATTAGTATATTTATTGTAATCCAATTGAGGATTTGGAATCTCATCACGTGTAAGATAAAGTGGCAATAAGCTATCATCTGTAGGAAATAACTCTTTACGTTTAGCATATAATTCTGCAAAATATTTATAGTGTATTTTAAAATATATACTGTCTTTTGGAACTCTAGAGATCAACCTAAAAGCCTCATATAAATCATATGTAACAATAGATACACGCTCTGCTGCAAAATCACTTCCTGTAGATTTTGCAATTGCACAAGATGGTGAAACATTCATTATATGAGATAAAAAGTCTTTGTATTCTTTCAAATGACCTTGTGGATCCGAGTATTTTTTACCAGCTACAGTAGAAGGGATTGACTTTAATTTTAAGTTTTTACCAGGCAACTTAGTATGAGCAGAGAACCCTGAGTTTCCATCCTTATATTGTTCGATAGTTTGAATTTGGCACTCAATAGGTAGACATATACTTTTGCCGTCGTTTAATTTAATATTTAAATTTAAACCTATAAATTCTGATCTATATCCGTTTGGAGTTTTCTTTGACTTAGTTCTATTCTCATCAGAAGATATAGATAAGCCTAGATATTTAAGCATATCACTGCTTTGAAAGGTATTCATTAAGTCGCTCTTAAGTTTATACAAAATTACTTCATTAGGATATTGGAAAGTAAGTTCTGAAAGCAATTTCTTTATATTTACAGTTGTTAAATCTAAAATTTCTTCCAAAGTTAAAGGAACATTTGGATCTTCAAGAAAATCATTATAATTTTTATGATCTGTATTAAGTGTTTTTAGTAATGATTTGTAGTAAGATTTTCTAGCTGTAGCTTCAACAGGAAATATAGATATTAATTGCCTTATTACCTTTCTACACTTTTGACTATACTGTTTAAAAGTCATAGTTTGATTCTCTGAAAGTTCATTATACATATTTGCAATAAAAGCTCTAACCTCTTCTCTTTTACTAATCATTCCTTGCAAAACAGAATCAGTAGAATAAAAGATTGAATGTTCCGCTTCCGGAATTATCTTAAATCCAAGATAATCAGAAATAGTCTTACCTTGTTTGTCGTCACGTTTAGACCAATCTTCCATCTTAGATTTTAGACTTTCCTCTGATTTATATCTTCTATATATTTGAATAGGAAAAGTATCAGAACCATTGATTCTTTGATTTTCAATAATTATAGCTGCCATGATATAGTCAACAAGTTCTTGAACTTTAGGATCCTTAAAAGCAATTAATTCTTCTTGTGGAGTACCACTGACTAAGTTTGAAAGTGTAACTAATTGCTCTTTAAAAATTTCTTTAGAAGCATTATTTGGATCAAATTTATACTTTTCTTTAAAATCATTCATTTTTAAATTACCTTTCTAAAATTTTATTCCCATTCGATAGTTGCTGGTGGCTTAGATGTAATATCGTAAACAACTCTATTAATATTTTTAATTTCGTTTACAATTCTTGTAGAAACTTTTTCTAATATTTCATAAGGAATCTTTGCCCAAGTTGCAGTCATAAAATCAGAAGTTTCAACAGCACGTAAAGCTAAAGTATAGTCATAAGTTCTTCCGGTCACCCATAACACCTACTGATTTTAAGTTTGTAAGAACTGCAAAGTATTGATTTAATGTTCTATCTAATTTAGATTTTGCAATTTCTTCTCTAAATATATAGTCCGCTTCCTTAAGAATATCTAATTTTTCCTCAGTAATATCTCCAATAATTCTTATTGCAAGACCAGGTCCAGGGAAGGGTTGTCTATATACTAAATTCTCTGGAATACCTAACTCTAAACCAGTTTTTCTAACTTCATCTTTGAATAAATCTCTTAAAGGTTCAATTATTTCTTCAAAATCAACATAGTCAGGTAGACCTCCAACGTTGTGATGACTTTTTATAGTTTGACCTTTACCTTTAGCACCACTTTCGATTACATCAGGGTAAATAGTACCTTGAACTAAGTAATCAACCTTACCAATTTTTTTAGCTTCTTCTTCAAATACTCTTATAAATTCTTCACCGATTATTTTTCTTTTTGTTTCAGGATCTGTAACACCAGCAAGTTTTGATAAAAATCTATCCTTTGCATTTACTCTTATAAGATTTATATCATATTGCTCTCTAAAAACTTTTTCAACTTCGTCGCCTTCATTCTTTCTAAGAAGCCCATGGTCAACAAATATACATGTTAAATTCTTACCAATAGCTTTGTTTAAAAGAACAGCAGAAACAGAAGAATCAACACCACCAGATAGAGCACATAGAGCTTTTTTATCCCCAATCTTTTCTTTTAGATTTTTAACAGATTCTTGAACAAAAGAAGACATATTCCAGTCCCTAGTGCATCCACATATATCTAAGAAGTTACTTATAATCTTTATACCATTTTTAGTATGATTTACTTCAGGATGGAATTGTATTCCATAGATTTTCTTTTCATCATTTGCCATTCCTGCAACAGGGCAGTGTGAAGTACTGGCAATTTTACTAAATCCTTCTGGCATAACCTCAACATAATCTGTATGACTCATTAGACAGTCATTTTTATTATCAAATCCAGCAAAAAGGGGAGAAGCATTATTAAAATCAACCTCTGTTGTTCCATATTCACGTTTATCGGCCTTTTTTACATTTCCACCTAAAATATAGCTAATAAGTTGCATTCCATAACAAATACCAAGAATTGGTATTCCAAGTTTAAAAATTTCTTTATCAATCATTGGTGCATTTTCTTCGTAAACACTTGAAGGTCCTCCTGTAAAGATAATTCCTTTTGGATTAATTTCTTTGATTTTTTCTACGCTTGTAGAGAAAGGAACTATTTCAGAATATACGTTACATTCTCTAACGCGTCTTGCAATTAATTGATTATATTGTCCATAAAAATCTAGTATAAGTATTTTTTCATTTTCTTTCATATTTTTTCCTCCTAAAAATTACTACCATTGTATCATATTTTAGAGTTTTATGTAAATATCTATTAAGCATTTTGATGTATTTTTTTAATTGAAAACTTTAATATATTGTGGTATATTGAAAATATGGGAGAAAAATATATGAAAATATTTAAAAGAATAGTTATAATTTTAGCTATAATATTAATAATCATTGCTTTAATAATGTTAATATTATTTTTTTATCAAAAATACAAAAGGGTATATTATGCGGAAGATTTTGGAATAGATGTAATTTTAAGTACTACTGATTTTGATAATGATGGAATAGATGACTACACAGATATTTTAGAGGGAGCAAAGATAGAAGCACAAAATAAACCTAAGTATAAAAGTGCATATTATGCAGGAGGATATCCACCAGATGATGAAGGAGTATGTACAGATGTTATATGGAGAGCATTAAAAAATGCAGGATATTCTTTAAAAGATATGGTTGATGAAGATATAAAAAACAACATTAGCAGTTATCCAAGAGTTAATGGAAAGCCAGATACAAATATAGATTTTAGACGAGTTCCAAATTTAAAAGTATATTTTGAGAGAAATCAAATTGTATTAACAACAGACATAAATGATATTAAGGAATGGCAAGCGGGAGATATTGTTGTATTTGGTAGTAGTCATATAGGAATAATATCAGATAAAAGAAATAAAAGGGGAATACCTTATTTAATACATAATGCAGGTCAACCATTAAGAGAAGAAGATGTACTTGAAAGATATACGCCTATAACAGGACATTATAGGATGAAATAAAATATTTAAAATAATTTCCAATCTTGTACTAATATCTAAAATTTTCAAATATTAAGCCTGTCCTGCTTGTTGCAAAATTTACATAATTTCATAAAATATATGGAGTAATGATTTAAGGAGGCAAAATATTTGAAGCTAAAAGGTAAGAAAATAGCATTTGGACTAACCAGTTCTTTTTATACATTCAAGCATACTATAAACGAAATTAGAAAGCTTGTCTTAGATGGTGTAGAAGTTATACCAATTATGTCTAGTGGAGCATATACAACTGATACAAAATATGGAAAAGCAATAGACTTTATTAAAAAGATTGAAGATATAACAGGCAAGAAAGTGATAAATAGCATGGGAGAAGCGGAAAAAGTTGATAGTGATATTATGGTTATAGCACCATGTTCTCGGGAATAGCATTGCTAAGTTTGCATCATCCATATATGACACATCTGTTTTAGTTGCACTTAAATCACATCTAAGAAACAATAGACCAATACTTTTAGGAATTGTCGCTAAAGATGGACTTAGTACAAATGCAGAAAATATTGGTAAATTATTAAATAGAAAAAATATATATTTTATTCCGTTTACCCAAGATAATGCAATAACTAAGCCAAATTCTTTAGCATTTTCTCCAAAATATATAATCAAGTCAATTGAATATGCCTTACAAAATGAACAGATACAGCCTTTATTATTATAATTATACAATATGCAAACAATTTTTTGCAAAAATTTTAAAAAAAGTATTGACATTAAACTTTTGTTCGTATATAATACATTCATAGAAACAAAAAGATGTTCGAATAAAAGGAGAGATTAATTATGGTAATAAAAGATAAGAAAAAATTTCTAAGAGCAATATTTATAATAATAGGAATTATAGTTTTTATAAATATACTTATACCAGACAGGGCTTTTTCACATCAAGATGTAACAACTAAAACAGTAGTAGTAACAAATGGAGATACTTTATGGAATATAGCTAAAGCAGAGCAAGAGAACAATTGTTATTATGAGAATAAAGATATAAGAGAGATTATTTATGATATACAACAAACAAATGATTTAGGAAGCTCTAGCTTAAAGGTTAATCAAGTTTTAGAAATTCCTACATATTAAATCAAAATGGATTTTGGTTTCTTCTAAGAGAGAAGCACCAAAATCCATATATAAACTTTAATAAAAATATTTTATACAAATTATTTTTACACATTTCTATTCATATGACCATTTGTATAATTTTCACCTTCAAAACGTTTTCCAGCTTTAACAGTATGAATAATATTATTTATTTCTGGTATAGTTTCTTCCAAAATATCAATACGTGCATAATCTATATTCAAGTCATTAGGAGAAATAGAAAGTATTTTAGAATTATAAATACTTGTATGAGTTTGTAAATTATCAGGTACAATTCTAAACTTTAGTCCCAATCTATCTTTTAAATAGTATTTACTATTTTCATCTTTACATCTAGCTTTACATGTTGGATAGCAAATATTAGTCTTACCAAGTAAACAATATTTAGTAGTCATTAATCTAATTCTACCATATACAATAAGTTCTTTATCTACATTAGAGCATATTTCCTTTATATCATTTCTATTTAATTCAGGAGATAAAGTAATAGTATCTATTCCGTGTCTTTCTAATTCACAAGCAGAATAGTTATTATATACATTTAATGTATAATTTGCTATAAAATCATATTTCTCATAGGCAGGATCTTTAAAGTCATATAGTGAGCTAATATTCGAAAATACAAAACCTACGATGTTATATGAAGACGAACCACTAATTATAGCATTTTTAAGCAAATTAGTATAATTAGGGCTAACTATAAGTGGCAAGTATATGTATGTATCAAATCTATTTGTAATTGTAGATATGCACTCTTTATATTTTGCATTATAAAAGTATTTTAAAGGAATGTACACTCTATCAACATCATCTAATAAATTATAATCAAATGTAGGGTTTAATTCCATTAAAAGTAAAGAAATCTTCGGCTTAAGATGAGGTTTTTCACTAAATGTTTTTTCCTTAATCTCAACAGGAACTCTTGTAAATTTAAGACAAACTAATTCTTCTAATTTCTTTAAAGAGTCTCTACGCAAAGCATTTATTTTAGCTAAACTTGGTATATACAAATTGTCATCTAAATCTATATCAAATTTTATAAATTCGAAAGGAGTATCTGTTGTTTTTGAAAATTGCTCAATAATTCTTTCTTTAGTAATTGGACTATTTTTAGCTTCAATAGGTATTACATCAGAAGTTAGTGTTACACATATATTTTTATAATTATCATATTCTTTGTCTGGTTTTATAAATACAGAAATAGGTTTATCCTTTTTTACAATTATTTTGCAATTTAGCTTTATCTTTTTTAATTCTTTTCCAGAAAAAGTAATTTTAGCATCATCAGATAAAGATTTGCTTGTTATTTTATATATTTTATCCCCTGGGGAGATATTACCTTTCATTCTACCGATAGTTACAAGCTCATTGTCGCAAGCAAATGGTATGTTTTTATCTTGAAACATAAGCTCAGAGACTTTATATTTGCTTTCTGGTTCATTCTCGAAGGTAATAGAATCTCCAAGTGCAAGCATATCGTTTAAGTTTAAAGTAACATGACCTTTTTTAGAATTATAGTTTGCAACATTTCCTATATATATTCCCATATTATTTTGTTTTTCTTTATAAACTAAATCACAATTAGGCTCTTTATCAAAATGACCACTTGAGAAATTTCCACGATTAAATACTTGAAGTAAATCCTTTCTATCCTTAATATTAACAGTATACGGATTAGAAGAATAATATAAGTCAATATATTTTCTATATATTCTTGTAACAGTTGCAACGTATTCGGGAGATTTAAGCCTTCCTTCGATTTTAAAAGATTTAACTCCTGCTTCAATTAACGAAGGCAAATAATCTAATCCACACAAATCACGAGGACTTAAAAGATGACCTTTATCAATTATTTTATTATTTTTCATTAATTCATAAGGAAGACGGCAAGCTTGAGCACACTTTCCACGATTAGCAGACCTTCCGCCAACCATACTTGAAAATAGACATTGACCTGAATAACTAATACAAAGTGCACCATGTATAAAGGTTTCGATTTCAATGTTAGAATTTCTGCAAATATATTCTATTTCTGGAATAGAAAGTTCCCTTGCAAGAACTACTCTTTTAATACCTTGATTCTCTAATGCTTTGACACCATCTAGAGAATGGATAGTCATTTGAGTGCTTGCGTGAATAGGAAGCTTTGGAAGTGCATTTGTTAAGACTGTTGCAAGCCCTAAATCTTGCACAATAATTGCATCAACACCTAATTCATATGCTTTTTGTGCAACAGAAAGAGCCTCAGAAAATTCATCATTTTTAATTAAAGTATTAAGTGTTAAATGTATTTTAACATTACGTATATGAGCATAATTAATAACTTCTTTTAATTCATCTAAAGTGAAATTTCTAGCACTTGCACGAGCATTAAAAGAAGAAGCACCTAAATATATGGCATCTGCACCATTTTGTACAGCAGCTTTTACACATTCAAAATCGCCAGCTGGAGATAAAAGTTCAACGTCATTTCTCAAATTAATACAACCTCATTTTTAAATTTATATTTTTTCAAATCCATTGTATCACATTTTGATAAATTTTCATAGTATATTGTAGAAACTTTTAAAAAGCTTAAAACCTGATAGGAAAGGAAGGTAATTAATAATGCCAGAAGAGCAAAGAAATTATGGAGACCAAAGAAACTGTGGATGTGGTTGTAATAACGGACCACTTGGAGGTTTATTTGGAGGATGTGGCTGTGGAGGAAACAGCGAAATATTATTCTTCTTAATAATATTCTTATTATTATTTACAAACTTTGGATGTTGCAATAATTAATAATTAATCTATCAATACTTAATTAAAAAGAGGGGGGCTAAGTGAACGGATTACTTTTAGGGTAACAGTTCATAAGATACCCTCTTTTCTTCTCGTATATATAGGAAACAGGACTTTTAAGCTTGAAAATAAAATCGGACAGAAAAAGGTTACAAGATAATGGAGTGTTTCAATAGAATAGCTGAAATGATTTATTTTTAGAGCTTTGGTGTCGCAGTCTACCAATTAAAGATATATATGTAGACTGCTCCATTCGCTTTTGCGCTATGCTCCGGTTGATCGTGTGCGTTGCTCTTTCAAATAAATCATTTCAGCTATTCTTAATATAAAAGCATTATACCATAACAAAAGTAAATGTAAAATCATAAAAACCCCTTGACAAAGAAAAAGCACAAATATATAATAAGCACATACTTAGGAAAAGTAAAAAATAAATTCAAAAGAGGAAGAAAGAAATGAAAACAAATAACAAAGAAGCTAAAAGCCTTGGGGCTGTACACACACACACACACACACACACACACACACACACACAAGTAGCTTTAGTGGATATTTAGAATACAAAAAAATAGATAATATAGGCACAAGTATAAAGTGTCTACTTTGCGTAAAGCAATAGTAGGCAAATTATACTTGTGCTTTTGTTATATTTGTGCAATATCAATAATTAATTTCATCGTAACTTTGGTGCCTAAATCTACAAAAGTAATTTTAAATGTAGATTGCTCCATTCGCCCTTCGCGAGCTCTTCGGTTAATCGAGTGCGTTGTTACTCGAAATTAATTATTGATATTGCTAAAACAAAAATAAATGAGGAGGAAAGAAAAAATGAGAAAACAAAGAAATGCAAGAATAGTGCAAGAAGGAGGAATAACGTTAATGGCGCTAATAATCACGATAATAGTGTTAGTGATATTAGCGGCAATAACAATAGGGACAGCATACACATCAGGAATAATACAAATGGGAGTGCAAGGTGCGAAAGACTATGCAGTTGCATCATCAAAGGAAAATGAAATATTAAATGAAACAACAACATATGTAGAGGATGTAGTAAAAAACATAAAAAGAAGACTAGGAGAATGGGAATACTTTGAGGAGAAAGATACAGTAAATGGAGAGCAAGGAAATAGTAATAACCCAACGATACCAGCAGGATTTAGACCAATAAATACAGATAAAGCAAAGTGGGGTACTGGAGAAGAAAGCCCAAGTGCAGAAGCAGTAAATAATGGGCTAGTAATAGAAGATAGAGAAGGAAACCAATTTGTATGGGTACCATGTTATGTAGAAGAAAGTCAAAAGATAGCTGAGACAAACTATCCAAAATATGAAAAGTACACATATACAGGGGGACAAGCAGCAGATGCAGGAACAGAGCAAGCAGATAGCAAGGGCTGGAGAACACACGGTTATAGAGCATACAAGGATTGGACAGATAATGAAGCAAAAGAATATGGAGAAGCAAGTGTAAAGCAATATGGAGGATTTTGGATAGGAAGATATGAAGCAGGAATACCAGAAAATGCAAGCTTTTATCCAGAAACAGATAATGCACAATATACTAAGGAAACTGAAAGAAATGTAACAAATGAGGGAGATACTGAATTAAAACCAGTAAGTAAGGCAGGATATTTTTCGTGGAATTATATAAGCCAAGAAAATGCAAAAGAAGTATCAAAAAATATGTATAAAGAAAATAGTGATGTAGACAGCTACTTAGTAGATAGTTATGCATGGGACACTGTAATGAAGTGGTTTGAATCTACCGTTGACACAAAGGAATACGTAACTAACAGCACAGGAAAAGGAAATTATAAGGACGCAACAGGGGCATATAATGGAAGATATGCAGAGCATATATATAGCGTGGAACACGGACCTGGTCCAGATGGATGGATATTAGCAACCTTGTATCAGAAGGGAGCTACGACATATGGAGTGGCAAGTAAAACATTAGAAGAAGTACAAAAAGGCCTATTTGAAGAAAATGCAGAGTTGATAGATGAAAACCACGAATTTGCTAGAAGCCTGGAAATACCTACGGGAATAAATGATAATTTTGCAGTAAAGAACATATATAATATGGGAGGAAATATGTATGAGTGGACGACAGAAACAGGAAAACATAATTCTGATGACCAGGAGTTCGCTGTTATGCGCGGTGGGAATGTCAACCGTGACAGCTATAGTTCTCCAGCGTGCATGCGATTTGGTCCCTGTGAAACGTTCCATACCGACGTCGACGTTGGTTTTCGCGTTGCACTTTATGTAAAATAAAATTTTAGCACAAGTATAAAGTGTTACTTTATGTAAAACAATAGCAGGCAATTATACTTGTGCCTTTGTTATATTTATGCAATAAATTTTTTTCTTTTACAAAAGTACAATAGGTAGTCGGATTAGCTCATAATATCGAAGAGGCTTATGAAAGTAAGAAGAGAGAAGGGGCTAATGTATAACACGGTCTGTTAATTGAAACATAAATAACTTCTAAATGAGTAAAGAAAAATGTCAAATGAAATCACCAGAATAAGTAACATTGCAAAGAGATATGAAAAAGTATCAATAGCAATGAGAAAAAGTGATATACAAAAAGCCGTATGTCTTAATAGGACAAGTACGGTTTTGAGAGGGCTTTAGACAGCAATGTCTAATTCTACTCGACTTATGTGAAATAGACATTGTAAAAATGCTTAGCTAGTAGACAAAATACGAATAATAAAATATATAGCGAAATTATTGACATATAGAATAAAAAAGTAGTATAATAAATATACTAGAAGAGTAATCATTAGATTACTAATAGGAAGTTCTTACCTAAAAAAGAACGATTTGAAATTAGGTAAAGTTCAGACCTAATAAATGAACTGATTTGAAATTAGGTAATGCTTAAGCCTTATAAATAAGCAGTTATAAATAGGGGGTACATAAATAAAAATGTACCCTCTTATATTTTTGAGAAGGGAAGAAGAATGGACGAATTATTATTTTACACAATTGATAAAAACTATATTAAATTTCTAAGCAAATTTGAACAACACGTAAGCTATAATAAAGAAGAAATAGGGCATAGTAGACCTTATTTAGGAATAGTATTAAAAATTGAGCAATATGATTATTTTGTACCATTATACTCATATAAAGAACATTATAGGAAATATAAAAATAATCCGAGTTTTTTCTTTGTTTATGACAGAAAAAACAATCCTCTTGCAATAATAAAATTTTCAGCAATGATACCCGTCCCTCCAAATACAAATGTAACAAGATTATTAGAATATAAAAAACAAGATGAAAATTATAAAAATTTAATTTCAGCAGAATATAGATATGTTAACTCTAATAAGGAACAAATATATAAAAGGGCAGCTAAAATGTATACTTTGATTACGAATACTAAAAATAATTTCCTGAAAACAATATCTTGCAATTTCAAATTATTAGAAGAAAAATGCTTAGAATATGGAGACAAAAAATAATAAAACATTAGTAACACAAATGTAAAAAAAAAGCATAATTTTTTAAGAAATCCATTGACAAAGGAAAAGCACAAATATATAATAAGCACATACTTAGGAAAAGTATAAAATAAACTCAAAAGAGGAAGAAAAAAATGAAAACAAATAACAAAGAAGCTAAAAGCCTTGGGGCTGTACACACACACACACACACACCAGACTGTTGAATGATTAGATTTTGTAAATTACAAAAATAGATATAAAAATAATTAAAAAT
>CANQLH010000021.1 GCA_947624655.1 uncultured Clostridia bacterium | reverse complement strand
TTGCACTTTGCACTTTCGCACTTTCACAAGAATTTGCGTCAATAACTCAAAAAAGCACTTGACAAAACGCTTCATGGAGTACACGGAAAGATATAAAACCGTTTATAGACCACAGTAATCCTGATAATAACATAATATTCTCGGCTACGGAAATGTTAAGTTTAGAGCCTAAAATGCCAAATCCTTTACATAATAGAAACAAAAATGTTGTTATCATTGGCGGTTCTGGTAAAGGTAAGAGTCGTTTTATTGCAAAACCAAATTTGTGTCAATTAAATACATCATATGTAATTACTGACCCTAAAGGCGAATTATTTGCCGAATGTGGTGAAATGCTTGCTGTTCAAGGTGGATATAATATCAAGGTTCTCAATTTGGAAGATATGGCACATTCAGATAAATTTAATCTGTTTGCGTACATAAAAACAGAAAAAGATATTTTGATAATTGTTGATAATCTTATTGCTAATACGTCCTCTCACGAAGCACAAGTAAATTCAGGAGATGATTTCTGGGTAAAAGCAGAACGTGCATTGCTAACAGCTTTATTTGCTTATATTGTTTCTGAGTGCAGAAATGAAGATAAGAATATTAATTCTGTCCTTGACCTTATGAGTGTTGCTGCCGCACGCGAAGATGATGAAGATTTTGTATCACCTCTTGACATTATGTTTCAGGAGCTTGAAGAAAAGCAACCTAATTGTCTTGCTTGTTATATGTACAAAACATTTAAACTTGCAAGCGGTAAAACAGCAAAGAGCATACTTGTTTCGCTTGGTGTAAGACTTGCTCCGTTTGCTATTGATGATGTAAGAACACTTATGTCTGATGATGAATTAGATTTAGGGCTTCTTGCAAAAGAGAAAACGGCATTATTTCTGATAGTCCCGGAAACATATACTACTTTTAATTTTATTGTATGTATTTTATACCAGTTAATGCTTGAACGTCTTTATGATTTTGCAAAACAACAAAAAGACAGAAGATGTCCGATACCAATACAAATAATTGGTGACGAAATAGCTAATATCGGACAAATACCAAATTTGCAAAGATACATTTCTACAATGCGTTCCTATGGAATATCAGTATTGCTTATATTTCAAACACTTACGCAAATTGAAGCAATGGACAAGCAAAACTGGAAAACAATTGTTGGTAACTGTGATACATTCGTTTATTTAGGCGGTAAAGAGCAGTCAACCAATGAATACGTAAGTAAGTCAGTTGGTAAAATGACAATTGACCAAAGGCAAACAAATGAAACTAAGGGAAGTCACGGTTCTTATGGTATGCAAGATAGTACACTGGGTCGTGATTTGCTTGACCCTTCCGAAATGGAGAAAATTCCGGGCGATAAGTGTGTTGTTATGTTGTCCGGTCTTGACCCATTTATAAGTAAAAAATATCCTCTTGAAAAGCACCCACGCTATAAATATTTAGCAGACGGTGGAGCAAGAATTTTTAATTTTGAGCGTAGAAACGAGCTTGAAATAGAGAAATTTTTTGATAATACTAATCAAATTATTTCTATTGAACTTGATGAGGATATATAAAAAACAGAAGCAATAAACTTTATTGCTTTTAGAAGTAATATAACAATAATTCTTATAATTATATTTAAAGGAGTGTAAAACATTATGGATTTTTCAACAGTAATGGGATTAATTCAAAAGGCAGTACTCGCAGGTGGTGCTATTTGGCTTGGAATTGGTGTAGTTATCCTTGCTCTTGGTCTTAAAAACAAGGAAGCTCCGCAAATACAGTCAGGCATTTGGCAGGTAGTCGGCGGCGCGCTGATTACTGCCGCCGGTGTTTATTTTAGTACGATTACTTTTTAATTTGGTGATACATAAATGGAAGATCAAATTATTGCATTATTTCAATTTTTGTTTGATTCAATGTCAAATATAGGTACAAGTTTTTCATCATTTGCCGGAAGTAGCACAGATACAGTTGTAACAACGGTAAATGGAGTTGCAACTGTCATAAAGCCAATCGGTTACGCATTATTAGCTTTATTTGCATTGTTAGAAATGGCACAGCTTTCTGAGCGTGTAGGAAACGTAACCGGATTTATGGGAGCAGGTCTTGTTATTAACGTACTTGTTAAACTGTGCCTATGTAAGCTCGTGGTTGACAATAGTACAGAAATTTGCACCTTTTTGGTTAATCTTGGTGACGATATATTAAATAGAATTGGTGTAGTTTCCGTTTCAAATATTGATACGGCACTGCTTAGACAGAATTTACAGAATGCGTTTCCCGATTGGTGGGATATTTTCGGACAATTAGGATTTTTTATCGTAGCAATGATTTTTGTTTTTATATCTGCTATTGCCGTTACTGTGGTAAAGGTTATATATGCTGCAAGATATTTAGAATTATATGCTATGACAGCTGTAAGTCCTATTCCATTATCTACCTGTTTAAGCAAACACTTCAACGCAGCTCCTAACTTTATCAAATCTCTATTTGCTGTATGTTTACAAGGTGGGTTATTAATGTTGGTCACAAAAATATTCAATGTAATATTCGTCAACGAAATGAACAGTATAGGTGCTATTCCTGTAAATGGTTGGGTTATGATATGGTCAATGTTAGGAAGCATACTATTTAATTCGATTTTGTTTTTGGTTGGTTCGTTACAAACGCAAAAATGGGCGAAGTCAATTTGTCACGCCATGTAATGTAACTCAATTTTTTAGCCGCAGCTCGTCATCAGTAAGATGATCCGAGCTGTGGCCGAAAAATTTTGAGTTACAAGAAGTAAGGAAAACTATGATTATGCAACTCAAAATCAAAATTGGCCAATGCAATATCGCCACTATTGAAATTTTGAGTTACAAGGAACGAACAGTTACATTGATAACTACGGACGATGTGAGGACAATGCTCGAAGCAAAAATACATAAAGAGATTACTGAATTTGAAGGAAAAATATTTTTAGGTATGACAGGTAAACAGATTATTTGTGTATTAATAGCATTTGCTGTTGTTATACCTCTGTTTTTTCTTCTCTATGGTTCATTGGGAGTTGAAATAACCGGATATATCTGTATAATTGCAGCAGCTCCAATAATGGCTGTTGGATTTTTTAAATACAAAGGACGAACATTTACAGAACTTATCCGATTATATTTCAATTTCTATTTTAAAAACGTAAAACTTAAATATATCAATATTGTTGATGTCGATTATATGGAAAAGGAAGTGAATGAAAATGGAAAAAGAAAGCGGAATAACAGAAAAGCTAAACCCGGAAATGAATGTATCGAAACACAGTTTAGATACACAGTCGGAACAAAAAAACAGCTTAAAGAAAAAAGAAAAGAAATCCGAAAGCAACTTGCAGCTGATAAAAAATAGCCTATTTTACAGTAAAAAGAAATCGCCTAACAACGGCAACACCAATTCTGATACGGTAAAAATAAAAAAGGCAGCTAAGTCAGTACAGGGGGCAATCGGCTATGATTATCTTTATGAAAATGGTATAGCTGATTTAGGAAACGGAGAATACAGCGTTGTTATAGGTTTTGATGACATTAATTATCAAAGCGCAAACAAAGATGACCAATTAGACATTTTCCAGAAGTATTGTGAGGTGCTTGAATATTACAGTCCTGATGTAAAGATTCAGATAAGTATTATAAATCGTTTTATCAATGAGGACGCATTTAAAAAATCAATGCTTTTGAAAGATGAAAATGACAATTTTAACCATCTCAGACGTGAGAGAAATCAGATACTTTTACAGCAGTCGGTTAAAAGCACCCATAATATTGTTTCAGACAAATATATTGTCGTTACAATTAAAGCAGACAGCTATGAACACGCTCAAAGGGATTTTCAACGTTTAATAGCTGATACACAGCACAACCTAAAAAATATAGGTTGTAGGTCTGAGGAGTTATCCGGTGTATCTCGTTGTTTAGCCTTATATGACTTTTTCCATCCATTTGACAATTTTAATTTTAAGTATTCAAATTTGCTCTATAGCGGATTAACAACTAAAGATTATATAGCACCGGAACGCCTTGAGTTTACACGAAATCATTTTGAATTTAATGATATGTTTGGTTGTGTTCTTTTTATAAAAGAGTTTCCTACGACAATATCAGACAAGTTTATCAAAGACTTATCGGACCTTAATTGTCAGATGTCTATTAATTTACATCTTAATTCGGTTGATAAAGCGTCGGCACTTGATTTAGTGGACTCACAATTATCCAAAATGGAAACGAGAGTGCTTGAGATTAACCGTAAAGCAGCAAAATACAACGATATACCAATGATACCGCGCGAAGTGCAGTATGCAATTGACGAAGCGGAAGAACTCAGAGAGGCTATAAACAATGCCGGAATGAAAATGTTTAAATCAACAATTGTCATTACGGTTATTGCTGAGTCAGCAGAAAAACTCAAGGATAATGTAGAGCGCGTTCAAGGTATTGGCAGACAACACGGTTGTGATATTGTCAGGGCTAATCTCCTCCAAAAAGAGGGATTAAACAGTTCGTTGCTGCTTGGCAATAACCAACTTGAAAAATATATAACTCGTCGCTTGACTTCTGCTTCTGCCGGAATGTTTATTCCATTCACAACACAGGAGTTGTTCCAGCCGAGCGGTATATATTATGGACTCAACTACGAGTCACACAATGTATTATCATTTGACCGCAAAACACTTAAAAATCCAAACGGAGTTGTTCTTGGTACTCCGGGTTCCGGTAAATCATTTACCTGTAAACGTGAGATTATTGACGTATTTTTATCTACTAATGATAGTATTATTATTCTCGACCCTGAACGTGAATATAGTCCGGTTACAAGTTTATTGGGTGGTCAGAATGTATTTATTGACTTTTCACACGATAACTACATTAATCCATTTGACATTAATGATAACTACGCTGACAAAGATAATCCTATACAGCTTAAATCTGATTTTATTATCTCAATGATACAACTTATTGCAGGTGGTAAACAGGGATTAAGTCAGACTGCGTTATCAATTATTGACCGTTGTGTTAATCTAACCTATCTTCCCTATTTTAACGGAAATCCAAATAATAAAAATAAGAAAATGCCTACATTCCCGGATTTTTGGAATGTACTTAAGCAGCAGCCTGAAACGGAAGCAAAAGATATTGCCGTAGCAATTGAACGCTATGTTACAGGAAATCTTAATCTATTTTCACACCAAAGCTCAGTTAATCTCAACAACCGTATAATATGCTTTGATGTAAGAGATTTAGGAAAACAGATGAAAACTCTCGGCATGCTTATCTGTCTTGATTTTATTTGGAATAAGATTACAGAGAACAGGGAAAAAGGTATTAGAACTTGGTTGTATTTTGACGAGTTTTACTTATTTTTTAATGATGAATATTCAGCGCAATTCTTCTTTGAGCTATGGAAACGTGCAAGAAAATGGGGCGCTATTCCTACAGGGATTACTCAGAACGTCGAAGATCTTCTGCTGTCAGATACAGCAAGACGTATTCTGAGTAATACAGAATTTGCAATTATGCTTAATAATGCTACTTCCGACCGTCAAGAACTTGCCCATATTTTCGGCTTGTCAGACCGTCAGTTAAAGTATATTACTAATTCGTCTGAGGGTCAAGGATTGATTGTTGCAGGTAAAAATACCGTACCCTTTATAGATAAATTCCCAGCTGATACAAGTATCTATAAGGTTCTTACAACCAAACCGGAAGAAGTAAAAGTAAGTTAGCAGGTGATTTAATGAGTGAAGGAGTAATTAATTCTTCTTCGGGTGCACACGAACACAAAACAGACATTGAAAGTGGACTTGTCAATAAAGACAAGTCCACATATACACAACAATCTGTAGAGTTGCAACAGCAGAATATAAGAAAAAGGAAACCTCAAAACAGATATTTTGAGGAACAGAAATATTATGATGATAATATCGGTATATATTATGGACTCAACGACGAGTCACACAATGTATTATCATTTGACCGCAAAATCAAAATACTTAAAAATCCAAACGGAGTTGTTCTTGGTACTCCGGATTCCGGTAAAACTCAAAAAAATGAACGTTCTGTAGCCAATGGAAATTTTTCTAATGATGTTAGATACAAAAAAAATATACAGAATGGCTACAGAGGAACGAAAATAACAGCTGATAATAAAAATAAATCAGTATCAGATAGTAAATTGGAAACAGGCATAAAAGGAGTTAGTTATAATGATAACATAACTTCTCAGGAAGTGCGTTATCATGAAACGGCAGCTTCACAGAATGTCGAAGATCCTCTACATTCTTCTGCTTCAAGTAGCTCTCAGCGCGTTGGGGATTATCTAAAATCTTCACAAGCAGTTTCTCCCCTACACCGAAATCAACTTCTTACTAAAGTCAAATCAGGTTCGGGCAGCACTTTTAAGAAAGTTAGATCTTCAATAGGCACGGCAGTTACAGGAACAAGTTTTCTTGCAAATGCCGAATCCTTTCAGCAGACTGATACGGGTGAAAGCTCAATTAATGCTATAAAAAAGAGTGCAGACCATGTTGTAAATAAACTTGATAAGTTATCTGCAAAAAGCGGTAAAAGTCGTTATTTTCGTACTGCGGCTAAAACTTCTGATAGTGTAACTTTTGTGAGTCACGCTGATAGACTGAAAAATGCTGTATATAAAGGGCAACAGTTCGGTAAAAAAGGATTAGGAGCTGTAAGTAAAGGACTTAATCCTTTGGTAAAAACCTTAAATCTAAGTGATGATGTTGGAGCGCAGTCAATGGTTAAGGCAGTTGATGTTACAAGAGGTTCAGTTAATGCTGCTAAAATGTCATTTAGAACTACAAAACAAGCAGTACAGGCAACATCAAAGGCTACAAGATATACAGTAAATCACGCAAGGATTGGGTTAGAAAATGCGGCGAAATATTCGAAGCAGGCAATATCAAAATCAAAAAAGGCTGCAAAAATCGTATCTAAGACAGCACAGACGGTCGCACATGCGGCAGCAGAAACAGCAGAAAAAGCTGCTGCCGCAGTTTCGAGATTTATATCCTTTGTAATCAGCAATCCTGTAACTATTATAATTGCCGTTGTGGTCTTACTCCTTGTAATAATTATAGCATTTAGCTCTACTATTGTTGGAGCAGGTCAATATTTTTCTTATGGTGGTGTTGGAGATAGCAACACTCTATCTTTAAATGATTATTCGGCTGTTTATGACTATATAAATGAGTCAATAGCAACAAGATGTCTTAATTTATTTAATCTACACGATACTTGGACGGGTTTTTTAAAGTATGATTATAAGTACGAAATCGAAAATGATGACGGAAGCATAACAACTACTATAGATTATCCGATAGCTGATGTTGCTCCAATAATGGCGTATTTAAGTATAACCCATCAAAGCTACACTCTTAATCAATCACTAAAAAATGAGATTGATAATATAGTAAATGGTTTATACACATTTACTTATGTGAGAGAGCCATACTCATATTCTGTTGACCACGGAAGTGGTAATGTTACAACATACTACGGCGAAAAAATAACATACACGATACGTTATCACAATGCTGCTAAGTATATGGTAGATAATAATTTAATTCCTCAAGAAAAAATGTCCGTTTATAATGCTGTAAAATCGTATGGAGATACTGCATATTTCAAAATGTACAATGTACTAAAAGATAAGAATTGGCACGAGTGGATTAAAGAGCAATACGGTTACAGCCTTGTCGGCACTGTTGAGGGCGTACACAATATCCTGAGATATAGTTTACAGACACACGGATATATACAAATGAATTATAAGAATAGTGCAAACGAAAATGCAGATAAAATTTATTCGCCTATAAATGGTATGATAACTGATATTGTCCTGAATAGTGAAGATGATGAATATGATTTTTACTCAAAAATAACTATCAAAGATAGTGAAAATGATTTTGAATTTCAGATTATATCAGATACTTACAATACTTTGATACCGACAGTAAGCGTTGGCAACACTGTAACAGCCGGACAACTTATTGCAAATAATAGCGACAAATTCAGAATGAGTTGTTTATCCAATGGAAGCACAATTAATCCTATGTTGATAATGGAATATTATCAGCACGCAGCTTAGAAAGGAGTTAAATATGCCGGAAACTATAGAAAACTTAAAAGAAAAACTTAATAAAGCATATGAGAAAAAGGAAAAAGCCGAAGATGAAATAAAGAAATACACAGCTAAGATTGAGCAGTTTGAAATATCTGCAATTTTGGCTACCCTGAAAGAGTACAATATAAAACCTTCTGATTTACCCGAGCTTTTGAAAAAGCTAAGTAAAGGCGAAACAGGAGCGGTAGAGGATTATGCTGAAACTTAAACTTAGAAAAAAAAAGAATAAGGATATTACAAATCAATGGACTTATAAAGTTGGTAGAAAAATCGGCACACAGTTAGATAAATTGTTTATCAATAAAAAGTTTACTGTTGCATTTATAGCAGCATTATTATTAATTCTTTTTATTTTTATCGTGCCTATTCAAAACAACATAATTACTGTATCACTTTTAGTTGTACTACTTATTATTCACTTTATTTTAAAACGCAAGAAGTAATAGTGTATTACTTCTAATGTTTATTTAATTCTAAATTATTTTAAGGAGTTAAAGAAATGAAACTTGTAATTGCAGAAAAACCGTCAGTTGCTATGTCGATTGCAGGAGTTATCGGAGCAAATGACAGAAACGACGGTTATTGTAAAGGTAACGGCTACATAGTGACTTGGTGTTTAGGTCACTTAGTCGAAAGTGCAGCACCGGAGGATTATGACTCTACACTTAAAAAATGGTCTTTAGATACACTGCCAATACTGCCAATGCAGTATAAGCTAAGAATATCCTCAGCAACAAAGAGTCAGTTTGATATTGTAAAAGAACTTATGAATAGTGATGAAGTAACAAGCCTTGTCTGCGCGACAGACGCAGGACGTGAAGGTGAGTTGATATTCAGACTTGTTTATAAGGTTGCAGACTGTAATAAACCGTTTGAAAGACTTTGGATTTCTTCAATGGAAACACAGGCTATAAAGGACGGTTTTAATTCACTAAAAGCAGGTACATATTATGATAATCTTTATAAATCTGCTTTTACAAGATTGCGTGCTGACTGGTATGTAGGCATGAATTTCAGCAGACTATTTACCGTTCTCTATGATAACAAATTAACAATAGGCAGAGTACAAACTCCTGTGGTTAATCTTATAGTAAAAAGACAGCTTGAAATTGATAATTTTAAACCTATACCCTATTACATTATCGAAGCTGATTGCGGAGATTTTGTAGCTAAGTCAGACAAGTACGAAAAAAAAGAAACGGCAGAAGCCATAGTTCAGATGTGTAACGGTGAAGTAGGCAAGGTTACGAAGTTTGAAGAAAATCAACATAGGGATAACCCCCCTACTCTATTTGACCTTACAACTCTGCAACGTGTAGCAAATAAGGTTTACGGTTATACAGCACAACAAGTGCTTGATACCATACAATCCTTGTACGAAAAAAAACTGCTTACATATCCTCGTACTGATTGCAAATTTCTAACAGATGATATGCTGGACAGTACAAATGAACTTATAATAAACTTGTTGCAGAGTCAACTCGTTGATAATAACACAAAAAGCTATATTAATAAGGATAAGATAAATTTAGAAAGGGTTATTAATAACAGTAAGGTATCTGACCATCACGCAATTATCCCTACAGCTACACTGCTTAATAAAGATACAAGTAATCTGTCAAAAACAGAGCAAAATTGCTTAAATCTTGTTATATACAGACTTCTTTCAGCTACATATGTTCCGTGTACCTATAATGAAACATCAGTAACACTTGAGGTCAACGGAAAAGAATTTTATACAAAAGGAAAAAAAGTTGTTGACTCGGGATATAAAACAATACTTAATAATCTTTTACATAGTGATGAAGAAAGCAATACTTCTATCCCATCTACTGTAGAACTTTCAAAAGTATATAATAATGTTACAGTTGCAATATCCGAAAAGAAAACAACTGCACCAAAGCCATATGATGATGACAGCCTGTTGTCAGCTATGGAGAATGCCGGAAGGCAGATTGATGATGATACACTTAAAACTATACTCAAGGAACATGAGGGAATTGGAACACCAGCTACAAGAGCAGGTATAATTGAAAAAATAATTAAAACAGGATATGTTGAACGAAAAAAAAAGATTTTATTACCTACTCCAAAAGCCTTTGCTCTTATTCAGGTGTTACCCGAAAAAATCAAGTCAGTTGAAATGACAGCTAATTGGGAGCAACAACTTGACTTAATCACTCAGGGTAGATTGACTGATGAAGATTTCTTGCAGGAACTCTTTGAATATATAGCTAATACTTGTAACGACTGTATCGGTCATAAAGATAATATTGACAAAAGTATATTTGGGCAGGATAATAATATTGTTGGTGTATGCCCTCGCTGCGGAAAGAACGTCATTGAATACCCTAAATCTTTTTCTTGCGAAAGCGGAAAAAATGGTTGTGGTTTTACTATGTGGAAGAACGACCGTTTTTGGAGCGACAAGAAAAAAACCTTAACGGCTGCACAAGCAAAAAAGTTGCTGTCAGACGGTAAGGTCAAAGTTAAAGGATTATACAGCGAAAAAAAAGATAAAAAGTATGATGCTATAGTTGCTATGGTTGATACAGGTAAATACGTCAACTTTAAATTGTTATTTTAAGGAGCGATTTAATTGACTAAAGGAACGATAACGAAAGAACTATTTACTAAATGTATAATACCTCTCGCCTATTGCGCCGGAGCTATATTTACTCTTTGGAGCTTAAAATTGCAAAACAACTCTGATATTGTTAATTATATAATTGTTGTATTTGCGTTCGGATTACCGCTTGGAATACGAAAAATGTTTCTTTGGCTTATTCCAACAGCATATGGAGATTTAGGTGTATCAGTTGGCATAATTATTATAGATTGTGTAATTGGGGGTTTAATCGGTTCATTTATACTTATATGGTTTTTAATTAGAGGATTATGGTATATGCCTTTAAGTATTTACAGATACATAAAAAGTATAAAAATGTCGTAAAAAAATGGTTTTAGTTTTTTTAATAGTTTTTTTAATATTAAAAAACAATTATAATACATTTTTTATACTGTCTTTAATTATTTAAAATAAACGGTCGTTTTTTTTAAGGTAATTTTATTATATATCACAATAAAATAAAAATCAATACTTTTTTTAATTTTATTATTATAAAAAATATCTATAACATTAAAAATTACAAAAAGATACAATGTTGAAACTATGTTGAAAAATTCTTTTCTACTTATTGACAAATTAAAATTGTTATGATAATATACTAAATGTAAATAAAAAAACACCGCAAGCGCGGTGTTAATTATCAAGTCCACTTCGGATTGCCGTCCTAAGTGGTACTTACGGAAGTAGTGGCACCTACAACCATAAGCTGTATTTAATTACAGTTAAATTATATAGTAATTTAATATCTTTGTCAATAGGTTTTTTTAATAAATTTAAAAATTTAAGGACAATACGGACAGTTAGAAATATATAATTATAAGGTTAAAGGCTATTAGGAAACTACTTCCTAATAGCCTTTTTTGTTTGTTGCAAAGTGGGTATTCCCCATTTTACATATATCAATTTTATATGCACAGGACAGCTATTGTTTTATTTTATTTTTAAAAAATAAAATATGTAATGGCTTTATAAAGTGTATTCATTTTTAGAAATACAATTGTATAATTCTGACTTTTCAGAGCAGTAAGCTATATCTTATTTTCTTTTAAAAAAAAGAAAATTGGGGTACGGCTTAATAAAGTGCAACCTTTTTTACAAATAAACGGTATAAGTTCAACTCTGAAATAACTGAATGTACAAACAGTAAACAGCTTTACTTAGGACAAGCTGTACTCGCCCATCAGTCAAGTGGGAAGGCGGTAGAACAGTACCAACTATACTTTTCTATCAGCTATCAGGAATGACGATACCTGTATAAAAAATGGTAGTTTTATCACGCTCAATCATAGAAGTGATACGGCTCGCTTATATGCCAAATTACCCTATAAGCGATAACGTCAGGGGTTGTAAGCAGAAGAATGACCTCAATAAGCCTAACCTGCCTTATCTGGCGATACACGGCAGTACATTGGTTAAAACTATCCTGCGGAGGAATTGCACGGAGCGGAACGGTTGTAACTGCTCAGGAAACACGCATACATAGGGAAACCTTAGACAAGTTGAAGATGGTGCTTTGTGCTTGGTAAAGCGTGCTGACAGCTATTATTTAGCGGTCAGGCTCAGGGTAAACACACGGAATACGGAATACGGATACCTCAAAAATAAAAAAAGGTATTTTTAGTGTGGGCAGAGTATTCTATTTCTTTCGATAGGATAGCTCTGCCCAGCCGAGCCGAGCCGTTGCCTAAAAATAAAAATTTTAACTCCCCTATTTATAAAAGTCAAGACATTTTTAGAAAAATATTTAATTTTGTAATGTAACTCAGAAAAAATAATTCGGTGAGTTCATCAGCTGAGCTGCATATGAAATCTTGAGTCACATTTTAAGTCTTTTTTAAGATGTATGTGATGTTCGGTTCTCATCGCCTATCCATACAAAAAAATTTATTTATTTTTTACCGTAATATAATTTTTTGTAAAGTAATAAATAAGTAGTAGTTTTTTATTTTTTTTTTTTTTTTTTTTTTTTTTTAGAAGTATTTTATTTTTAGAAGTATTTATGCTTTGTAATTATAGAAGTATAATATTATAATAGAATACTTCTATTTTTGATTTTTTTAAGAGGGAAAAAGAAAACTGATTTTTGTCTGTATAGCTGTATTTTTTTAATAAAAAATATAGTATTGACATTTTAGAAGTATGGTAGTATAATTGCAATATAGTAAAGAAGTGTTATAATATTACTTTTAATTTTAAAGGAGGTTACTATGGCACAAGTGCTTTTGAGTATGGACGAGTTTAAGCAGATGGAAAATAAGTTGTCTACCGTTAAAAAATTGAAAAAAAAATACAAAATAAGTATTGACATTTTAGAAGTATGGTAGTATATTAGTATTGTAATAAAGAAGTAGTTTTATTTTACTACTAAACTTTAAAAACGTATGGAGGAAACCTAAAATGACAGAGAAGCTAAAACCCTGCCCGTTTTGTGGTGGGAAAGTTGTTGATTCATATACAGCGACCTCCTCAATCGTGGTGTTATGTAAAGGAGCGTGAAATAAAAATTGAAAATATTTGAAAAGTAATTTGTAATACTTCTAAAAAAGCATTATATGTGTTAACATTTTACAACAACGAAAAAGGAAGGTTATAAACATGAAAGTGATAACAATTGCTAACCAAAAAGGCGGTGTTGCAAAAACTACTACAACAGCGAGTTTTGGATATGAGTTAGCAAAACGAGGTTTTAAGGTTTTATTAATTGACCTTGACCCTCAAGGTGATTTATCTTATTATTTTAATTGTGAAGCTGATGACGAAACCAAGACAATGTATGATGTCCTTTGTGGAAATGCAAACATTGAAGCCGTAACAAATAAAATTAGCGAAAACTTATATCTCGCACCATCGGATTTACTTCTTGCCGGAGCAGAACAAGAAATGAATAAAACCGGCAAAGAATATAGATTAAAAGAAAAAATAGATGTTCTCAAAAATTATGATTATATTATAATTGATACTCCTCCGGCTTTAGGAATTTTAACAGTTAATGCTTTTACGGCAACTAATGAAATAATTATACCAAGTAATGCAGGAGTTTTTTCGACTAAAGCATTTATACAACTTGCAAACACAATGCAGGGAGTAAAAAAGTATTTTAATCCAAATCTTTGTATTGGCGGTATATTAATTACTCGTTATAATCCTCAGACTAAAATATCTAAAGCAATAAGAGATATGGCTGAACAAATGGCGAGTCGGCTTAATACTAAAGTTTACGAAACATACATTAGAACAGCAATAGCTGTTGAGGAGGCTCAGTACGAACAAGTTGTTATTGATGACTATAATGGCAACTCAACAGTAAGCCAAGACTACAAAACTTTTGTTGATGAATATTTAAAATAAGGAGATTTAATTATGGCAAAAAATTTTGAAAATAAGGTTGACAAACTTTTAGGAAATTACTCTGGAGCTATAGATTCCGAAACAAACAATGCAAGTAAAAATAATCATTCAACTATTGGTGGGATAAAGAGAGCTTATTATCTTACTCCAGAACAGATAAAAGCGATAGCACTTAAAGCTGCTGTTGACGATATGACAAAAAATGAAGTTGTGCAGGAAGCACTAAATCAGTATCTTGCAGATTATCTTAATAAAAAGGAGGAGTAAATCTATGTTACGTACACGTATAAGACAACGTTTTATAGATAACGGTATTTATTTAGGTGATGAGGGGAACGGTAATATAAAATATTATGCATACGGAAACAACTTATATGCAGATGGCTATACTTGCACGGATAAGTATAAAATTATTAAGGTTTCTAAAAAGCAATTACAGAAAGCATTGAAAAAGAAAGGGATTTATTATATGCAAGACCACGTTTGCAAAAACAAGGAAACTCTTACAGCTATATTACATCATTTTAGTATTTATAATATTAAGGATAAGATTTAGTTTTGGAAAAAACATTATACAGACAGTGATGTTAAAGGTACTTTAGACTAATAGGAGATACGGTAATGTTCAGTTATAAGAAATATCTTACTTGTGTAGATTGTATACATTGCGTATTATGTGAGAACACCTCTGAATTGTTGGCACCTGAACTATGTGATTATTTTTTAGCCCGTTCAAATTTTATAGAGTTGCCAGACGGTTATAGAAATGAGATTCTATCAAGTTTGAAAAAAGAAATAACAAAAATTAATGATGGACTTTTTTGGGCTTCTAACGATAGTACCCGAGAATACAAATATTCTGAGATGTTAGAAATAAAAAAAGTGTTAGTTCAGGCATATAGCATATTAAATAAGATAGAGGATTAATAAATCTGCTACGGCAACTCGCAAAGGTTCGCTGTAGCAGATTTATTTTTTTTATTTTACGGTATTGAAAAAACATTTTAGCTGTGCTAAAATGAAAGTACGGTAGGAAAGAAGTTTAGCAAGCATTGCAAGTGTGTACACACTTGCGAACAGAATAGTAATCTGTCACAGGCAGATTATTATTCCTTGCTTGTTGGTGGCTACGCCCCCAAACCCCTTAAAAATTGTTTTACGTTAAACAATTTTTACTTTATTGCTGATACCGAAAGGAGTCTAATATGGCTAACAGAAACCGTCCATTTCAAATAAAATTTGATGTGAGTGCAGAAGAAAAGGAACTCATAGATAAAAAGCAGGAACAAACTGGTATAAAAAATAAAGGTGCCTTTTATCGTAAAATGATAATAGACGGTTATGTCATTAATACAGATGTATCAGCAATTAAAGATGTTACTATTGCAATCAATCGAATTGGTAATAATATTAATCAGATTGCAAGACGAACAAATCAGACTGGAAATATATATAAAGAGGATTTACAAGAAATTAATGAAAAAATAGGTGACATATGGCTATTGCTAAAATCCACGCTATCAAATCAACTTTAGAAAAAGCTATAGATTATATTATAAATCCTGAAAAAACTACTATGCCAGACGGTACACAATTGGTATCGTCTTTTGGTTGTGCAACAGAAACAGCAGCTATTGAATTTAATTTAACGTCGAATTTAGCAAAAGAAATAAAAGGGGATTATACAAAGACAGGTGGAGCAGATAATGTTGCTTATCATATGGTACAGAGTTTTGCAATATCAGATAATGAAAAAGTAACTCCAGAACAAATACATGAGCTTGGAAAAAAATTTGCAGATGAATTTTTACAAGGAAATCACGAATATGTAATTGCAACTCACATTGACAAAGGACATATCCATAATCATATAATTTTTAATTCTACATCTTTTAAAGATTACAAAAAATTTAGAAGTGAACCATATAAAACTGTTGCAAAAATGAGAGAAATAAGCGATAAAATTTGCAAAGAAAATGGATTGTCAGTTGTTCAAAATATAGGTGTGGGTAAATCTTATAAAGAATGGCAAATTACTAAGAATGGCGGTATTACGTGGAAAGATACTATAAAAAATAAGATTGATGAATTGATACCTCAAGTAAAGTCTTATACTGAATTTGTTCAGCAGATGAAAAAATCAGGATTTGATGTTAAAGAGGGTAAGCATATTGCGTTTAGAGCGCCGGAACAGGAGCGTTATGTAAGAGGAAAACGCATTGGCGAGAACTACACAAAAGAAAAAATTATAGAGCGCATTAAATCTGAAAAGGCAAAGAGTGTTGAAAAGAATACAACTATAACTATTGATAAAAAGTTTATATTTAAAACTCTTACTGATGGATTTATTTTGAATGTTCCAAATCAAGATTATTTAGTATATTTTAATGCTGAAACAGCATTACTTAATGATAATAAAGATGTTGTTGCACATTTGACTGCAAATGAATATTCAATTTTAAATAATGACTTAACAACTGCCGGAACAATATCATCAGAAAAGTTATTATCAGCTTACAATAGCATTTCTCCTGTACAACAGAATGAATACGGAGAAGTGCCGTTATCTGAATATCTTAATAACAGAAGAAATGAAAGAAAAGAAATTTTGCATAAAGCTGCTCAAGCTATTGCTTATAGTAGGTCAGAAGGAGTTATTTACTATAGCGATTATAATAAACGTATAACCGAACTTAAAGATAAGTCGTATGAAATAAAGCATACACTTATGAAACTTGATGATACAGTAGCAGATATAAAAAATATTGGTAAATTAATTGTTGCATATCAGAAATATCTGCCAGTCAAACAAGAACTTGATAGGTTAAAATTTGCTAAACTTACAAGAAAAAAATATGAAAATAAACATAAACTTGATTTAGCAAGTTTTAATTATGCTTTAGAACAGTTAAATAAAATTGGTATTGACCCTGAAAATACAAGTAAAGACGAACTTATATTACAAATTAAGAGTAATATAAAGAAAATTAAAGATATTGAAGAACGTGCAAATGCTATATTTGAACGCATTGAAAAACTTAACAATGCTCAAAATACGGTTGATGAATTTATTAATATGAGTGATGAAGCAAGACAAATTCAAGAAAGATTGAAAATACATAAAAATAAAGATGAAATAAATATATAGTAGTTAATTAGTATTGACATTTTAGAAGTATAGTGGTATAATAGTATTGTAATAAAAAAGTAGTTTTATTTTACTACTAAATATTTAATTAAAGGAGATTTAAAATGGTTAAAGAAAAGAAAACTATAAGTCGTTCAATTAGAATGACTCAAACTGTATATGATATTGTCAATAAATATGAGGGAAACGGTTTCAATGAAAAATTTGAAAATATGGTTTTATATTGTTTCAGGGAAGAAAATAGAATAAAGGCAGCTATAAAGGAACAGCAAGAAATATATAAATTAAGACAAGCTCAGTGTGACAGAGAAATAACAAATATAAATAAGCGTATTGATGATAAAAGGAGAGTTTTACATAGAGTTTCAGAACTTGCAGATGGTATAGAAAATCTATTAAAAACAATACCATAATTAAAGTTAACGTAACTCAAATTTTTTCGGCCACAGCTCGGATCATCTTCTTGATGACGAGCTAAAGCTAAAAAATTGAGTTACATTTATACATTTACTATTTTACTTGACATAATTATTATAATTGAGTATAATAATAATGACGAGATAATAATTATCTCTGGACTAATTAAAGAGGAGAATCTTTGCCTGACCTTTTTATAGGTTTAAAGTAAGAGTGTAGCTCAGTCTGCTAAAGAGGAAATTCTTTGCCTGACCTTTTCATAGGTTTAAAGTAAGAGTGCAGCTCAGTCTGCTAAAGAGGAAATTCTTTGCCTGACCTTTTCATAGGTTTAAAGTAAGAATAAATTAGTCTTTTGAAAAGGGCAGATTTAAAATCTGCCCTTTCTACTTTTTAAGAGGTAAAAACAATATGAAGATTTATAAAGTGGATATTGATTACATAAAATATTTGTATAAATTTGATAGTAGAGTACAATACAATGAAAATTATACTGATGTGATGAACCAAAATCGTCCTTATGTTGGAGTAGTATTAAATGTAAATGGACAAAATTACTTTGCACCATTAGAACACCCAAGACCAAGTCACAGAACATTGAAAACAAACTTACATATTTACAAAATTAAAGGTGGTAGATTTGGAATAATCGGATTAAATAATATGATACCTGTTCCAAGTTCTGCTTTAATAAGTTTTGATATAAATAGTGATAGAAATAGAAATATATTGATTTCGCAGTATATAGAATGTAGTAAAGATTGGGATAATATACAGAGTAGAGCTAATCATATTTATAATAAGAGAATTACTTCGCCAAATAAATTTGAAAAAAAGATGTTTTGTAATTTTGCATTACTTGAACAGAAGTGTGTAGAATATACTAAGGATAAAGCTCAAGCGCAAAGTCGTAATCAGGTATTATCAGATAAAATAAAATCGGCTCAACAAATGGCTGACAAGGTAAATCAGGAAACAGCCAAGAATAAACAACCTAAACGAGATAAAGGGCAGGAGCTCTAAAAAAGGCAGCACTTAATTGTGCTGCCTTTTTGTAACTCAAAAAAATGGACGTTCTCCCGGACATAAACTCGGTTTTGAGTTGCTTATTTTTGTAATTCAAAATTTCAATAGTGGCGATATTTCAATGGCCAATTTTGATTTTGAGTTACAGTTCTTGTTCCGATTCTATAATGTCAATAGCAGTATCGAAATTTAAACCAGAATACTGAGTATCAGTCATGGCTTTGAGTTTGTCAATAAGGACATTGGTAAAGTCCACAAGCTCTTTTTCGTCCTCTCCGTAAAAGGGTAATCCTTGTTCTAAAAAAACGATAGCAGACGTTCTATTTGGTTGTTTTGCGCTTGCAAGTGCGGTGAGTTCTTCTACTGTAAGTGTTACTGTCATTTCTTCTTCCTCCTTTATGAAATATCAAGTGTATTTCTCTTTTGAGAAATAGCCTGTTGTTTGTTGTGTTCAAGGCTCTTATTTTGAATATCTGCCTTGTTCTGACAATCTGAAATCTTGTCAGATAATTTTTGTTTTGATTCAGATAAGGCGGCGGTTTCACGTTGAACATTTGCAACAAGCTCTGCATTCCAATCTTTTTCGTTCTGAGGAACGTAATCAATAACCTTGATATTTGTATTGAAATCAGAAATTAATGCTCTAAGAGTATTTCTCGCTTCTTTACCGGCATTGTCATTATCTGTAGCAAGTACGACTGTATCAGTATTACTGTTCTGCAAAGCGTTAATGACCGCGTGGGTTTTTGTTGTACCGTTCAAGGATAGATAATTGTATTTATTTATATCTCTGCCATTAGCTTTAAGAATTGTCTGAACGCTCATAACATCTATTACCGCTTCACCAATAACAAGAGTATTAGCATTATTATTGATGAAATGGCAAGTGTTATAATTACTACCCGCAATATCAGCTCTGAATTTATGTGATGTATTTGTTCCGCGCTGTGAAGCAAACTCTGGAACGCCGTCTTTATTGAAAGTAACAAAAACACAATTATTATGAATATCTTGATATAAGTTACCGTTTTTTACCCATTGACTCACAATTTCAGAGTCAATTTTTCTTGTATTAATGAGATAGGCAAAAATATTACGCATAGTTTTTGCTTTTTCCGGCAAAACAAGTGGTACAGATTTATTCTCAGTTTTAGGTCTTTGCTGATGTGGAATAGGAGTAGGGGAGTGTCTTATGTCTGAACCTATGTATTTTGCCAATTTATCAATGGCAGTAGCTTTATCAAGGTTTTCAAAGTGCATAACAAAATCAATAATACTACCTTTAACCCCAGTGGAGTTTTGTACAAATCTGTTTTTTCGTGGGTCAATTCTCACACTGTCGTGTTCTTTGAGGGTATAATAACTACCTGCTTTCAGTACAGTAAAACCTATTTTTTGAGCATAATCCTCAATTAGAATACTGTTTTTAATATCTGCAACGATACGTTCATTTTCCTCTTTACTGTATTTCTTCTCTTTATTTGGCTTTTGAAGTTGCTCAGTTTTATGATATTGCTGTTTTGTTGCTTTGACTTCATTAATCAACTTACTATGGATATTTATAAGCGTTTCAGACGAAATAGGCTGAGTATTCAGCTCATCACGAATAGAGTTAAGGTTATCCGTATTTATATGAGGAGTACCATATAATTTAGTAATATCATTATGGCAATCTAAATAGTTACCTAAACCGGGATTAATGAGTTTTATATGATTTATTAAAGATCCATCTCCGTCCCCGAAATCCTGTCTATCAACCATAATCTTAGCAGTGTTTTCCTCGGTATAGAATAACGCATATTTTGTTTTGTCATAATAACCACGTCCAGCATATTTTTCTACGGTGGCTAAATCAGCAGAATCAAACAAGGTGTTTGCTTCAACAAGGGGAAGAAGCTGTTTCTCTGGAACTTTGTTGCTCTCAGACCATTCTATGAATATTTGAGGTTCAATAAATTGATTGTAAACTGTTTCCCAAGCCGTAGCTTCTACACCAAAGAAATCACCATTAGCATATTTTGGATTTCCAGAATCGTAAAGTGCTTCATCATAAAGCTTTTCGTTTTTTTCGACAATTGCCTTTGAACCGTTGGGATATAGGCGATATAAAGGAATATCTACATATTCTTGGAACAGCTCAGCTTGTGACAAACTAATAGGAAGCATTTTTTCGCCTTGATAATAATAATAGAAGGTTTGCTCAAGAGTATCCATTTGTTGTTTTGATAATAAATCAGGAACAGGAATTTTAGCTGTGTAGGAGCTGTCACGGCTATCATCAATACCGTCCATATCTCGGTCAATGCCTTTATCGGCGTTGTTAATTTCTACATTCCTATCTTTGAGTAGCTGCTGATACTGTTCTTCAATGCCTTGTATAATTATATTTGCTTCCTTTTGTATAATTTCAAGATTTTCGTGTAATTCCTCAAGCTCTTTTCCAGTACTCCAACTTGCTATATAGTCAAATGAATAGTCAGAAGTATCAATGCCAAAATGATTTGCTACTACAAAAGCAACACTTTCAGCTTGAACTTCTTCATTTGCTCTAGATATTTTATGTTGCTCATCACTATTTATGTTCGGATTATGAAGCCTTGAATGTGTAAGTTCGTGTATTGCTGTTTTTATCGTCTGGGATTCTGACATACCGTTATTAATAGCAATACGCTGTTCGATAAAATCAAAATAACCTTTTTCACCTCCGCGCATATCTTCAAATTCAATAGGATATTCAGCAAATGATGATATTGCGGTAAAAAGTTCTTGATAATTTTTTACTGTATCTTGCAGTTCATAAGTTAATTGTGGTAGAGGTTCACCGTCAGTTTGCGATACATCAAAAACAGAAACGGATTTGAAAAGCATTTTTTCAATTTCTTTTTTTTCTGTAAGATGTTTTCCATCAACAATAACAGCTTTACCATTGTTATCAATAACATCTACTTCTGTTTGGATTTTCTTAAAATAAGGGGCGATAATTTTTATCGCTTTTTCTCCTCTTTTTACATATCTTTTATGTTTATTTTTCCAGTCATTAAACCCTGCAACGAGTGTAGCTTCTGGTCTTTGTGAGAATATTAATACTGTATTTCTCCAAGAATAATTATGAAATTTACTTAAAAATGCAAGATATGCTATGTATCGATTTGAAGTAAAGACAGATTTCACACCATCTACAAGCATTTTTGATACTTCATTGTTATCATTATTAGGCATTTTTATCACTCCTTTTTTGTTTGCCATATTTATATATTGTTGAACGTGAAAGACCCGTTTTTTTAATTATATCATTTACGCTATATTGAGGGTCAGAATACATACTTTGTACTTTTGATATAAGTGTTTCACTTAATGTGGGTCTGCCTACGGTGCGTGACGGGTATATTTTTTCTTTTTTCGGTGGTTTATCAAAAGCAATTATTTCGGGGCGTTCATCTGGGTTTTCATTGAAGCGTTTTAGATAATTATATAGGGTCGTTTGTGTTATGTTGCAAGCACTACAAATTTCACTTATTGTATAATCACCGCTATAATACATTTGATACATCTTAGATTGAGTAACTTTTGAAATAGAAGGGCGTCCACCATAATGACCGTTTTGTCGTGCAGCTTCAAGTCCCTCTAATGTTCGTTCAGATATTAAATCTACTTCAAGTTGTGCAAACACTGCTGCCATATATAATAACGCTTTACCATATGAAGTCTTTGTATCAAAATTATCATTTATAGATACAAACGAAATATCATTTTTTAAAAGAAATTCAAGAATAGATACAGTTTGAAGCAAAGTTCTTGATAGACGGTCAAGTTTCCAAACAACAAGTGTATCACCTGTTTTTATGACAGAGAGCAATTCATCAAGTTGCTCTCTGTCTTTTCTTTTGCGATAGTCACCAGTTACCTTTTCTGCAAAGATTTTATCACAGCCATATTTTTTTAAATTGTTAAGCTGTAGTTCGAGATTTTGTTGTTTAGTGCTTACTCTTGCGTATCCATATATCATTTTCTTATCTTCCTTAAAATTATATTTGTTTTATTATACAGTACGAAAAAGTAAAAATCAAAACTGCAAGTGCTTTTTATTGGCTAAAAAAAACGACCATTATATTTATTTAATTTATATCTTTATTTTTATAAGATGTAAAGTTTTATATTTTTTTAGTATTAATGGACTATTTAAGAACAATAAAAAAACATTTTTTATTGTAAATTTTGCACCTTGAAAATTTAATCAATATGTGGCAGGCGAAGATACTTGTAGTTAAAAGAGTTTTGCATTCTGCAAACCTCTCATAATGAAATTTTTGTTTTATTGTGTGATGATTTTTAACTATATTGAAATACTGTCCGTGAGGGCAAGGGAACGTGACCTGTTGGAAACACATATTATTAGTTTGAGAGTAGTATCTACTTGAAAAAACACTCAATAAGTGTTAAAATGTCACAAAGGAGGATCTTTATGAAGAAAACAAAAATCACTGCTATTGCAGTTACATTAATTATATCAGCGTATGTATTTTCTGGTTGCGGAAACAGCCAAAATAATACAATGACTAATGAAACAATATCAGTTTCTGATATATCAACAAAAGATGAGCTTTTAACTGATGAGCAGGACAGTACCTATAATCAGGGAGATTCAAGTGCTGCCAATATGAACAGCAACAACACAGAGAAAGAAAAATCCGAAAGCACTACATCTGAAAACTCAAAGTCTGAAAACTCAAAGTCTGAAAGCTCAAAATCTGAAATTTCGAAGTCTGACAATAAAAAGAATAAAAACAGTGCAATAGGAAACAACTCATCAAGCAGTAAAACTAACAACAGTACATCATCTTCAAAGAAGTCAAATACTTCTGTAAATAATTCAAATAAGAACAATTCGTCTCAAAACAATAATTCTTACGGCACAAAGAATAACGGTTCTTCCGGTTCAGTAAATCCGAAGCCAAAATCAACAACTGTTGCTGTTACAAGTGTAAGTTTGAGCAAAAGTTCAATGAATGTTACTGTCGGCAGCAGTAATTCATTTAACGTCACAATTAATCCTGGTAATGCTACAAATAGAAATTATACAGCAAGCTCAAACAACGGCAATGCTGCTATAAGCTGTTCGGGTTCAACCGTAACCGTATATGGCAAGAGCGCCGGAAGCTGTACAATTACAGTAAAGTCCAACAACGGCAAAACGGCAAAATGTACAGTTAATGTAAATCCGAAGCCTACAAAAGCACCTGTAACTGATGATACTCCTATTTCTCACTCAGAATTGTGTACGGATAAGAATATGCAAAAAATTGTTAATGCAGTTATTGCTCATTTTAAAGCAAAGGGAATGATTTATACACCTTCAAACAATATTAATAACTCAGGTTGGTTTCATACACCTACAAATCTTCATACGAAAAGTTGGGTTATGTCTGTAAATCAAGCCATATGCGAAAACATTGAATATCTTGATGCAGAAGTTGAAGCTAATTTGATTGGTGGTCCATATAATAATAAATATGAACACTTTAGATTCAATTATTATTATGAAAGATTAAGTGACGGAGAATACGAAATATATTTCTGTTACAATTAATATCTTGATAGTAAAATAACAAAAATATTATTTACAATTTAGAAGTAAAAAAGTAAAAGACAGAGTTTAATACTCTGTCTTTTTTATGTGCAGGTGGTTTTATTTGCGAAAAAAACTGATTACAACAATTTCGATAATTCTTATTGTTACAGGACTCAGTCTGATATTGTTTCCGCTAATTTCTAATTTTATCGGAACTCAGATTGCCAACGCTGAAATAGAAAAATTCGATAAACAAATTGAAAACGCTGTTGAAGATGAAACATTTGAGGAAGCAATAAAAAAAGGCGAGATTGATGATGAGGGTTACCCGATTGACAGCTCAGGAAATCGTACAAGCTACATACCGTTGCTTTTTGCTCCAGATCTCGAACGATTATATCAAGACAGCAATGCTTACAATAATAATTTAAAGGATAATCAAAACTCACTGCTCGTTGATGAAACATCATATGTTAATCCGGTGCTTAATCTTGCTGATTATGGTATTTACACTGGAATATATGGATATGTTTCCGCACCGACAATCGGAATGAAACTGCCTATCTATTTAGGAGCAAATGACAGTAATATGAGTTATGGAGCTGCACATCTTACTTATACCTCACTGCCTTTAGGCGGTGAAAGTACAAATTGTGTGCTTGCAGGTCATACAGGTTACATTGGCAGGATTTTCTTTGATAATATCAGAAAGTTAAATAAGGGCGATACGGTAGAGCTTACAAACTATTGGTACACAATGACTTACAAAGTTATTGATACTAAGGTTTGCAAAGCAACTCAGTCTGAGGCGGTGTTTATCAATTCGGGTAAAGATTTACTCACTATGCTTACCTGTATTTCAGACGGTGCAGGAGGATTTAACAGATATTATGTTATCTGTGCGAGAATATAATTTTTATTTTATATTAGGACGGTGAAAAAATGGCTTGGCTATTTTTAATATTTTCAATTGTGTGTTTTATACTTTTTTTAATTTCATTTAGATATATTCCTCAATATACTCATCTTATTTCAGCTATAGGGACTCTTTTGATTGCTATAATTTTTTTTACAATCGCTAATTATAGTTTTACAAGTTCTTTAAGTATAAAAATAAACGATATTAATTCTAAAACATACTCAGTAACAAGTTATAAGGAATATAAACAATTAAATGACGAAATTAATATCAAAATCCTATTCTCTGCAAAAGATACGTACGGAACTATTTTAGTTCATGAAATCACACCTGATAGAAATACTACAGTTGTTAGCGATTATAAAGTAAAACCTACAACGTTAACGGTTGAAAAAAATCAATATTTTAATCTTTTAAACTGTTTTGTAGAAACTAAATACACTTATACTTTTTGGTAAACGCAGAGAAAGGAAAACAAATGGTAGATTACACAAAAGAATTAGGGTTAGACTGTACTAGAGGAACAATGTTTTATAAATATAAAAACATTAGAATTTATACAATTATAAAGGAATATCCACTTACATATTGGTACACCGTTGCGGATATTGATAAAAAAAGAGTTATTCCTGTTATTGATATAAGAACCCTTGAATACTATAAAGAATTTGAAGATGTTAAAATTTATTTACATCGCGAAAGATGTGTTCCAAAGATTATTCGTGAAGCGTTAAAAAAAGGTGAACTAACAGACGAAATGTGGGTTAGCATTGATGAATTTCCTTTGTATGAAATTTAATAAGAACTGGAGGATAAAAAGACTATGATTTTCATTAAAAAGAAAGTTATTAAAAAAGAATATTTAAAAAGTTTACTGTTTACAGTAATAGGAATTCTATAGCAATAGGGAAATTTCTTTTTTATAGTAAATAAAAACAAAGACAGGGTCAAGGCTCTGTCTTTTTTTATATCATAAATAATTTTTAATTCTAAATGTAACTCGTTTTTTCAGCTGAAACTTTTCATCGGAAAGTTGCGGCCAACAAATAGCGAGTTACAAGAAAGGGGATAACTATGCGTATAAGAGATAGACCGTAATATAACTGTATTTTAATAAAAATTTGTAAGAAAGGAGACAATCTTTTTGCAAAAGAAAATTTTAAGTAAAATCACGGCTGTTTTATTAGCTGCTATTTCAGTGTTTTCTATTTTGCCGGCAACAGGTATAACCGTATCAGCAGCCACAATAAATAAAAGTGCAGATAATATCAATTCTGACGGTGATGTCCTTACAAATGAAGATGTAGGGGAATTATACAGTTATTCCGGTTATTTTACAAGAGATGAATATTTAAAGTATTGCAATAACCGAAATATTGCATTATTGGCAAACGGACATCACCCTACATTTGAGTATTGTACTGATACAAACGGCAATACCATAAAAGTGAAAAAAGCAATGATAGGGCAAGCGGTAGGCGAAGCTGCAATGATGATAAAATTCGATGGAAAGCATGCCTATTGCATTGAACCCGGTGTTGCTTTGCACACAGATTCCAATATGTCTGATACAAGTGCTGTATGGGATAACTTACCTGCATTGAAAAGAGAAGCTCTCAGGGTCGTAATGTGTCACGGTCTTGACGGTAACAAAAGCAAAATTGAGTCGGGTACTATTAATGACTATCAGGCATACTTAGCAACACAGCTTATTGTTTGGGAGATAGTTAAAGGTGAGCGAAGCACATCTGCACCTTATGCACTAAATAAAGGCAAAAGCGGTTATCTGTCGTTGTATTGTTCCGGCGGAGCAAATCCCAATATTCGTGCTTGTTACAATAACATAGTTTCAGAAATGGCTAAGTTTCAAAAATTGCCGTCATTTATGAATAGTAACAGTCCTAATGCTCCAACAATAACACTTAATGCAAATTATTACGAGGCTAATAACAAATGGACTTACAGCTCAGTAACTAAAAATGATGATAACGGTGTTTTATCGTCATACTTTGATTCGCTTGCAGGCACTTATGACGTTGGCAACGCAAAAGTTAAAGTTACTCAGAGCGGTAACAAAGTCACTTTTTCCATTGTAGCCGGTAGCGTTAATAATAAGACAGCTGCTGTAACGTCAATATCAAGAGAAAAGAAAAATATACCCACAAAATGCAGTACAGGCGCATTAATAGGATATGGTTCAAGCACCTATCAGGATTGTATAAGCGGCGGTCAAATTGACCCACCGAAAGCATTCCTTAAAATCCAAGTAAACGTTACAAAACACGGTATAACGCGAGACGGTAATATTCAAAAATCATGTTGGACTGAAAGCGAAGCTGATGACCCTGATGTTGATAACGGTGAGGGTTCTTTATCAACTCCGGAAAACCTAAAAGGTTGGTATTTTTATGTTGAGACTCCTACGGATTTTCAGAAGGCATACGGAGCTAAATATATAATCCTCGGACCGACAAATGAATTAGGATTCACGCAAAGTTTATCAGAATATATTATTAAAAACATTGACAGTAGTTGCTCAAAAGACGTACCTTATGGAGAATATGAGGCTTATGAATTAGGTAAACTCAAAGATGGCGCTTCGGGAAAAGATTTTAAAAATGATTATTATTTCCCTGACGGTTGGCGGCAAGAATACGACCAAGTTTATGGTTCACAGTATCCCTCCGGTACACTTCGCATAACAGAAAGCGGTTCTGCTGATTTTGTCAATGGTTATGTTAATAATGTTTATGACATTAAACTTGAAATTTCAAAAAGCTGTGAAGATGGTGCTTCACCGCAGGGGTATTATTTTGAATTACGCAACACCGCAGACAGTAAAGTTACCGTTATCGGTCCTACAGGAACAGACGGAACAATAAAAACCAATGTTCCTGAAGGCAGTTATATTGTCAAAGAATTAGGTAAAAAGCAGTCAAACGGAACGTATAAGATACCTGCACAGTATGATGTCCCTGCTGAGGTCGAATTAGAAGTATCAGCAGATACATACAAGGCGGCTCAGGAATCAGGCTATGATGCTATACAAATAGCGTTTACTAATACTACAAGCTCATATATTGCGATTGAAAAATCCGATAAGGACACTGCTGCTAAATTGGCTAATGCAGTATATGGCATATATTCCGACAAAACAGCACTGAATTTATTGGAAACGCTTACAACAAATAGCAACGGATATGCTCAGTCTGCCGATAAATACGGCACAGGTACATATTATGTCAAAGAAATAACCGCACCTTCCGGTTATTTGCTTTCTGATACTGTCTATACTGTTGAATTAACACCAACGTCTAACGAAAATAATGTTGTTAAGGTTAAATGCACTGATACGAAAATAACTGGTTCAGTTACTCTGTATAAACAGGATAACAGTGGTAAATCCCTTGCAGGGTCAGAGTGGGCGCTATACACATCAGGCAATACACAAGTAAAACTTGCACAGACAGGTAACGGAAGTTACACTTATTCAACATCTGGAAGTGTAACAACGCTTGTAACTGACAGCAACGGCAGATTGACCGTAAACAATTTGCCGCTTGGAAGTTACTACTTTTTGGAGACAAAAGCACCCAGCGGATATGTTTTATCGACTGTACACCGCAATTTTACAATTTCAGAAAGCACACAAGATGTCACCGTCAACGTAAAGAACACGCCAATGACAGGCTCAGTCACACTCTATAAGAAAGATGATAACGGTAATTCACTTGCAGGTTCGGAGTGGGCATTATACACATCAAATGGCTCACGAGTACCTCTTGCACAGTCCGGTAACGGAAGTTATACCTATTCAACATCAGGCAGTGTAACAACGCTTACGACTGATAACAGCGGTAAATTATCTGTTAGCAATTTACCTCTGGGAAGTTACTACTTTTTGGAGACAAAAGCACCCAGCGGATATGTTTTATCAACAGTACACCGCAATTTTACTATAACGGAAAGTAATAAGACTGTTACTGTGAACGTAAAAAATACGCCTATAACAGGTTCAGTTACTCTGTATAAACAGGATAACAGTGGTAAATCCCTTGCAGGATCTGAATGGGCGTTATACACATCAAGCGGTACACAAGTAAAACTTGCACAGACAGGTAACGGAAGTTATACATATACTACATCAGGCAGCGTAACAAAGCTTGTAACTGACGGCAACGGCAGATTGACCGTAAACAATTTGCCGCTTGGAAGTTACTACTTTTTGGAGACAAAGGCACCGAGTGGATTTGTTTTATCAACAGTACACCGCAATTTTACTATAACGGAAAGTAATAAGACTGTTACTGTGAACGTAAAAAATACGCCTATAACAGGTTCAGTTACTCTGTATAAACAGGATAACAGTGGTAAATCCCTTGCAGGATCTGAATGGGCGTTATACACATCAAGCGGTACACAAGTAAAACTTGCACAGACAGGTAACGGAAGTTACACATATACCATATCAGGCAGCGTAACAAAGCTTGTAACTGACGGCAACGGCAGATTGACCGTAAACAATTTACCTCTTGGAAGTTACTACTTCTTGGAAACTAAAGCTCCAGCAGGATTTAAGTTATCCACTACGCACCGAAACTTTACGATTACAGAAAGCACACAAGATGTCACCGTCAGCGTAAAAAACACTCCAATCACAGGTTCAGTCACACTTTACAAGCAAGATAATAACGGTAAGGCACTTGCAGGGTCTGAATGGACATTATACACATCAAGCGGTACACGAGTACAACTTGCACAGACAGGTAACGGAAGTTACACATATACCATATCAGGCAGCGTAACAACGCTTGTAACTGACGGCAACGGCAGATTGACCGTAAACAATTTGCCGCTTGGAAGTTACTACTTCGAAGAAACCAAAGCTCCGGCAGGATTTAAGTTATCCACTATACACCGTAATTTTACAATTTCAGAAAGCACAAAAGATGTCACCTTGAACGTAAAGAACACGCCAATAACAGGCTCAGTCACACTCTATAAGAAAGATAACAACGGAAATTCTCTTGCAGGATCTGAATGGGCGTTATACACATCAAGCGGTGTAAGAGTACCGTTAGCACAGTCCGGTAACGGAAGTTATACCTATTCAACATCAGGAAGTGTAACAACGCTTGTAACTGACAGCAACGGCAGATTGATTATAAGCAGTTTACCTCTTGGAAATTACTACTTCGAAGAAACCAAAGCTCCGATAGGTACAATGCCGTATGGGAAGAAAATAGAATTTACAATTTCTGAAAATAATAATGAAACACTAAATTGTGAGTTAATTGTAAAAGATGATAAAGCGGTTTTATTATCTACTGGTGGTAAAGGTAATTCAAATATTTAT
This sequence comes from uncultured Clostridia bacterium, assembly GCA_947624655.1. Lineage (GTDB taxonomy): Bacteria > Bacillota > Clostridia > TANB77 > CAG-508 > JAAWPK01. The sequence goes on along the minus strand of CANQLH010000021.1, from coordinate 4,889 downwards.
TTTATTGGATTAACATTTTTAATTGCTGCTATAGCAACAATAGTAATTTACATTAAAAAAAGAAAGGAAAGATAAATTTATGAAAATGAAAAAGTTTTTATCTGTATTAATAGCTTTATTTGTTATTCTATCATCAACTTATGCGGTTTCTGCTGCTGAATTACTTGATACAACAAGAACTGTGTCACTTAATTTTAACTGCACAAAGCCGGGATATACATTTAATGTTTATAAAGTGGCGACACTTGACAGCACAAATACGTCGCCTTATGAAACAAAATATAATTCACTCATTCCGTCAGTTTCAGATAAGATTTTGAGCGGTAAAACAGCAGATATACTTGCGGCTCTTGATGCAATCGAAACAATGCCGACATCTGCACCGACAGTTGATACATTTACAACATCAGCAACATCAACAACAAAGACAGTAAGCAATCTTGCACAAGGTATCTATTATGTAAGAGCCGTAAACTATCCGGCAGGAGTTAAGTCAGTAACAAATTCAGTTGTTGCTCTCCCTTATTATGATGGCAGCAACTGGGTTTATAGCATTGATGAGGTAAATCTCGCTGAAAAGGTTGTTGATGATGTACCAGATACACATAAATCAATTACTAACAGTACAAAAGATAACGAAAACTACACAGACGTATCTCTCGGAGATACTATCGATTTTGAAATTCGCTCAACCACGGCAGGCTCTAATTCAATGAAACTAGGATCTTACGCAGTATATGATGATATGAGCGCAGGTCTTACTCTTAACAAAGACAGTTTTAATGTCGCTCTTTTAAGACAAGACGGCACAAAAATTACAGACCTTGACAACAGCGAATACTCGGTAACCGTAACAAGTGAGGGTGAAAGTCAAAATACAGAGTTTAATGTTGCACTTACACACGCATATTTGCAGACTGATGAATTTTACGCTGCTGATGTTTACTATACATCTGTAACATACAGTGCAATTCTCAATAAATATGCGATAGTAGGTACAGCAGGTAATCCAAATACAGAGCAAAAACTCGTTTACAGCAATAAAAACGGCGTTACAGACGAAGTTGAAGCAAACACAGTATATGTTTATACATACGCTGTAAAAACAAACAAATTTGACCAAAACGGCAAAACGCTTGAGGGAGCAAAATTTGCAATTTATGCAACGAAGGAAAATGCAGAAGCTCAGAAAAATGAACTGGCAACAGGTACATCAGACGGCGATGGTAAAGTCCTTTATTACAACTCAAAGGGCGAAGAAATGAGATTTCAGTCAGGTACATATTATATCGTTGAATTAGAAGCTCCGAGTGGCTTTAACCTTTACGGAAAGGTAATAGAAATTACGATTGACGCTGAGTATGGCGATACTTTTGTAAACGATACATATGTAACAAATTGTCCTAAAGATGGCTATGCAAGTGTTGATGTAAAAGATACTGCGCTTATTGTTCCTCAGACTGGCGGATATGGTACTGTTATATTTTATATTATCGGTGCAGTTACGTTTGTAGCAGGTGTATTCTTCTTCATTTCACGTAAAAAGATTAAAAATTAATTTTTTCTTTTGAGTATGATGTAATGAAAGGTAAAAAATTATATTTGATATTAGGGTCTATATTTATGATGATTGCATTAGGATTTATGCTATATCCTACAATAAGTAATGTTATTAATTCGTTAAATAACAACAGTACTGTTGAGGATTATTCTGAAAGCGTAAAAACTCTATCTGTGAAAGAAAAACAAAAATACTTTTCAAATGCAGAAAACTATAATAAAAAACTCGCTAACAGAGTAAGTAATATTTCGTATTCAACTGATGCTTTTATTGATGGATATAATGATATTCTCAATTTTGACGGAATTATTGGTTATATTAATATCCCTAAAATTGATGTTAATTTACCAATATATCACGGTACAGACGAAAATGTATTATCGGAAGGTGCAGCGCACCTTCCGAATACAGCTTTTCCAATAGGGGGAAAAGGTAATCATACTGTTATATCAGCTCATACAGCATATCCCGGTAAAGTATTTTTTGATGATTTACCTGACCTTACAAATGGAGATTTAATTTACATCAATATACTTGATGAGCAATTAACATATAAAGTTTGTGACATCAATATAGTTGACCCTGATGATATTTCTTTTTTACAAGTTGATGAAAACAGAGATTTACTGAGCTTAGTTACTTGCTATCCATATGCTGTTAATTCTCACAGACTGATTGTAACAGCTGAGCATATTGAAAACAGTAGTTCTAATGATGAAGTAACACCTATACAGACAACAAATTCATATAAAACAATATGTATTGCAGGTTGTGTATTTGGTATTTTTATTAATATAATTGGTTATATTTTAGTAAAAAGTTACTCATGTTTTAGTAAAAAGAAAAGAGGTTGAATAAATGATATTTCAATCAATAAATGAATTGATGAAAATTTAAGTTTATATTGTTGCGGTTATTTTTATTATAAGGAGGAAACAAAAATGTCAATCACAGTAAAATCGCAGGCGGAGCTTGATAAAATTCCGCGTGATACAAATGAAGAAATATTAATTAATTTTGGTACAAAAGAGAATCCTGCTATTATTACTGGGAAATATCAAGGTACAGTTAAAATTTGTGGTAACAGCTATGCTATAGCGCAAAATTATAGTTCCATTATTGCAAGGAACTATAGCCATGTAGATGCGTATGACTATAGCCATGTAGATGCGTATGACCATAGCCATGTAGAAGCGTATGAAGGTAGCCATGTAGTAACATATGATTACAGCTCTGTTAAAACACACGATAGCAACCTTGTAGAAGCGTATGACTATAGCCATGTAGAAGCGTATGATATTAGCATTGTTAAAGCATATGGAAATAGTTCCATTGAAGCGCATGATAAAAGCTCTGTTACCGCATATGATTATAGTAGTTTGTCTAATCCTGACAATATTGAACGGCCAGGCCCTGACAATATTGAACGGCCAGGCCCTGACAATATTGAACAGCCAGACCCTGACAATATTGAACGGCCAGGCCCTGACAATATTGAACAGCCAGACCCTGACAATATTGAACGGCCAGGCCCTGACAATATTGAACAGCCAGGCCCTTACGATTATATCAGTAACGCGGGACAACCTTTACCTTACGATTATATCAGTAACGCGGGACAACCTTCAAAACTTTCTTTATCTGACAAGATTTCAGATTGTAAACAAAAAGCTGAAAGACAAAATGCAGAAAAGGCAGCAGAAAAGGCTCAAACTCAGGAACAACAAAAAAACAGAAGCGGCCGTGATGACCGATGAAAAGAAGGTGATAAATATGCTGAATGAAGTTTCTTTTTCATGTTTTAGTAAAAAGAAAAGAGGTTAAACAAATGATATTTCAATCAATGAGACTTTTCATGTTGCCTAATGATTATTGTTTATTCAAGTTTAAGTATAAGTCGTTTCCAAAACCTCCGCATAAGTTAGGTAACCACTACAAAACAACGGTTTATAAAAAACAAAATTATTTTCATTGTAGAAATAACTGTTAAAGGAGGTCTTAATAATGCCCAATGAAAATGAATTGATGAAAAGAGAAACTGCCGAAAGTCTTATCGGCAGAAAATGGTCTGAATTATCAAAAAAAGAAGAACAAGCAAGGCTTAAAAATTTAATTTCTGTTGATATGGATAGTGTTGATGAAAATGGTCATTGTATCATTGAGTTTTCAAATTCGTCATTAAGAATTAAGGGATATTTTCATGATATTATTGATGATATTGCTGAACCTATTCAAAATGCAACAATTTATTCTGATGTTGACCTTGATGAATTTTACAGACAAAACGAAATACAGCAGCAACCTTCAAAATCTTCTTTATCTGAAAAGATTTCAGATTGTCAACAAAAAGCCGAAAGACAAAATGCAGAAAAGGCAGCAGAAAAGGCTCAAACTCAGGAACAACAAAAAAACAGAAGCGGCCGTGATGACCGATAATAAAAGAAGGTGATAAATATGCTGAATGAAGTTTCTTTTATCGGGTATATATGTACTGATATTATTTTTACAGGAAAAGATGAAAAACAATATTGCAAATTTCGTATTGCAGTACCAAGAGATTATAAAACAGACGACGGAGCAAGACCAGCTGACTTTATATCCTGTATTAGTTTCGGCGTTAGTGCCGAACTAATATATACCAACTTAAAAAAAGGCAATAAAATCTGCGTTAATGGTCGTATGGAGTCCTCTAAATATACAGACAAAGTGGGAAATACCAAGTATGATGTGGCTCTTAACATTAAAAAATGGTATTACGAAGAACCAAAGCCAAAGTCTTTAGAGGATTATCAAAGAGCTTTTGAAAGTAAGGAGTGATTATTATGGGTACAGGAGAAGAAACAGCACAAACTGTTTTACAAATAACTTCTAAAGCAGCTCTGATTACTGCTGATGTTATTCTTGCGGCTATTAGAGGACTCAATAATTTTCTCCTTACAAGGACAGATAATTCAAAAACTGGCAATATTAACACAGAAAAGAATAATTTAAAAGAAGGAAAACAATCTCTTAAAGAACTTTCTAAGCAGAATGTCGCGTTAGACAGTATTCCTGTATCTAATATTGATATTAAGCAAATGACAGCTAAATTAAAACGCTTTGGAATAGACTTTTCTGTCGTTAAAAATAAGCAGACAAATGATTTTAACTTATTTTTTAAAGGTACTGATACTGTAGCAATATCTAACGCACTTGAACAGGTTGTAGGAGATACGAATAAAAACGAACCTAAGAAACCATTAAAAGAGCAGAAATGGACCATAGTCAATAAAGTGGACAAAAAATGGTGGAAAAAATTAAGGGAATTGAAGTTCAGCTTGATTAGGTG
>CANQLH010000020.1 GCA_947624655.1 uncultured Clostridia bacterium | reverse complement strand
AACTATCTTTTATTTATATGTTATTTTATCTTGATAATATTGAGGTATTTTTGTGTATTTAAAAATTAGAATTAACACACTATTTTCAACATGTCCTTTTTCATTACCAGAATGAATATTACAAAATCTGTATTTGAAGCCATAGTATACAGACATTTTTTTAAGAGCAGTTGTAGCTTCTTTTTCAGTTCTACCAACAAATTTGGCAACAGCAACCTTCATATTATCATAAACCATGCATTTAGGAATACCACCAATATGCTCAAAAAATCTAATATGAGCATCAACAAAACTTTGAGTATTTTCATTTCTATACAAGTAGGCAAATCTGTAATTAGACTTAGCCATTGTGAAAACAGCCATTTTATATTTAACCTCAATGCCATTGATAGTTAATTTAACATCGCCCCAATCAAACTCACAAATATCACCATAATTATATTGTTGTTTGATAAAAGCTTCAAAAGTATATTCATTATCTTTATATTTTTGAACATATTGAGCAACAGAAGTATAGCTTAAATGGAATCCTTGTTCAATCAAAGTTTCATACATATCTTGAGCAGTCATACACATTTTAGCCTTGCCAGTATTACGTTTAATTTCATTTTCTTTAAGAAATTTTCTAATAATTTCTTTAACTTCATCAGTCATAACTCTAGGAGCTCTACTAGAAGAATTATATTTAGGCTTTTCAACCATATTTTCAATTAATTCATATTTAGAAACTCCAGAATCAATAAGTTCTTTTTTAGAATTTAAAAAATCATTTATATATGATTTTACAGTATTTTTAGAAATATTTAATTCTCTAGATATTTGCTTTTTTGCTTTACCTTCAACAAAATACATTCTTAGTATTTCAATTTTTTGACCCAATTTAATCATCCTTTCTCCTCCTTATGTATGACATAATCATCATAAGGATTATTATATTATTTTTACTTTAGGGGGTCAATTTTCAATTATATTAGGGGGTCAATTTTAGTTTATCATATACAATCTTTTTTCTATATTATCACTCTTCACTATTTGCATTTCTATATTGCATTGTACTTCTCCGTCTATTCTTGCTCTCACATCTAATATTCCTACTTTATCATCTCTTATATCTTTTTCTAATATTGGTGTTTCATTTAGTTTTACGTTTTGCACCTCCTTGTTAATTATTGCACTTATTAATCCTTTTGTAATTTCTTCATTCCCAGTATGTCCAAAAATTCGCACAAATATATAGTCATTTGTGGGAACCATTGAATTGCTTTTTGCCATAGGCATTTCTCCTTCCTTTTTTAGTTTTTAAAATATGATTTTAACTTGGGGATTTCCCAATAGATTTATTCCGTCTTTCCTTAAGGTGTAAGTTTAAATAAAAATAACATATAAAAATAAGTAATGTAAGTATTTTAAGCAAAATTTGCTTAACCACTCGCATTACTTATTTTATATAATTTTTTTATGTGTTTGTCAATCAAAACATTTCGACAATTTTTATTTTTCATTTTTTTAAAGTTTTTTCCGTGTTTTTCAACTAAAACATTTAGGCAATTTTTATTGCTTTAATTCTCCAACTTTTACATTAGGATTACCATCAGCAGAAGCTACCATTGCTTGAGCAACCTCCTCTAGTCCTTCTGTATAATTTAGTGTAAATGAACCAGACAAGGAACTGCAATTGCGAAAAATCAGTGCATACGAAGCCGGTTCGCTCGAGATAGTCATAGAGGCGGACAGATTTTCGCAGTCCATGAACATATAGTTTAAGAATTGTTGCCTGCTAGTATCAAAGTTGTCGATGCTAAGTTCGCACAAACTATGACACCCATTAAACATCATTTCGAAACGTTCAGCAGAAGTAGTTACGAATCCATTTAAATCCAGTGTTTCTAATGAGCTACATCCGATTGAACATAAAGTTGAAGTTTTTCACCTTCCTTACATCAAAATTCATTAAATCTAAACTGCCTAAAGATTTGCACCCACTAAACATGTAACTCATATCTGTTACTTGACCCGTTTCTAAGGAAGATAAGTTGATTCTTGCCAAGGAAGTGCAATTCTTAAACATACTCCTCATATTTGTTACTCGACTAGTATCTAAGTGAGATAAGTCGAGCCCGATCAACGATGCGCAGCCTTCAAACATTAAGCTCATATCCGTTAATTGCCCCGATTCTAAAGGGGGTAAGTCGAGGCTTTTCAAGTTCTTGCAGTTGGCAAACATATTTTGCATAAACATTACATTACTCATGTCTAGGTGTGATAAGTTGAGGTCTTCCAAGTTCTCGCAAGATTGAAACATTTGCCTCATATCTGTTACCTGCTTTGTATCTAATTCGGTCAAGTCGATGCTACTCAAACTGCTACAGCTAACAAACATCCCATTCATAGCAGTTACTTGACTTGTATTTAAATTAGTCAAATCAATAGTAGTGCAATTCAGTAAACCCTCAAATAAAAACTGACAAGAATCCGCTTTCATACCTTTTGCCACATATACTGACTTTATCTTTGGTGCCAATTCTTCATTCTCATCACTCAAATACTGATCCCATGGTGGGAACTCATACACCTCGTCTTCCTCCACTTGCTCCACATACTCTATTGTAGCCTCAACCCCATTTTTTGGATATATTATTAGTGTTCCGTCAGGCTTTCCCCTTGCATAAAAATCTGCAACTTCTTTGCTCTCTACTGCTGGCTCTGTTACTCCTTTTACAAACCAGTCCATTCCAGTTAATTCCGGATTTGTTGGTGGTTCTTCTCCTAGTAAGACTTTTATTTTCTTTGTTACACTTTCTACATAATTTCCTGTCTCTTCCATTATCCTGTTTTCTTCTATTGCTACTTGTGCATAATCCTTTGCACCATTTACTCCAAACTGTATTATACCTGACATATATGCTGCATTTACTGTTATCAGTGCTAGTATTGCTAATATGATTATGGTTATAATTAATGCTAGTAATGTTATTCCTCTCTCTTCCTTAAAATTTCTTTTGTTTTCCATATCTTCTTTCTCCTTCCTTTTCATTTTATCATTAATGTTTATCTTTTGCAATTATTTTTTGGTGCTTTTTATATAAAACTTTTTCTTCCACTAATATCTTTTGTTTTTTCCTCTTGCTCTATTCAGCAAGGATAAATATATTTTATTTTTTGAGTAACTGCTTACACATTATCTCTTCTTTAGATTGAGATGTATACAAATTTTTATCCTTTATGCAATTTTTGTTCGAAATTGTATATAAATTTTCACAAAAGTCGTGCTGGAGTGTTTTGAGCTAGAAATTCTTAAAAGACTTGGTGGAAAGCGTTCACGCTATGCGTGGAAGGGTGCCGCACAAGGATTTTTAGAATTTCTGCGAAAAAACCAATGACAAAACGACTTTTAAGAAAATTTATATACAATTTGATAATTTAGCTACACCAAAAAAGACACATCAAAAATATACCTGTATCAACAAATACATTTTTCCTGTGTCTTATTTACATATTCAAATTTTTTGCGCACTAAATATCCACTAGCACTATCCGTGTGTGTGTGTGTGTGTGTGTGTGTACAGCCTCAAGGCTTTCAAGCTTTGTTTCGTTTACCTTCATATTTTTTCTCACCTTTTTAAAATAATTTTTACTTTTTTATTTTAACATTTTAAATTCTTCTTTGCAACGTATTTTTTATTACAGTTTTATTACATTTTTGTTACAACTATATTGCAATTTAAATAAAATACTAAAAAATTAGTAAAAGAATTACTAGATACATAAAAATAAATAGAGTCCTTATAAATTAATATGTGGACTCTATTTATAATTTATCTTATAAATTTTAATACATAGTTAAAGTTCCTTCACCTTTTCGGATAGTAATTGTATATCCAAATGAATTATAATCTATTGTCATCATTATTATTTTTCCTGTATCATTAGATTCTTTGCATAATTCTACTGATGATGGACTTTCATATAAATTCATCTCTTTAGTTAGGCTAAAACCACCATCATTTCTTAGATATTGAACATATTTCATCAAATCATCTTGTACATTATTTGACTTATATTCTATTTCTTTCGTTGAAACTCCATTTTTTATTTCTGTAGACACAGAAGTTACTTGCCTTTTTTCTACTACTGCTTTTATTGATTTGATTGTATCACTTCCGAGCTTATATTCATCAGCATTAGCAGTATTTCCTGTAAAAACAAATGCAATTATACCTCCTAAAAGACCTAATACAAATATACAAGCTATACAAACTAGTACTATTTTAAAAGTTTTACTCACAAAATCACCTCCTTATCCATAATAAATATAATACAATATTCCAAAGACAATAAATACTATTAAACATCCTAAAGCAATAAATAAACTTATATATTTTGCTTCTTTATTTAATCTATTATTAATCTCTTTTCTTTCTTCCGCCATTTGATTATTAATTAAATTCACTTCATCTTTGTTAAAGTTATTTGCTATCCAATTTTTATCATAAAATTTATTATTTTTATCGTATGTATAGCCTGTCTTTGCTTCTTCATCATAACTCGAAAACATTCCTGTATTAGAATAATTTTGATAGTCAAAAAATACAGTAAAAAATGATAGGATAGTTTCTAATTCGCTATATTCATCAAGTAAAAATAAATAATAATAGTCTGAAGTACCTCTTACTCTTAAAGGTTGTAAAATTTCAGCAATTTGAAAGTCATCTTTATATATTGATATATTTCGAGTTTTACCAACAGATATATCATAGTTTTTCAATGTATAATTACCATATTCAATTACATATTTTGTATCAAGAAAACCATTGGTTAACTTATAAAATTTTCCACAATTATTATTTTTATCATCCAATATTTCAAAAATGTGGCTTTTTTGTTCTCCAGTAAATGCCCATTTCATTGGAATTGCTGTATTAGAAAAATTTTCTATACCACTATAATGAGTTACATAACAAACAGTTTCATCTTTTTTAGTAATTACACATTTTTTCATTTTATCAATATCTGATGAAATTTCTATATCTGTCCCAGGTGTACATGCTAGATATTTTAATTCACCATTCACTTTAATTTTAAATTGATTTTTTAACTTTTCTCTTGTTTTTTCAACTTTTATTATCATTTCTTATCCCCTAAAAAATATATATTTAATAATTAAAAAACTAAAAAACAGCTTTTATTTTATCAAATGTTTAACTTTTCCCGTTTTTAGCACCTTATCAATCATTTATTTATAAATTAGCTTATCGATATATACAATATACTACATATTTTATTAAAACACAACATTATTTTCATAAATTAAAATTATGCCTTAAGATGTAGGTTTAAATAAAAATAACATATAAATATAAAAATAAGTAATGTAAGTATTTTAAGCAAAATTTACTTAATCACTTGCATTACTTATTTTTTATAATCTTTTTCCGTGTTTTTCACTCAAAACAATTCAAACAATTTTATTGTTCCTATAATTCTTCTATTATCTTTTTAACCTCTCCTTTGCTTAGTTCTACTACTTTGCATATTGTATCTATGTCTATTTTTTCTTTGTGCATATTTATGACAACAGATTTTTTATTTTCATTTATTCCATTAATTTTCCCCATCTCTAGTCCAGTTTCTATGCCTTTCTTATATCCATACTTTTCTACTGCTTTTGTATCTCTTATATGCTTATCGCGTAATTCTGCTAAATATCTCTCCCTTTTATTCTGTTTTATCTTCTCTAATTCTTCCTTTGCTCTCTTTATATCTTCATTCTCACTCATGGCACTTTCTCCAATCTTATCTGGATTTTTTATAAATAAAGACCATAACATTACTTTGTCTTTTTCATCTATGTCTTTATTTTTTAACCTATTCATTAACTTTGATAATTCTATTATATGTATTTCTAATACGGATGTCAAGACTATTTTTCCATATTCTTCTTCTCGTATTTGCCATTTTGTATGATATTTTTCTATCTCTTTTATACTATCCAATTCAAAATCTGCTATTAGTATTACTATTGTCTTATTTAATTTTTCATAAATTTGTGGGAACCATTGAATTGCTTTTTGCCATAGGCATTTCTCCTTCCTTTTTTAGTTTTTTGAATATGATTTTAACTTGGGGATTTCCCAATAGACTTATTCTGTCTTTCCTTAAGGTGTAAGTTTAAATAAATAAAAATAAGTAATGCATCGTTCTAAGCAAAATCTGCTTAATTACTTGCATTACTTATTTTATATAATCTTTTTCTCTGTTTGTCAACTAAAACAATTCGACAATTTTTCTTTTTCATTTTACTACTAAAATTAATTTTGCAATTGTTTTTTGGTTTATCTTTCTCTTCCTCTATTCAGCAAGGATAAATATATTTTATTTTTGAGTAACCGCGTAAGCGACCAACCGGAGCGTTAGCGAAGGGCGAATGGAGCAATCTACATTTAAACTTGCTTTTGTAGATTGCGACACCAAGGTTACGATAAAAATAAAATATATTTCATCCTTGCGTAGCACTTGAAAAGCCAATGACAAAACGACTTTTAAGAAAATTTATATACATTCTCGAAGTTTAACCCTCACCAAAAAGACTCAAGCCAATACTCCTACAAATCCCATCTTACATCAAATACCTTTTCACAATATCATAAAAAATCTGCGTACCAATTAAAATCGGCTTAATCCCCACTGTAAAATTCTCACTATGTTGAGGATAATACTCATCCCTTTGGCATCCAACTAAAATCATCGCTCCCGGAACTTTTTGTAGAAAATACGAAAAATCCTCTGAGCACATAGTCTCATAATTTTTATCTATATTTTGAACAACATTTGTTGCAATTTCTTCTATTACCTCAGCCTCTTCATTTGAATTTATCGTAGCAGGATAATTTCCGATAAACTTTATTTCAGCTTTACCTCCCATAGCTTTAGCTGTTTCTTCTACCAGATTACACAAATTTTCTTTAGTCTTCGCTCTTAATTCATTATTAAAAGTTCTAAAAATACCCTTTAAATAAACTTTATCTGGTATTACATTATTGGTCTTACCACCTGACAAAGCCGTTATTCCTAAAACAACTTTATTGTCTAAATCAGTATCAATATTTGCCATCTCTTTTATCTTTTTACCTATTGTATTTGCAATATAAATTGTATCTACGCATTTTTCAGGCATAGCAGCATGTCCGCCTTTTCCATACACAGTTATTTCAAAAGGATCAGTTGATGCCATTACAGCACCTTTTTTTATTCCAACTGTATCTTCCTTTAACTCGCTCCAAACATGTATTGCAAAAGCCTTATCCACCTTTGGATTATCTAAAGCACCATTTTTTATCATTTTATCTGCTCCGCCTTCTCCCTCTTCATCAGGCTGGAATAAAAGCTTTACAGTTCCTTTTATTTTATCTTTATTTTTAATTAATAACTCAGCAAGCGAAAGAAGTATAGTCATATGTGCATCATGCCCACAGGTATGTTTTACCCCTCCTTCATCATCCATTACAACTGCATCAATATCGCTCCTAAATAATACGCATGGGCCATCCATTTTACCTTTTAAACTTGCAATTATTCCTGTTGCATATACATTTGTATTTATGTCAGTATAGCCCATTTGAGATAATCTTTCTTTAATATATTTAGAAGTCTTAACTTCTTTAAGTCCGTTGTTCTGGATTATTCCAAAAATAATCTTTATCTTTTCTCATTTGCGTTTCTAAAGATTTTACCATTTCTTCAATTTTCATTATACTTTAAACTTCTCCCTTGCTAAATAACTTTTTTATTCTAGTTACAGCTTCCTTTGTGTCTTCTTTACTTCCAAATGCAGTTATCCTTACATAGCCTTCTCCACATTCTCCAAATCCAACACCTGGTGTTACAACAACAGCTGTTTTATTTAATAATATATCAAACAGCTCCCAAGATTTCATATTATTTGGAGTTTTAACCCAAAGATATGGAGAATTTAATCCACCATATACGGCAAATCCTACTTTTTCTAATTCTTCCTTCATATATCTAGCATTATCCTGATAGAACTTGATATTTTCCTTTATTTCTTTTTGTCCCTCGAGCGAATATACGGCTTCTGAAGCTCTTTGTGTTATGTATGATGCAGCTCCAAACTTTGTACTCTGTCTCCTCCTCCATAAGTTATTCAATTCTACTTCTTTATTATCAGATGTATATGCCTTAACACCTTTTGGTACTACTACAAATGAACTTCTAACTCCTGTAAAACCTGCAAGTTTTGAAAAACTTCTAAACTCTATTGCAACATCCATTGCTCCCTCTATTTCATATATACTGTGTGGTATATTTTCTTCAGAAATAAACGCTTCATATACAGAGTCATACAAAATTATTGATTTATTTACTTTTGCATATTCCACCCATTGTTTTAATTGTTCTTTATTTAATACTGCTCCAGTAGGATTATTTGGAGAACACAAATATATAATATCAACATGCTCCTTAGGCATACCAGGTACAAAATTATTTTCTTCTGTTGCCTTAAGATATACTATATCATTTCTTCCTAGCATTATATTTGTATCTCTATATGCAGGATACACAGGGTCAGTAATTGCAACTTTATTATTTAAAGATAATAGCTCTGCTATTCCTGCTAAATCTCCTTTAGAACCAGCAGAAATAAATACTTCATCTTTATCAAGATAAACTCCTCTTTTTCTATACTCTACCTCTAGTATCTTTTCAATCAAAAAGTCATACCCTTGAACTAAGCCATAACCTCTAAATGTCTCCTTTTTTGACATTTCATCAGTTACATTATGAAGTGCTTTTATTACTGTTGGTACTAATGGAAGAGAAACATCTCCTATCCCTAAATTTATTACTTTTTTTTCAGGATTTTTCTTCTTGTATTCATTTGTTTTAGTAGATATTGTATAAAATAAATAGTCATTCTCTAATTCTAAAAAATGTTCATTTACACTAGCCATAATATGCCTCTTTCCATTTAATTTTTATGGGCGTAATAAATCTTCTAATTCTACTTTACTTCCATATTTAATAATAATTGGCACAGACTTTGAAAGCTTAACGCCAGAAATAGACGTATTAACATCTCTTGTTCCAGGTATAACTACTGCTCCCTCTGGAATAACAATTACAGAATTTTCATTTGGTGTAATTACTACACCATTAACATTATCATATACTGGTGTACTTCCTGTTATTGTAACTCCTGCTCCTATTACTGCTCCTTTTTTTACTGTTGTTCCTTCGGTAATTACAGAACCTGCGCCAATAAAAGCACCGGTCTTCTACAATTACTGGATATGCTCCAACAGGCTCTAACACACCTCCAATAATTGCTCCAGCTCCAATATGTACATTTTTGCCAATTTGTGCACACGAGCCAACCAAAGCTAACGAATCTACCATTGAGCCATCATCTATATATGCACCAATATTTGCATAACTTGGTGGCATAAATGTAACCCCTTTACCTAAATAAACACCATCTCTTACTGAAACTGTATTAGAAACTTTTCTTACTTTCTCAGATAATAATATTTTTCTTTCTCCTAAAGTATCTTTATCTATTGCTCCATCTTCAAATTGAATTATCTCTCCAAACTTAAATCCAAGAAGTATAAATTGCTTTACCCACGTATTAACTTTCCACTTTCCATCTTCTTCTTGATATGCAGTTCTTACCTTTCCTGTATTCAAATCTTCCTTAAAGCGTTTCCATTCTGGTAAAAATTCTTCTCTTGTCAAATTTTCTTTTTTTAGCATTGCTAAATATTTTTCCATATACACCTTCTCCTTATTTATATCATTTATTATATTATAGATTAACTTTATATGTCAATTATGTTACCTTTGCTAACAAGCTGTTTCTTAATTCAACCGTATTAGGATGTATTAATCCCTTATTCTTGATTGATTTTTGAATTACAAAGTCTACAATGAAAAGAATAGCACTATCTAAGTCCTCCATTGCCATTTTTCTTAATTCTACTACTCCTTCATAAGTTCTATTTTCTTCTATTTTATCTGCAACATAAATTATTTTAGCAAATGTATCCATATTTTTGTTTCCCGTGGTATGATAAGCAATAGCTTGCTGTATTTCTTCATTTGCATTATATTTTTCTTTAGCTACATATGCCCCAAGTTTTGCATGAAGAAGCCCTAATTGTTTTTTTTCTATTTCATCTATATTTATATTATATTTTTCTATGTACTCTTCCATCTTGTCCTTGCTCATTTCTTTTGCTATATCGTGAATTAAGCCTGTAAATTCTGCTTTTTCTTCATCTTCTCCATAAACTTTTGCAAGCTGCCCGAGCCATCTTCATTGTTCCTACTGAGTGATTATATCTTTTCTCAGAAAGCATTTCTTTTAAATCTTTCTTTACATCTTCTATATTTATATTCATTATATCCTCCATTTTGACTTTGCAAATAAATTTTACTTATTCTCTAACTCTTTATATATTTTATAATTGTTTAATACCTTTCTTACATATGTATTAGTTTCTTTATATGGTATATTTTCAATATCAGAGCCATCTTCTCTAATTATACCACTATCTATCCATTTTTCAACTGTGCCTATTCCTGCATTATATGCTGTGATAGCAAGATAATAGTTATCCTTGTAATATTTTATAAGAGTTGAAAAATATTTTGTTCCTATTTCTATATTACAATTTGGGTCTGTTAAATCTATTGTTTCCATTCCAATATTATCTGCAACTTCTGATGCAGTCTTTTCCATTACTTGCATAAGACCAATTGCTCCACTTTGTGAAACAATTTGTGCTTCAAAGTTGCTTTCTGCCTTTATCAAGGCATAAATCCAAGCTTCTTCAATATCATATTTTTCAGAATATGTAGAAACATATTCTGAAAACTTTTTTGGATATACACTTTGTAAAATAAAATTATATATGCTGTATATAAATATTATAATTATAGTTATTATTAGTGTAATTTTTAATATCTTTTTTACTATTTGTATCATTCCCTCCTTATGTTTTTTTGTCTTTTGTTATATTCGCCTTTATTTACAACCATACCAATCACTAGCAGTTGTTACTTCTGCAATTAGTGGTACTTTTAATTTAACTATATTTTCCATTGAATTTTTTAATAATTCTTTTACCTCATTTTCTTCTTCCATTGGTACTTCTAATAAAAGTTCATCGTGTATTTGAAGTAGTAACTTTGACTTAAGACCTAATTCTTCTAATCTCTTGTCAACTTCTATCATAGCGAGCTTCATTATATCTGCTGCTGTTCCTTGTATAGGCATATTTAATGCAGCTCTACTTCCAAATTGTCTAACCAAATAGTTTTGAGATTTAAGTTCTGGTATATTTCTTCTTCTACCAAATATAGTTGTAACATATCCTTTTTCTTTTGCAACTTCATCTATTTTATCCATATATTCTTTTATTCCTGAATATTTTCTTAAATATTCCTCAATATATTCTTTTGCAACTTTTCTAGATACTTTTATTTGTTCTCCTAAGCCAAAATCACTTATTCCATATACTATACCAAAGTTTACTGCTTTTGCTTTTTCTCTTTCTTCATGAGTTACTTCGTCTAGTGGCTTATTAAATACCTTTGATGCAACTTCTCTATGAATGTCAGTTCCATTTTTGAAAGCTTCAATCATATTTTTATCCCCAGATATATGTGCAAATACTCTAAGTTCTACTTGAGAATAATCCGCATCAACAAATATGCATCCTTCCTTTGGCTTAAATACTTTTCTAAGTTGTTTACCCAGTTCAAATCTTGTTGGTATATTTTGAAGATTTGGTTCAGTGCTACTAATTCTTCCTGTTGCTGTAACTGTCTGATGAAAATATGAATGTATTCTATTGGTTTTAGAATTAATATATGGTAACATTCCCTCTACATAAGTTGAATTAAGTTTCATAAGTTGCCTATAATCTAATAATTCGTTTATTACAGGATGTTCTTCTCTTAATTTTTCTAAGACTTCAACATCAGTTGAATATCCACTTTTACCTTTCTTTTGTACTGGTAATTTTAAGTCTTCAAAAAGTATTTTTCCTAGTTGCTTTGTAGAGTTTATATTAAATTCTTGACCACATAAATTATATATCTTATTTGTTTTTTCTTCAATCTCAAATTTAAGATTTCGGCCATATTCTATTAATTCATCTTTATTTATATATATTCCATTATATTGCATTTTAGCCAAAACTTTTGCTGTTGGCATTTCTATTTCTTTAAAAAGTTTTGTTTCTCCTTGTTCTTCAATAAATTTCATCGTTATAGGATAGAGCTTATTTATACAATAAGCATACATAATGCTTTTTTGCTTTTCTTCTTCACTATTTATATTCTTCTCGTTTGTCATATCAAATAAATTAATCTGCTCTTGATTTTTTTCTTTCGTTATCAATGATGATATTTCTATATTTAGATATCTTAAAGCTAATGTTTCTATATCATACTTATTTTTTATCGAATCTATAATATATCCTGCAATACCTGCATCATACTCAAAGCCTCTTAGCTCAATATCATTCTGCTTTAGAATAATATAATCTTGCTTTAGATTATCTCCTATCTTTTTTATACTTTCATCTTCGAAAATATTTTTAAAATATTTTTTTATTGTTTCAACATTGTCTATATAATAAACTTTATCTCCAATAATTATGCTAATATTACATATTTCTTTTTTTATAATGTTTGCTTGATTCTCATCTTCAATAGTTCCAATATAATAGATTATTTGTTTATCTTTATTTATTTGATTTACTAAGCTTTGCAAATCACCTTCACTTAAATTTTCTTTTATTTCTATTTCATCTAATGGATTTACTTTATTCTTTTCATTTCTTAAAGAAAATCTATCTATATACTTATTAAACCTTAGTTTTGTAAATAATTCTAATACTTTTTCTTTGTCCCATTCTTTTACCTTTAAGTCATCCATTGTTACATTTATTGGGCTTTTAGTATTTATTGTTCCTAGGGTTCTTGAAAGAATTGCCATTTCTTTTCCATCTATTATTTTTTCTCTTAGCTTTCCTTTTATTTCTTTTGCTTTTCCGTGCTTCTATTTGTTCATATAATTTATCAATAGTTTTATATTTTTTTATGATGTTTAATGCTGTTTTTTCTCCTATACCACTAATACCTGGTATATTATCTGATTTATCTCCCATTAATCCTTTTACTTCTATTAACTGTTTAGGTTCAATTCCGTATTGTTCTATTACTTTTTCTTTATTATAATCATCTTCCTCAGTTTTTCCGTGCTTTCGTTCTAGGAATTCTAATTGTTATCCTATCTGTTGCAAGTTGGAATGTATCTCTATCCCCTGAAAGAATAGTTACATCATGTCCTCTTCGTCCGTGCCATTTTAGATATTGTTCCTATTATATCGTCTGCTTCATAACCTTCTTGTTCAATGATTTTTATATTCATTGCTGAAAGCACTTCTTTTATTAATGGCATTTGCTCTGCAAGTTCTTCTGGCATACCTTTTCTTGTGCCCTTATATTCCTTATACATTTCATGTCTAAATGTAGGTGCTTTCATATCAAAGGCTACTCCCAAATATTCAGGTTCAATATTTTCAAGTATTTTAAACATGATTGCTAAGAAACCATATACAGCATTTGTATATGTTCCGTCTTCAGTTTTTAGCATATTGCTTCCCATTATTCCGTAAAATGCTCTATTTAATATGCTATTTCCGTCAATTATTACAACTTTGCTCATTTTAGACTTCCTATCTTTGTTAATATGAATACTTACATACTCATTAACTTTTAAATTTTATTTAGGTTTTTAATTGGAACTACCTATAAACCACTTAATCTAATATAATACACAAATTTTTATACTTGATGCTTTCTAATACTCATATATATCAAATTGATTTATTGTTACCTTATTTTTTACTTCAAGGCCATAGTCTATAAATTCTCCTTTTGGAAGAATTACTAAGCTATTTTCCTTCATTTTTGTTGGCAAGTAAAAATTATATTTTCCAAAAGATTTTATATTACCAAATGTTCCATCCTTTCTATTATATTGAACTGTATCAATATAAGTATTTACATCATATTGTCCATAGAATAAGAAATATATAAATGGTTCATTATTAAATGGTATACAATACACATTTTGTACATCTGAATTTTCGCAAAATTCTACTACCTCTTCAAGTCCAGACGTAAATGTAAACTCGCTATTACTGTCTTGTGTTATATAATCTTTCATAAAAAATCCGAACATTATAATATACATTATTGCAATTAATACTAATAGTATCTTTCTTTTTTGACTTATTACAAAATATATCCCTAAGACTATGTAATACACACATGGTATCATTATTATATTAAATCTATTAATATTTATCTCTAAGAATAATCCCACAATTAATGAAGAAAGCATCCATATATTCATTATCTGATTATATTTATTTTTTTTATATTTTTTTATAGCACAAACTATACCAATTGCAAAAAATACAATACTTATAAGGTAAAACATACCGGTATTGTGGTATAGCATTCCAATAAAACCCATCATCTTGAAATACAAGAAGTTTTATCATATCTTTCATATTTATCAAGCAGTTTATTATTATATTGTTATGAAATATGGTTGATACTTGCTTATATCTAACTACTTTTAATGTTGGTATTGTTATTCCTATATTTATTTGTTCTAGGCCAAATGTATTAATTATAACATATATTATCATAGGAAAAGAAACTATTGCAACTATTCCTAAATATATTATAGCCCTTTTTATAGGTAGCTCTTTTTTTCTTACTAAATAAACAAGTGTAATTATTACAAATACTGGCAAGAAAAAGTATGCTGTCCCATAAGAATAGCTAGACAAGCCTAATACTATAAATGATAATACCTGTAAAATTGTCTTTTTCTTTTTTAAACCTAAAACAAGAAGTAAACATGCAAGTAAAATTAAGTCTGGGAATATATTACATTCCATTCCCCATCTACTTTTCATTATATGCCATGGGCATATTGCAAAAAACATAACTCCAACTAATGCAATTTTTTTATCGTCAAAAATATTTTTTAGCAAATAGTACATCATATATAACGAAGCTATACCAATTAAAGCCATAGGAAGTCTCATTGTATAAAGTGTTAGACCTTCTAACAATAAAAACGGTATCATAATATAAGAATATAAAACGCTTTGTCCACTTCCCCAAGCGTATAATTCAACAGGTAGTCTATTTCCTGCTCTGTCTATTCCATATTTCATTAAAGAAAATGCATCATACCCACTTGATGCTTCGTCAACATTTAGTGCATTTGGTACTTTATCTATACCTATTAATCTAACTAGGCTTCCGAATAATTAATGTAAAAAATAGTATTATCTCTATCTTATTGTCTTTGAAAAAATTCTTAATACCTTTTTGGTCCTTTATGTTTTCTACTATCGGTTTAATCAGTACACCAAATGGCAAAATTAAACAAAATATTATAGCAATTATTATTCTCATTTGTATTATCTCCTTTTATTCATATACCTCTAATCTATCCATAAGTGTATATATTTTTTTGTAATTCTTTTCTATAAATTCATGTACTCCACTATATTCTTGCTGAAGCCCAGCTCTTGTTTTGATGATTAATGTACCTTCTTCTAGATTTTTTATTGCATTAATTAATTTTTCTTCTCCATTTAAGCCCACATTTCCTACTACTGGTAAATCTAGTATTCCATTTGTAGTGTTAAGTTCTAAATTATATATGCTTGAGATTGGAGAGAAAAAGACGACTTTTTTTCCTGTGCTTTTAATGTAGAATTCAATTAGTCTTATTACATTATAAATTTCCTCATTATAAACCACTCCATAATATGGTGTGCTTGTATCCTTTACGTAATTTTTGCTCCAATTAGCCATTCCAAGAGCTGAATATACAATATTGTATATTACCAAAATTACTGTTGTAACTACTATTATGTAATTCAATATTTTCTTTTCATTATATAATACATTAATTAGATATACAAATGATATTATACTAAATATTAGTGCAATTCTAGAATGGTAATCACAAAATATAGGATATGATATAAGTAGCATTATAATTGAAATAATAAAGAGAATCTCTTGATTTTTGTCAGTTCTCTTTTTTAACATTCTAATAGTTACTGGAATTATATTTATTAATGAGATTAGTATTATGCCTGTTTCTATCTTCATGTCTCTTTGAAATTCAAGCATTCCCAAAAATACATAATCTATAAAATTGTATAATGAATTTGCAAAATAAAGATATATTAAATACGCACTAAATCCAATTATTGTTGGCAAAGCTAATAGAAATATGTTCTTTATTTTTTCTTTTATTGTATTTGAATTATTAAATTCTAAAATAACAAGTGCAATTGCATAATACCCTCCAATGTTTTGTTTGGTCATAAATATCAGGAATATTAAAATTCCTTGAGTTATATATGATTTAATATCTTTATTTTCACATTTTAAATATAGATTAGTTGCAAATAAGATTAAGGCTATTGCTAATATGTTGTAATTTGCACCCATAACAATTGCATTTCTTAGGAATATCGGCATGAGTGCAAGTGTTAAAAATGTCAGTTTTTTGTTTACTTTTAAAGTGCACAGCAATGAATATATATTATAGAATAGGTATACCCAAATAACTGTTCCAAATATTCTATATGTCAAATAAGTTGGAGAAAAGATTTTAAGCAATAGTACCCCTATATAAAAGAATAAAGGTGTTACTAATACATTTACTTCTTTATATATTGGATGTCCATTATTCATTTTAAATGTTTCATAAAATAATGTAATCTCATCTGTTTGCTTTATTGGATTATTTAGTATTACCCCCATTGTTATTATTAATAAAACAATTGATACAATTATCTTTTCATGTTTTTTTATAACTTCCAATACTTTCATACATTTCTCCTAAGTATTTCTATCTATTTATATATCACAATTATCAAATTTTTTCTACTGTTTTTATTCTATTTGTTTTACATCATTGTTTATCTTTTTTGATATAAAACATCATTACTTGACCAAATATCTATAATTTTTTTCTTTTCTTCTTCATTTGCAATATATTGATAATATAACATAGATATTAAATCTTTGCACTCATTTGATACTTTTTGATTTTTTAATTCAACAGTTTTATCTATAACTACATCTTTTTTAGATTTTTTAGCTAATTCTCTTAATTGATTTAAAAAATTATTCGAAATTTTTGAAGTGAATTCTGTATCAAAATATTTTAATATTTCAATAGTTTCTTTTGCAACATCGCACATTTCTAATTCATCTGTCATATAAATCTTCTCCTTCATTTTTTGAAAATAAATTTCTAAATTTATTCTGTAAAAAGTTCATAGCATTTTTCATACTTTTTTGCAATTTGTCTATCTTACTAATTCTTCTTCCATTTTCTCCTTTTTCCATAACCATATCTCTAGCATCTTGAACTCCAAATATATTTTCCCTCTCGAAGTTTTGAGCTTCAATTTCTGTCTCATCTATCTCATCTTCCTTCAAAATCTCAGAATCTACTGGGATTTTTTCTATAAGCTCAAATAGACGCTGAATTGTTTCTTCCCTTGGAGCTTTAAATATACCTCTTGCTCCATTTTCAGTAATTTTACTTATTCCTGGTAATTGTTCTGCTTTTTTTCTATCACATACATTATGGATAAAATATTTTACTATATCTTCTGTATTAGTTTCATCTATATCCATTATCAATGCATGACCTCTGTACCTAACCATCATTAGAATCTTTTCCTTCATTGCAAGTATATCAGTTTCGCCAACAAATAAATCACTTGGGAAACTATCAAATATATTTTTAGATAAATCAGTTTCTTCTCCATATAATGTTATTAAATATTGGAAGTCATTTGCCTTCTTGCTAATAATTGGCATACTTTTCATTAAGTTTTCATTATTAATAATAGAAAAACTAAAAATATGTAATAATTCATTTATTGTTCTTGAACTTTGAATAATATCATTTTTAGGGGAAATTGGTTTAAACAAATCATATCCCTCAAATGTTCTCTTCACGGTTTCTATTAACCTCTCACTCATATCTGAAAAATTTTCTTTATATAACTCCTTAATATCGCCAAATGAGTAATTGAAATTAATAAGATTATTTTTTATTTGAGAAAATTTTTCTATTACTGCTTTTTTGTCTCCTCCCCAGTCTTTACATATACCTACAAATTCAATTTGAAAATCCTCTAATTTTTTCATAAGTTTATCAACATATTTAATTCTGCTTTCTTCATCATAATCATCCATTTCTGTTGGTGCTAATTTCCAAAGTGAATTTTTTATTTCCGCATCAATCTTGAAAAAATTTTCTATTTTTTTTAATTCTTGCTCTTTTTGATTCATTCTGAATTTATCCCCTTTTATTTATTATCTCTTTTTTAATTTGCTTTTGGTATCTGTCTTCTTCTGCAATATATATGACCACATTAATTATTTTTTAAATCTTTTGCTTTATATAAATTATATCCTTCGTAATGATAACTTGCATCAATACCTTTCATATAAACTTCTCTATCATTTATTTTATCAGTCAATGCATTTTGTAATAAAATCTTAATTTCCATATTTTTAATTGGACTTCTTTCCATAGCTAACAGATAATCTTCTTTATCTATTTTACTCCAATCAATAACTTTACCTAGTTCTTTTTTTAAAATCATGTCAAGCCAAATTCTTGTACTTCTCCCATTTCCCTCTCTAAATGGATGAGCAATATTCATCTCAACATATTTTTCAATAATTTCATCAAAATTTGACTGTGGCATTTTATCTATTTTTTCTAAAGCCTCTTCCAAATACATTACTGAAGCAAATCTAAAGTTACTTTTAGAAATGTTTTCAGTCCTTATCTTCCCTGCAAATTCATATATATCTTCAAATAAAAATTTGTGAATTTGAGATAAACCTTGAAAAGTTCCAACTTCAAACTCTTCTAATTTTCCAGTTTCAAATAATTCTATCGCTTTTAATTTTGTTATTTTTTCTTCCTCTTTAGCAAGTTCTATTTCATTATCTAATCCTAACTTATTTTTTAATATCATATATTTCCTCCTTGTATATAAAATCCTTTTTCTTTCATAGTTTTCGTCATACTCAAAATCATTAAATTATTAGTCCAGCTTAATTGTGTCACCAGTGGAGCGACAATTTCATTATTTTTCTTTATCTTTTTCAATTTGTTTTTGATACCTATCTTCCTCTGAAAATATACATCCACAATATTTTTGCATATATAGCCCAAGTTCTCTTGCCTTGGCTTGCCCTTCTCTAAAGCCTACTCTAAAATCTCTATAAACAAATTCTAATCCGTATTTTTTTGCAATATCTTCTGCTTGTTTCTTTAAAATATCATGCTTTTGATATGGACTCACTAATAGAGTCGTGCTAATTGCATCATATCCATTTTTCACAGCATATTTTGCTGTTTGTTCTAATCTTACTTTATAGCAATAATTTGCACATCTATTTTCTAAATCGTTTGCTACATTTTTGCAAAATTCTCTTAAGCCATATTCTTCTTCAAATATTGCTTCAACTTCTATTGACTTTGCATATTCTTTTAAAGTATCTCTTCTTGCTTTGTATTCCATATATGGATGAATATTAGGGTTATACCAATATACAGTTGGTTCTATGCCTTCTTTTCTTAAAGTATCTATGCAATATACACTACAAGGTGCACAGCAAGTATGTAATAATAATTTCATTTTTTACTTATATGATATATTCAATAAATTAAATAATCATATTCTCCTTGTATAATAGATTTAGGTTTTTAAAAGGTTGCCCATAAACCTTTATATAACAATTACTTTATATAAACATTATATAATTCTATTTCTTCTAAATAGTTATAATTCTGCATTACATATTGTTCAATCTTACGTGGGAATTGCCAATTTCTTGAATACTCATTTTTTAAAACAAGCATCAAAATATTATCTTTACTTTTTATATCCTCAATTATACCTTCTTCTGCTCTGCTTCCAAGATTTCCAAGATTTAACATATCATAGTTTTTGTAATATCTATTTATTGGTATATTGAACATAGGCGCAGTTGTGTCTAAAATATATACTTTCTTTCCTTCTTTTTCTTTTTTAAGTATATATTCATCAACTATTGATATTCTGTTATATAATCCTTCATCTGTATAAATACCATTAAAATGTTCTAATTGCTTTTGGCCGTTTATTGCCATTTTAAATCCAATTAATACAAGTATTGCGTGCAAAATATATAGTATAAATAATAATACAGTAATAGCTTTTAAAAACATTTTTACGCCATATATTACTTTTTTACTTGTTATTTTGCTTTTTACATATAATATTAGATTATACACCAAATATATTCCTGTTAAAAATACACAAATTGTACCAATTGAAAAATGAACTCTATCTGCTATTGGATAAATAACTACGACTGATGCCACACTATATACTAAAAGTAACTGCATCTTATTAAGCCATTCTTTTTCTCTTAACTCTTTATTAAAAATTGACACTATGTAAATTACAAAAATTGCTACAAAGATTGCTGGAGCTAAATACGCTAATATTCTCGTTGTAAAGTCACTACTTTGTAATAATCCAAAATAACTTTTGCTATTAGAAAATTTTTGTACTCCTAGAATCGTATAATCAATAAAATCCGTCCAAATATTATTACATGTAAGATAAATTGCAAATACCAAAACTGGTATCAATACTCCAATTCCGTCTAAATAAAAATATCTTTAATAATTCTTTAATTTGTTTTTTATCTTTAAGCTCTAATATCTTATATCCAATAAATACTAAAGATAGTACAAGTCCTGTTGTTTGCTTTATTAGTATTGCAGTTCCGTGCTAAAATCCCTAAAGCTATATCTTTTTTTATATTAAGCTTTATCCCCTCATCTACATATTTTAATTCGATATACAATATTATTAGTGTAACTAAAAGTACACACCAATTATAGTCAAGACAAAATATACTAGAATGAATATAATATATTCCGAAGTAGTATTATTAGAGATAGATACTTATTTAATTTTAGTCTTGTTAATACTTTGTATATCATAAATAATATAACTGCTATTTCTACTACTTCTAAAAATCTAAGCACCACCATTTCATTTCCAAATATATGTAAAAATACTGAACAAATCATCGGGAACAATGGTGTTATAATCATACTAAATTCTTTATAAGGCAATAATCCATCATGAATACATCTTGCAAAGTTATATATCCATACTTCATCAAGATTTGAAAGTTCTTGTATGAATACATCTCCACTTGCAATTATTATGAAGCCTAATACTATTAAACAGTTCTTAATAACTGACTTTTTCATCTTAACTCCTTATTTTACTTTTCATATTTATATCCCATATGTGCATACGCATCAGGAAGTACAATTCTACCTCTAAGAGTACGAGATATGAAGCCAATTTGTATTAGATATGGTTCATATACATCTTCTATTGTATCAGCTTCTTCTCCAATAGTTGCAGATATTGTTTCTATTCCGTACAGGTCCACCCTTATATTTTTCTATCATAGTTTGTAGCATCTTTCTATCTATCTCATCAAGGCCAAGTTCATCTATTTCAAGCTTGCCTAAAGCTAATTTTGCAATTTTAAGAGTAATATTTCCATCTCCTAAAACTAATGCATAGTCTCTTACTCTTTTTAATATTCTATTTGCAATTCTTGGAGTTCCTCTTGCTCTTCTTGCAATTTCTTCTGCTGCATTTTCATCAATACTCATTTCAAGTATTTTAGCAGACCTTTTTACAATAGTTGTTAATTCTTCTGTATTATACAATTCAAGTCTTGCAACGATTCCAAATCTATCTCTTAAAGGTGTCGTAAGAGAACCTGCTTTTGTTGTTGCACCAATAAGAGTGAATTTAGGTAAATCAAGTCTTATTGACCTTGCACTTGGTCCTTTTCCAATTATTATATCTAAAGTATAATCTTCAAGTGCAGGATAGAGTATCTCTTCAACACTTTTATTTAATCTATGTATTTCATCTATAAAAAGGACATCAAATTCAGAAAGATTAGTAAGAAGTGCAGCTAAATCTCCCGGCTTTTCTATTGCAGGGCCTGATGTTATTTTTATATTTGAATTCATCTCATTTGATATAATATTTGAAAGTGTCGTTTTGCCAAGTCCTGGTGGACCATATAAAAGTACATGGTCAAGAGGCTCGCCTCTTTTCTTGGCAGCCTCAATATATACCTTCATATTTTCCTTAACCTTTGTCTGTCCTATATATTCTTCTAATGTCTTAGGTCTTAATGTCTTTTCAATTTTTTCTTCTTCTACTCCCTCAATTTCTGGTCTAATTACACTATTTTCTTCCAAGGTTTAACCTCCATTTTCTGTAATTATATATTTTTATCTTTATTTTTGCAACATATTTCTTTTTCTTACTACTTCATACATAATTATCCCTGCTGATACAGAGGCATTTAGTGAACTTATCTTACCGCTCATTGGAATTTTAACAACAAAATCACAGTTTTCTTTAGTTAGTCTACTCATTCCGTTTTCCTTCATTTCCAATAACTATTGCAACAGGCATACTATAATCTTGGTTATAATATAAAGTATCTGTATCCATATCTGCACCACATATCCATACTCCATTGTCTTTCAAATACTTAATTGTATCATTTATATTATTTACCCTTGCAATTTTCATATATTCTACTGCTCCAGCTGACGTTTTATATGTAATTGCATTAACTGATGCAGCTCTTCTTTTTGGAATTATTACTCCATGAACTCCAGCAGTCTCTGCTGTCCTTATTATTGAGCCAAGATTATGCGAATCTTCTATACCATCAAGAATTAATATAAAAGCATCCTCTTTTTTCGCTCTTGCTTCTTCTAATATATCTTCAACTTCTACATATTCAAATGGTGGAACAACAGCAATAACTCCTTGATGATTATTAGATGTACTCATTTCATCTAACTTCCTTCTTTGAACTTCAACAACAACTATTCCCTTAGCCTTAGCTTTACTTAATATTTTCATTATTGAGCCATGTTTTTCTCCACTTTGTACAAATATTTTATTTATATCCTTATCACTTTCAAGCAATTCTAAAACTGCATTTCTTCCTTCAACTTGACTTTTTTCTTCCATTTTCCTCTCCTCTTTATTACACTATTTTGCATGTCAATATAATTTATAATTATTATAAAACAATATGACACATAGCTTAGGTCATAAAATTATTTTATAACATAATAATTTTATATTATTTACCCACTATGTGTCAATCATTTGTTTTATATAGTTATAGAAAAACAATAAAATTTATTTTTCAAAAGTTTTGGTGTCGCAATTTACAAATTAAAATTAAAATGTAAATTGCTCCATTCGCTTTTGCGCTAACGCTTCGGTTGGTCGCTTACGCAACTTTTTCAAATAAATTTTATTGTTTTTTATAATTAGTTATTAATAAGATTTTAAGCTAATATTTTTGCAATTTCCTCATGTCTCTTTATTTTAGCAGTTGTCGTCTTGATTAATTCTTCTGTTGTAATAGTTACTTCTCTAATATATTTATATGGTGGCATTTTTTTATTAACTTCTTTTACCTTTTTACTTATAATTTCATATATTTCAGCTTCGTTAGTTGTCTTATACATTTCTTCCATTACTTCTGGGTCATAGACAACTTTAACACAAATTTTGGAATCTCCATCTTTTTCTGGCTTACCATATACCATACATTCAGAAACGCCTTCTATTCTATTTACTAGGCTTTCAAGTTCCTCTGGGAATATGTTCTTTCCATTCTTTAGAACTATAACGCTTTTTTCTCTTCCACATATAAATAAGAAACCATCTTTGTCTATATATCCTAAATCTCCTGTCCTAAACCAACCATCATCAAATGCCTCTTTTGTTGCCTCCTCATTTTGATAATATCCAAGCATTACACTAGGTCCTTTTACCTCAAGTTCTCCAATTCCCTCTTCATTAGGATTTACAATTCTTCCCTCTAGGCTTGGGAATAATGGACCAACTGAACCGAAGTCTATATTTAAAATCTGTATTTGCTGCAACGACTGGTGCTGTTTCTGTTAAACCATAGCCTTGTATTAGTCTAATACCAAGTTCATTATATCCTTTTTCTACCTCTGGGTCTAATGCTGCAGCTCCACTAACAAATAGTCTTACTTTACCACCTAGAATTTCATGTATTTCTTTAAATAATTTCTTTCTTAAATCAATATGCACTTTTGACAACATATTGCTTATTTTTATACCTTTTTTTACTGTATCTAATTTGCCTTTTTTCTCTATACCTTTTAGCAATTTCCTATACATATTTTCAAATAATATTGGAACAGATACCATAACTGATATTCTATATTCTTTTAAATTATCAGCTATGTGCTTTATACCTTCACAAAATGCAACTGCTGTTCCTTTATATAAAGGATATAAAAATCCAACTGTACATTCAAAGGCGTGATGCATTGGCAAAAACGAAAGCATTGTATCATTTTCATTTATATCTAGTACAGATGCTATATCCATAAGGTTTGCGCAAATTATCTTATGTGATAATTCAACAGCTTTTGAAGCTGATGTAGTTCCTGATGTAAATAACATCATATCCATTTCCTCAGCATTTATTTTTGCATCTATGAAGCTTCTATCTCCTTCTGCAACTAGCTTTCTTCCCTTCTCTAACAATTCTTTTAAAGAATACACACCATCTTCGTGTTTTGGTAAATCCATCGAAATTAAATGCTTTAATTTTCCAACACCTTCTGCTTTTAGCCTTTTCATTATTTCATCATATTTTTTTGAATAGCATATTGCCTCTGCCTCTGAACGTTCAAGTAAACTTTTTATTTCATTTTCAGGTAAAGATTTATCAAGTGGCACAACAAGTCCCGTTCCGCAAACTATTGCAAGATATGAAAGTCCCCATTCATATCTATTCTCTGATATTACAGCAATTCTTTTGCCTTTTAATCCAAGTTTTATAAATGCTGTGCCCAATGCATCAACCATTTCTCTATATTCTTTATGAGTTATTATGTCGAATTTGTCTTGTACATCTGTTTTAAATTTATATGCTGGTCTATCTCCATATAATTCTCCAGACTTTTTTAGCATATCTTTTAAATCTTTTATTTCTACAATTTTATGTCTTTGTTCGTGCATTTTCATCATCCACCTTTTCTATTTTTAGCTTTTCCTCATTATATTATCTAAATAAAAAATATGCAAGTTTTTTTCAAACATTTGCATATTTTTGACCGTTTGTTCAAATTAATTTACATTACATATAAAAGTATACACATAAAATGTAAAAAGCTTGCTAGACATATACACAAGTGGAACATCGAGTGTATATATTTGTGCTTTTTGCCGAACTGCATAAAGTACAGCTCCTAATGTATATATAATTCCTCCTGCAACAAGTAATATAACTCCATTAATGCCAAGAAGTTTTGGAAGTAATGATGCTTTCGCAATTATGCACCATCCCATACCTAAATAACATATCATTGAGAATTTTTTATATTGTTTCAAATCTATCGAATTTAATGCTATCCCTAATATTGCCATAGCCCAAATAATTCCAAATATAACCCATCCAGTTGCTGTATCATATTCTCTTAATGTACACAAAGTAAAAGGAGTATACGAACCTGCAATAAGTAAAAATATCGAGCAATGATCTAATACTTGAAATACTTTCTTACCTGTTGAATTTGGTTTTAAGCCGTGATATATACTAGACATTGTGTACAAAATTATCATTGTTGCACCAAATATTGCACCACTAATTATCCCATATACATTCTTATGAATTGATGCCATAACAACACATAATACTGTTGCTACAATTCCAAGTACTCCACCGTACAATATGTGATGTCATATTAAATATCTCTTCTCCCTTTGTATATGTCGGTAATACTCTGTCTTTTAATTTTATTCTACTCATTCGTACCTCCGAAAAAATGATAATCTAGTTTTCTATACTAGATTATCATATATTTAAAACAATGTCAATAAAGACTTATATAATTTTTATAATTGTTCTAGTTCTTGTCTCATAGCAAGAATATGTTGTTTTATTCTTAACAACTCATTATCAATATTTTGAATATCTTTTGTAAAATACTCTATCATTTCGTCTACTTCATTTTCATTTAATTCACTTGTACCTATTTCTCCATATAGTAATTTATTTGCTAAATTTTGTTTTCTATTTTCTATTTCAAATCTTTCTTTTAAATTATTTTCGCGTACAAAATTGCTGTTTATTTGCTCATTATTAATAATTTTAGTCTCATTTTTGTTATACGATTTTTCTTTAAAAAATATATTTCTGAAAAAATTTTTTATTTTATACCATACACCATTTGTTGTAATTAATTTATTATTCATCGTAATCTACTCCTTGCTTTTGAGTTTCTTTAGGTCTTTCTTCTTTTTTAATTGATAATTGCTGTTCATAAGCTTGTTCTAATTTTTTGGCTTCTTCTAATGCTTTTCTTTTTTCTAAGTCTTGTCTTATTAATATTGCTAGTTCTTGTCCCTTTTTTGTTCCACATTGCATATCTAACTCACTTATTATATCAAGAACTTCATCTGTTTCTGGATGAACTTTTCTATATTTTTCTCTTTCTTCTTCTGTTTCTAGTCTCATATATGGTTTTATTAATCTCTGTCTAATATTACCTAAAAACCTTCCTAATCTTTTTTCCTCTTCATCTTTAGCTGTCTGAGAAGGTGGCTTGGTTCCTCCTGATTGTTCTATCCACTCTTTTATTTTTCTTGCATTAACTAGATGTGTTGGAATATTTTTTTCATCTATTTCATTTATAATTTCTATAACTTCACCTATTTCTGGATGGTCTTTTCTAAATTGCTCCCTTTCTTCTTCTGTTTCTAGTCTCATATATGGGTTTATTAATGCCTGTCTAATAGTAGATAAAGCACTTCCTAATCTTTTTTCTTCTTCATCTTTAGCTGTCTGAGACGGTGGCTTAGTTTCTCCTGATTGTTCTATCCACTCTTTTATTTTTCTTGCATTAACTAGATGTGGCGGAATATTTTTTTCATCTATTTCATTTATAATTTCTATAACTTCACCTATTTCTGGATGGTCTTTTCTAAATTGCTCCCTTTCTTCTTCTGTTTCTAGATTCATATATGGTTTTATTAATCTATATCTAATATTAACTAAATTTCTTCCTAACCTGCTTTCTTCTTTATCTTTAGCTTTCATAGAAGGTGGCTTAGTTCCTTCTGATTGTTCTATCCACTCTTTTATCTCTCTTGCATATTGTAAATATATTGGTATATTTTTTTCATCTATTTCATTTATAATTTCTAAAATCTCTTCTATTTCTCGATGTTCTTCTCTATATTTTTCTCTTTCTTCTTCTGTTTCTAGACTCATATATGGTTTTATTAATACATGTCTAATAGTAGATAAAGCTA
Organism: uncultured Clostridia bacterium; assembly: GCA_947624655.1. Classification (GTDB taxonomy): domain Bacteria; phylum Bacillota; class Clostridia; order TANB77; family CAG-508; genus JAAWPK01. The sequence goes on along the minus strand of CANQLH010000020.1, from coordinate 11,251 downwards.
TTCCTAATCTTTTTTCTTCTTCATCTTTAGCCGTCGGAGACGGTGGCTTGATTCCTCCTGACTTTTCTATCCACTCTTTTATTTTTCTTGCATTTTGTAAATATGGCGAAATATTATTTTCATCTATTTCATTTATAATTTCTAGAATTTCATCTATTTCTGGATGGTCTTTTCTATATTTTTCTCTTTCTTCTTCTGTTTCTAGTCTCATATATGGTTTTATTAATTTCTGTCTAATGCTACATAAAAAACTTCCTAATCTTTTTTCTTCTTTATTTTTAGCTTTCTGAGATGGTGGCTTAGTTCCTCCTGATTTTTCTATCCACGCTTTTATTGCTCTTGCATTAGTTAAATAACCGCTTCTATCTATTATTCCTTGTACTTCATTTAATAATTCTAAAAAATCTTTTGTCTCTCCTTGTATTCTAAAAATATCTATATCTTCTATCCAAGTACTAACATCTCTATCGCCACTATTAGTATGACCATCTTCAATATTTCTTGCTTCAGTGTTTACGTTTTTATTAATTTCAGCATCTAAATTGTTTTTTAAATAGTTATTTACTAAATCAAACACTATTGTTTTTTCTCTTGAAGTATCGGAAGATAATGCTCTACCTAATTGCTGTAAATAAATAATCCTTGAGTCTGTTGGTCTTGTCATAATTACCCCTGAAATATCCTCTACATGCAATCCTTCATTTAACATTTCAATAGAAAATAGTAGTTTTGTATGGTCTGATTTTGAATCTTCAAAAGCCTCAATTGTGTCTTTATTACTTTTCACTGAATAACCTTCTCCTGAAAAAACTGAATATATTTCAGGCTCTGAATCAATAGCTCCAAACCATTCTTTTGCTTTGCTCATTAATTCATCCATATGTTCTTTATCTCTGCAAAATATTATGTATTTTCCATCTTTCTTCTTTATATTTTTTGCAAACAGTTCTGGTATGCCATCTGCTTGCTCTACTATCCTTCTCATTTTATCGTATTTATCTTGTAGCTCTTTTTTAGTTTGTTCATCACTGCAATTCGCTATTGCAGTCCTTATACCATCTAAATATTCACCTAATGCATAATCACATTTTACATATGTTGGTGCTTCTACTATTCTCCTTCTTAATGCTTCTACTAATGTTAATTCATAATCTATGCTTCCTTCAAACAAGCTATCTATAACATTTTTATCATCCATTCTATCTGGAGTTGCTGTTAGTCCTAATATTTTTGCATTTGGATTTTTGTCTAATAATGTATTAATTCTTTCTCCCCATTTATCTGCGCCTGTTCTATGTAATTCATCCATAATTATAATATCTGCATCTAAGTTATCCATTTGTTCATCTGTTACCCTTAACAAAGATGGATATAACATTATTTTTAAATTTGGAAAATATTCATCTGCTATCATCTTTGCTGGTCTTTCTTTCGATGGTTCTTCTCCAACAATATATTTAGCAATATAATTATACATTTGATTCTTTATCGCATTACTTGGTGCCATAAATAAAATTCTTTTGTCTTTGTTGTCTGCCATAAGTTGTAATGCAATAAATGATTTTCCACATCCAGTAGGTATTACAACTGATGCTTTATTTTTAGTTTCATACGCTTCTTGAACTGATTGATAAGCATCTTGCTGGTGCTTTTGTAATCCTAATTCTGGTTTTCCTTGTATTATCATAGTTTACCTCATTTCTATTCTTTAGTAATCTTATTAACAATTATATTTTTCTAACTAACTTAATCTGTTATTTAAAATAATACAATTATATTTATAACATAAAAAAAATTTTTATTCAATAATACAATTTAAAGTTTTAATTTTTAAACTTATTCTTATTTTTAGATTAATTTATCAAAATTTCTTCTTGAATATAAAATTCTTCTAACTTCCATAGTATTGTCTTTTACTGTATAAAAAACAGTATAATTATCCACATATATTCTAAAATATGTATTTTTTCTACTTCTAATAGATATATATTCTTCATATGAATTAGGACTAAATGCTCTTTGTCTTATTTCTGCTTCAAGTTTATTAACGAAGTTATTTGCAGCTATTTCATTTCTCAATTGGTATTTAATATAATCAGTAATATGATCTAAATCTTTATAGAACAAAGGAAGATATTTTATTTTATATTTTTTCTCCATTCAATTTCCTCCTTATGTTGCCAAATACTTCTTCATGAGTAAAATATTTAGTATTAGGGTTTTCTGCTTCTTTATCTGCTTCATCCAATGCATTTTCAATATATTCATTATATTCTGAATTGCTCATTAATTTAGAGTATTTTTCTAAACTCATTACTACCATTGAGCCATATCCATTTTTGGTTAGATAAACTGCTTCATCTTCTTTTAAAACTAGTTCCTCTATCTCTGGATATTTATTTCTTAAATCTGATACTGGTCTAATATTAATCATTTAATATTCCTCCTCAAAAAATGTTATCATAATTTTATCATTATTTTGCATTTCTATCAATATTTTATGCAAAAAATTTAAATGTTTTACATAGAACAAAGTGCCTCGGTGTCATTTGTTCGTGCCGATTTGAGTTTTCTCCCAAAGGGATGAAAGCTCAAAGGCTGCGTTCAGCTTATTTTATCTAATAGGAATTTCGGAGAAATTTCCTATTTGATAAAATAACAAAATGTTATCAAACATCTTGCTGCTGTAAGTACTTTTATTTCATTTAAAAAATATATTTCTGAAAAAATTTTTTATTTTATACTATCCCCATTTGTTGGAATTAATTTATTATTCATCATAATCTACTCCTTGCTTTTGAGTTTCTTTAGGGCTTTCTCCTTTTTTTATTGATAATTGTTGTTCATAAGCTTGCTTTAATTTTTTTGCTTCTTCTAATGCTTTTCTTTTTTCTAAGTCTTGTCTTATTAATATTGCTAGTTCTTGTCCCTTTTTTGTTCCACTTTGCATATCTAACTCACTTATTATATCAAGAACTTCATCTGTTTCTGGATGGTCTTTTCTATATTTTTCTCTTTCTTCTTCTGTTTCTAGTATCATATATGGTTTTATTAATAACTTTCTAATATTAGATAAAGCCCTTCCTAACCTTCCTTCTTCTTCATCTTTAGCTTTTTGAGATGGCAGCTTAGTTTCTCCTGATGCATCTATCCACTCTTTTATTGCTCGTGCATTTTGTAAATATGTTGGTATATTTTTTTCATCTATTTCATTTATAATTACTAAAACTTCATCTAGTTCTGGATGTTTTTTTCTAAATTGCTCCCTTTTTTCTTCTGTTTCTAGTCTCATATATGGGTTTATTAAGCGCTGTCTAATGCTACCTAAAGCTTGTCCTAACCTTCTTTCTTCTTCATCTTTAGAACTTGCAGCTGGTGGCTTAGTTTCTCCTGATGCATCTATCCACTCTTTTATTGCTCGTGCATTTCGTAAATGTGTTGGTTTATTTTCATCTATTTCATTTATAATTTCTAGAATTTCATCTATTTCTGGATAATCTTTTCTAAATTGCTTCCTTTCTTCTTCTGTTTTTTTACTCATATATGGTTTTATTAATCCCTGTCTAATATTAGATAAAGCCTTTCCTAACATTCTTTCTTCTTCATCTTTAGCATCTTTAGTTGGTGGCTTAGTTCCTCCTGATGCATCTATCCACTTTTTTATTGCTCGTGCATTTTGTAAATGTGTTGGTTTATTTTCATCTATTTTATTTATAATTTCTAAAACTTCATCTAGTTCTGGATAGTCTTCTCTATATTTTTCCCTTTCTTCCTCTGTTTCTAGTCTCATATATGGTTTTATTAATCCATGTCTAATTCTAACTAAAGCATTTCCTAATCTTCTTTCTTCTTCATCTTTAGCTATCGAAGATGGTGGCTTAGTTTCTCCTGATGCATCTATCCACTTTTTTATTGTTCTTGCATTTCGTAAATATGGCGAAAAATTATTTTCATCTATTTCATTTATAATTTCTAAGACTTCATCTATTTCTGGATGGTCTTCTCTATATTTTTCCCTTTCTTCCTCTGTTTCTAGTCTCATATATGGTTTTATTAATCCCTGTCTAATATTAGATAAAGCTCTTCCTAACCTTCCTTCTTCTTCATCTTTAGCTTTCTGAGATGGTGGCTTAGTTTCTCCTGATTTTTTTATCCACTCTTTTATTGCTCGTGCATTAGTTAAATAACTGCTTCTATCTATTATTCCTTGTACTTCATTTAATAATTCTAAAAATTCTTTTGTCTCTCCTTGTATTCTAAAATTGTCTATATCCTTTATCCAAGAGCCTACATCTCCACCGCTATTATTAGTATGACCACCTTCAATATTTTTTGCTTCTGTGCCCATATTTTTATTAATTTCAGCGTCTAAATTATTTTTTAAATAATTATTTACTAAATCAAATACTATCGTCTTTTCTCTTGAAGTATCGGAAGATAATACTCTACCTAATTGCTGTAAATAGATAATCTTTGAGTCTGTTGGTCTTGCCATAATGGCCCCTGAAATATCCTCTATATGTACTCCTTCATTTAACATTTCAATAGAAAATAGTAGTTTGGTATGGTCTGATTTTGAATTTTCAAAAGCTTCAATTGTGTCTTTATTACTTTTCTCTGAATATCCTTCTCCTGAAAAAACTGAATATATTTCAGGTTCTGAATCAATAGCTCCAAACCATTCTTTTGCTTTGCTCATTAATTCATCCATATGTTCTTTATCTCTGCAAAATATTATGTATTTTCCATCTTTCTTCTTTATATTTTTTGCAAACAGTTCTGGTATGCCATCTGCTTGCTCTACTATCCTTCTCATTTTATCGTATTTATCTTGTAGCTCTTTTTTAGTTTGTTCATCACTGCAATTCGCTATTGCAGTCCTTATACCATCTAAATATTCACCTAATGCATAATCACATTTTACATATGTTGGTGCTTCTACTATTCTCCTTCTTAATGCTTCTACTAATGTTAATTCATAATCTATGCTTCCTTCAAACAAGCTATCTATAACATTTTTATCATCCATTCTATCTGGAGTTGCTGTTAGTCCTAATATTTTTGCATTTGGATTTTTGTCTAATAATGTATTAATTCTTTCTCCCCATTTATCTGCGCCTGTTCTATGTAATTCATCCATAATTATAATATCTGCATCTAAGTTATCCATTTGTTCATCTGTTACCCTTAACAAAGATGGATATAACATTATTTTTAAATTTGGAAAATATTCATCTGCTATCATCTTTGCTGGTCTTTCTTTCGATGGTTCTTCTCCAACAATATATTTAGCAATATAATTATACATTTGATTCTTTATCGCATTACTTGGTGCCATAAATAAAATTCTTTTATCTTTGTTATCTACCATAAGTTGTAATGCAATAAATGATTTTCCACATCCAGTAGGTATTACAACTGATGCTTTGTTTTTAGTCTCATATGCTTCTTGAACTGATTGATAAGCATCTTGCTGGTGCTTTTGTAATCCTAATTCTGGTTTTCCTTGTATTATCATTGTTTACCTCATTTCTATTCTTTAGTTTTTTCCATTTGTTGGAATTAATTTATTATTCATCATAATCTACTCCTTGCTTTTGAGTTTCTTTAGGGCTTTCTCCTTTTTTAATTGATAATTGTTGTTCATAAGCTTGCTTTAATTTTTTTGCTTCTTCTAATGTTTTTCTTTTTTCTAAATCTTGTGTTATTAATATTGCTAGTTCTTGCCCCTTTTTTGCTCCACTTTGCATATCTAATTGCATTACGTCTTTTAATTTTTCGTCTAGCCTAATCCTTAGTTTTTCTGTAATCATTTCAGAAACTTTTGTGTAAAATTTTTCATTTTCAATATGTGAATTATATATTGCTTCATCCATAACTAAACCTTCTTCTCTGTCTTGTCCAGCCATTTTTTCTATCCAATTTTGTTTTGTATCTCCAAATTCATTCATTAAACTTGCTTCTATTGCAGTTTCATCTTTTTTTAATATCTCTCCTATTTTTTTAATATCTAAATTATTAGTGAAACTGTTTACAAACTTTTCTAGTATACTGTCAGCTTCTTCTCTACTCTTTCCTGTTAATGACATAGCATTCTGAACAACTTTAATACAAGAGGCAATATGCATAACTTGGCCTGTATATTTGCGTCTTACTTCTTTAAAAAATTCATCAGCTTTATATGGTTCTTTTTTATATTTTTCTTTCATTTCTTCTTGCTTTTCAAATATATCAAAATAAGAATCATCACAAAATTCACCTGCTAGTGAAAAATCTTGTCTATGAACTAAATTTTCACATTCCCAACCATTACTCATAAGTGTTGCAATATTTTTTCCGAAATTTTCTGCTAATTGTTCTGTAAAATTGTTATTTTGCATTTTTGAAAAATCCATTATTGCTTGCAATTGTTTTTTGTTACCATTTGTTATACAAGTTTCTAAATCTGAAATTCTAAAAGGATTCTCTATAATTCTTTCTGCTTGTCCATATCTTTGTCCCCTCGAATATGAACTATCTACTGCTTCTATAAACTTTTGCACCGAGTATCCTAATGATTCAATTTTTGCTTGAACTTCTGGAGATGATAAAAATCCAATTCTTTGCAAATATTCTCTCATATTTTCCGGTCTTTGATTATCTCTCAACTCTTGGGAATAATCATTACCATAAATTTCTTTTAATCTTTTCTTTCTCTTATCATCTTCTACTGCATAATCCGATTTGAACTCATCTAAACTACCATTTACTTTTATTGGTAGACCATATTTTATACTGAAATCTTGTGGTATTTCTCTTATATATCTAATTTTAGGAACTTTTATTCCCATTTCTGTTAATCTTCTATTTATATCTCCTTCAATTTCTATATCTTCTAGTGGAGAGGCTCCATTAATTCTAATTTCTGGATTTTTATCATTAAAAACAACAGCACTAACTTTATATCCATTAGATTCTTTAAAAACATATTCTATTGTTTTTGCATTTACTAACTTCGCAGGTCCTATCTCTGATACTTGAAGATGAGAATCTACTCCTTTAAAATTATGTATTTTTCCATTTTCATCAATTGTAAAAATTGATCTTCCCATAGATGCTGTTGCAAAGCCTATTTCTTCTTCTGGAATATTTTCTATCTGTGATGCTTCTATTCTTTCAAATTTTACAATCCCATCTTCTTTTATTATTCTTCCACATATTATTGCACCAGTATCTATTAGTTTTTTTATTGCTAAATCCATATTTTATTTTCCTTTTTATTAGAATGAAATATTATTTTATATTTGACTTATTGATATATTTATACCATAAGTTCTGACGTTTTTCAACAATTATAAATAAAGAAAATAACATAAATTTTATAAAATATTGCAAAATTCATTAATGCAATATATAATATTTATAATAATTATTATATTTAAGGAGCAAAATATGAATGAAAATGATGAAGATAATATGCAGAATATTTATATAAATATGGACGATTCTGGAAGATTAGTAAAAGGAGAACCAGAAGAATTAGTATTTGTATATGGTGGTGTATTCTTTCTATCTTTAAAAGAGCAAGAAAATTTTTCCAGACAATACAAAGCTTTAGTAAACTTAATAAAGCCTAAATATTGCCAAGATTTTAGAAAAGATATTGATATACAAACTGAATTTTGTTTAACACATAATCATCAAAATTGTAAATATCTTTGTCCAGAGCTAAAATCAAATATGTTAAAACATTCTGACAGAAGAAGATTATTGAATTTCATAAAAAAATATGACACTTCAGTAGCTGTTGTATCTAATCATAAAGTTAAAGATTACATATTTGATAGTAAAGCATCTAAAGGTCGATTTAAAGATTATATTATAAAAAGAGAAGTAAAAAGAATTGTTGAAAATTTAATTTCTCAAAATAGAATAAATCCCAATAGTCCTGTTAAGCTTATTCTTAATTTAGATGAGCAATCAACAGTATCAAATGGATATTATGATTTAGAAAGCAGTATAAAAGAAGAATTACAATTTGGAATTTTGAATTATGATTATGGAATTAGTTTTCCTCCAATCCTTTCATCCGTTTCTGTAAAAGTAAAATATAAAAATTCTTATTATAACTATCCTGTACAAGCTGCCGATTTATTAGTGGGAGAAGTTAGGCATTGTTATTATAATTATTTACAGAATCAAGATTTTACAGTTTACAGAAAAAAGACTAATTTTTTGAACACATCAATTTATCTACCATAAAAAAGAAGTCAGTTGACTGACTTCCCCAGACAAGTAGGTGTATTCAAAATACACTTAATTTTTCAATCTAACGTTGTCTGTACACCAAACAAAGGTTATATCCTTCTGGTATAATAATTGTAACATTAAAAGAATTCTTTGTCAACAATTATATATTTATTTTATGCAGAAAATTTAATATTATTAAAAAATATCCATTGTGAAAAAATAAAATATTCACTTTTTTCTTTAAACTCACTTTAATACTTTTAAGTAGCTCGGCAAAAAGCTATTTTGGAGCTTCCAGGGGGAATCGAACCCCCGACCTCTTCCTTACCATGGAAGTGCTCTACCTACTGAGCTATAGAAGCATTTATATTATATAGTCTAGTTTATAAATACTAGACTATACATCTTCATTATTTATTATACTTTTGGTTGCTTTCTTTCTAATTCTTTGAATGGCATTGTCAACAGATTTTACAGGCGAAGATAATTCTTCAGCAATTTTTACATAACTATCTCCTTTTATAAATTTCTTTAAAACCTTTTTTTCAAAATCACTAAGGGTTTTATCAATGCTGTTTTCTACATTTTCATAATATTCCTTTTTAGTAATTGTTTCTAATGGATCTTCTGCAGTTTTGTTGTTTAAAATATCTAATAATGTTTTATCATCATCTTCATCATAAGTAGACATATTTAATGATAAGTAAGAATTAAGTGGCATATGTTTTTGTCTATTAGATGTTTTTATTGCAGTTATTAATTGCCTTTCTATACAAAGATTTGCAAATGTTTTAAATGAATTATGCTTATTACCTTTATAATTCTGTATAGCTTTATATAGACCAATCATGCCTTCTTGAAATATGTCCTCTTTTTCTGCTCCAACTATAAAATACTTACTTACTTTCATATAAACAAGTTCTTTATATTTGTTTAATAGATAATCTAGTGCTTCCTTATTATTAGACTTAATTAACGCAATTATTTCTTCATCTTGCATCGTTTCAAATCTATCATTAAACCTAAAAAACTGCGTGGCATTCTCCATGTATATATCCTCCTGCATTGCTCTTTTACTTGTCTATATAATATATCAAAAAATCTATTAATGTCAATACTTTTATGATATTTTACTAAAGTAGTAAATATTAAAGGATGTGTTTAGATTTTTTATCTAATAGGAATTTTGGAGAAATTTCCTATTAAATAAAACTCAGAGAAGTAACAAACTCCTCTGAGAAATCAATTCACTTGTTTTCAGCTACATACAAATTCTAAGAAATTTATTAAGAATATGAATACCCACATTCCACCGTATACTAATTCTTTTGTACGTTTTTCTCTTTCAATGAATATTGCTTTTATTAATCTACTTAGAGCTGTACATATTATAATAACTAGAAAAACAATATATAATGTTGTCCTTGCCATAAAGTCATCTTTAAAGAATAATTTGTACATAATTCCAGTGAATGCAACCACCGTAGTAATAAAAATTAATAAATCATAAATAAAACTATTCACTATTTTTGCAGTTATGGTTTTTACTTTTCTGTATACTTCTGATATAAATTCAGAAAATGAATGAGCCTTAAAATACTCTTGTGCACTGTTGATTTCAGAATAAAAAATAACCAAAATAGCAACAAACCCAACAAAAGATATACCGAATACTACAAAGAACCAAATTCTTGGATCAATACCGTAGTATTGCCGAATGTGATACTGATCAATGAAAAATGCTACAACTATCAAAATCGTTCCTAAAATTTTTAACAATTTCTTTTTCATAAAGTTCACCCTTTCTTAATGTGTTGTGGATTGATTTTTTGTTCTAAATCATAGAAACCATTTTTATTATACTACATAATTCCTTATTTTTCAACTTTTTCTTTTTTTACATATTATGATTCTTTTCAATCGCTCCTTTTTGCAATGATGCTTCTAGATTACAATAATGTACACATGAAATATTATTTTTAATAACATAATAAAAGCCTAGATTACCTACATATTAAGTATTCTAGGATTTTTATTTTTGGTGCAGCTGACCGGAATCGAACCGGTACGGGAGTTAAGTCCCGCAGGATTTTAAGTCCTGTGCGTCTGCCAGTTCCGCCACAGCTGCATTAACTGACAGAAATTATTATACTATACTTTTTCTTCAAATGTCAACACTTTACAAAAAAATTTTTATTATTTTAAATATTACATATACATTTTATTTAAATTTATTAATTCTTTTGTAATAATACTATATTCAGCAATAGGCTAAATATTTAAAAGATATGCTTCTTCAATATTTTCTTTTTCTTATATAATAAATTATAGCATAAGTAATCCATATCAATAATAGTACTATACCTATTATAATTGCATCCCACATCATTAATCCATACAAAATCATTATACTAAATATGGAGCCTAAACCAGCTGCGGATCCAGAAGAAAATCTTTCACTGTTTTGAAATTCCTTTAACTCAATATTTACATTATTTATATACATATAAATAAAAATTTCAGTTAAAACTAATATTAAAATCAATACTATAGATATTATTATTAATATTTTCTTACTCTTTGCCATATTAATCTCCTACTTCTACATACTTACTTTTATTTTGCTTAGTTGTCGAAACTATTATAGTATTTGCCTTAATTATACTAGTTATAATTTTAAGCAAATAGCCAATTAAAAAAACATCTATAATTTTGTGCTGAACTCAAAAATTTTTGAAATTTTAAATAAAATAAAGAAAATTTTAATATATCTTAAGTTTTGTATAACGTGGAGCGGGTAGCGGGAATCGAACCCGCGCTATCAGGTCGGAAGCATGACATTCTACCACTAAATTATACCCGCATAACTATATTTATTATTTTATCACAAAATACACAGTTAGTCTATAATTTTAAAAAAATAATTAACTTTAATTTGAAACTTGAGTTACTACTCAGCCCTAATGACATGAAAAGGAAACCTTTTACATTGAAATTGTAATCGGTTTTCTTTTTCCTATAT